>NZ_JASNGB010000008.1 GCF_030271215.1 Deinococcus rhizophilus | reverse complement strand
CCTGAGTCTCTAGTCCTGACCGTCCAGTTTTCGGGGGGCACTCCAGTAGGTCGTATCCACATGGGGCCGCTGCGTGAAGAGGCTGGGGATCTCTGCGAACCTCTGAATGATGGGCGATTTGCTGCCCTCACGCGCCTCCTTGACCTTCCGCACGCGCTCCATGACACGGGGCAGCTTTTGCAACTCGGCGGGCGTGGCGCCCACCAGCCACAGGCACCAGCGCGTCTGGCCCCGCAGGAAATCCTGGGCGTCGAGCATCCGCTTGATGAACTTCGCCGCGCCCGGCTCGGCAGCTAGGAACCCGTCCAGCTCTGCCTGGCTGTGGAAAATTAAATGCCCTCCATCAACCGGTTTGTTGCCGTAGACCAGCGGCGGCACCCCTGGCACCAGCGGCTCGCGCTGCTTCCTGACGATGATTTCCGGCCCTTCGATGAGGTAGGGGCTGATTCTCTGGGCAGCGTGCTCCGTGGGCAGCCCCTTCGGACTGGCGTAGCTGAACAGCCGGCGCTGCGCCGGTGCCCTGCCAGCCGGCTCCAGCTGGATGATGACGCAATGCACGGCCGCCCGGCCGGGGGCCTCGTTCGTCCAGGCGAAGGTCTGGTGCGCTGCGGTGATGACGTTCTCGGAGTTCTCCAGCAGCTCAGTCCAGAGGGGCGGCACCTGCTCGCCCTGCGTGATGCTGTTGGTAGAGACCAGCGAAGCAGCGGCCCGCAGATGCGGCCCGGTCTTGTCCAAGTGCCGCAGCAGCTGGGCGCTTTTGAGATACCAGGCGGCCACGTAGTCCAGCACCCCGGCCTCCTTGTTGCCGGCAAACAGCGCCAGCATCTGCCGTTTCTGCTCTGGCGACATGAGGTAGCTGCCGATGAAAGGGGGGTTTCCCATGACGAATAGCGCGCCCAGATTGGGAGCGTCCTGAGCCAGACTCAGGTGCTCGGCCCAGTCCACCTCCAGGGCGTCCCCGTGCCGGATGTGGGCCGCCTGCGTCAGTGGCAGGTTGACGAAGTTCTGCCCCAGCAGGCGGCTGGCCTCAACGTTCATCTGGTGGTCTGCCAGCCACAGGGCAACCCTGGCAATCTGCGAGGGGAACTCGTCGTATTCGATGCCGTAGAACTGCTCGACGCTGACGCGCAGCCGGTAGGAGATGTCCAGCAGCACCTGGCCGCCGGCGCTGCGCCCCTCCAGGGCCAGTAGCTCCACCAGGGCGCCGAGTTCCAACCAGCGCAGCTCACGGTAGCCGACCAGAAGGAAATTGCCGGAGCCACAAGCCGGGTCGAGGAAGCGCAGGGTGGGCAGATAATCGAGGAACGCCTGGAGCCGGCGGCGGTCGCCGCGCGCGGCCTTGCGACGGGCTTGGAGGTCGTCGAGGAACAGCGGCCCCAGCGCCTTGAGAATGTTCTCCTCGCTGGTGTAGTGGGCGCCGAGGTTCCGGCGCTCCTCCGGGTCCATAACGGCCTGGAACATGCTGCCGAAAATGGCGGGGGACACGGCCCCCCAGTCGAGCGCCGAGGCGTCGAGCAGCATCTGGCGCATCTCCGGCGAGAACTCGGCCAGGTCCAGGCGCTCGCGGAACAGCTCGCCGTTGACATACGGGAACGCAGCCAGCCAGGCGGGCAGGCCAGCCTGCCGGCGCTCGCGGGGCGTGTCCAGTGTCTGGAACAGCCGGGCCAGGGTCGCGCCCAGGTCCTCGCCGTCGCTGCGGGTATGGTCGGCCAGCACGTCGTAGAACAGCCCGGACTCATCCCAGAGGCCGGTGTCATCGCCAAACAGCAGGAATAACATTCTGACCAGGAGCAATTCCAGGTCGTGGCCCTGATAGCCGCTCTTCTCCAGCAGGTCGTGAAGGCGCGCCATCTCCTGGGCAGCCTTCACGTTCACGGGGTCGCTGGGGACCTGGTGGCGCAGCTGCCGGCCGATCAGGAATGCGAAGTGCTCCACGCGCTGGGGCAGCTCGGAAAGAGAGAACTCCTGGGCCTCCCCGGTCGCCACCTCGTGAAGCCGGACGCGCTCGAAGTCTGACAGTGCTACCCAACGCGGGCGCTCGTGCGCCTCCAGGGCATCCACGTATTCCAGCGCCTGCACGGTCGCCTCGCCCAGGTCGCGGCCCTTGCTCTTGTGCTCGGCCATGAACGTGCCGGGCCACAGCAGGTCAATCCGGCCCCGGCCGCTGGCACTGCTCAGCCCGTCCACCCGGCGCTCGAAGCTCGCCACGCGCCGGCGGGTGATGCCGAACACCTGCAAGAACTCATTCCAGAACGTCTGGGCCTCCGCGTTCTCTTGAGTGGCGTCCTGCCACTCGCGGGCGAACCCGGCAGCGCGGGTGCGAATCTCATTCCAGCTCAGGTGCATACGGGTCACTCTGTCACGCCCTCAGCGCGTCCGCGTCCGAGTCTGCAGAGAGTTGCTGCCCGCCCTCGAACAACTGCGGCGGTGCGCAGTGCACGGCACCGAATCGTGTGTGCCTCAGCTGGGGCCAGGGCCTCTTTACCTCGAGAAGTCGCAGCGTGGTACACGCTGCGACCAAACCCGACCCTGGCTCCTGCCCCAGCCTGGGCTTGAGCGACCTGCGCCGGCGGGCAGACAGACGCGGCCCGGCATCTCTGTTCAGTGTCGTGCGCCATGCCCAGGCCGAACTTGAGGTTTTGATCGAGACGCTGGCCGGCACGGGTGCCATGGTGCAGCAATGGCTTGTCCGGAGAACTCGTCGACCAACTGGCCCGGCGCTTCTATGACGTCGAGATCCTGAAGAAGATGCATGGCTCGTTCAGCACCTTGGGCGGCAAGAAGAAGGGCCAGGGCACCCGCCTGACCCGGCAGGAGTCAGTGAACTCCTCTTCGTCATGCGGCCCCGGCAAGGCGCACTGGCGCTAGGGAACAAGAAGGGTCGCCTCGTGCGACTTGCCGAACCCGTGGCGTAACTTGCCTACGCCTCCAGCCCCATGACTGCCCCCATCGCCTCCACGTCTACTTCCGTCAGCTCACTCAGCACCCCCGCCGACGCAGGCAGTCCCGAGAGCCGGCGCGCCTGCCGGATGAGTGCCTGCTCGAACAGCTGGCGCATCGCGCGCCCGTTGCTGCCCGCCGTCTCGCCCCGGTCAGCCATCCCATGGACCTGGGTCCGCAGGATAGCCACGGCATTGGGCGTGAGCCGGTAGCCGTAGCGGGAGCAGAAGNCGCGCTTTCTGGGCATCTATGCCCACAACCCGGGGCACGCGCTGCTGACCTGCCGTGCGGCGGGCGGAGAACTGACCGGCCGGGTGCGTTCGCCTGGGCAGGGTGGTGTTCGCGCCGTACGGCGCGAACACCACCCTGCCCAGGCGAACGCACCCGGCCGGTCAGTTCTCCGCCCGCCGCACGGCAGGTCAGCAGCGCGTGCCCCGGGTTGTGGGCATAGATGCCCAGAAAGCGCGCGCCGAGGCTGCCGGCGTGCACGCAGCTGAGTTTGCGCTCGAGGTAGGCCGCGCCGATGTCCCGGCCCCGCACGAGCCTCATCTGCCCCTGCGCGTCATCCAGCAGTTCGCCGAGCGTCTCTCGGACCCCGGGGTCGCGCCACAGGTCGAGCGTTTCGGGTGAGCGCACCGCTGCGCGGCAGATCGCCTGACTGAGCGCCGAGAGGCCCAGGGCCTCCGCGTTGCCTGCTTCGGAAGTCAGCCTCAGCAGGGCCCCGGCCCCGTGAAGCCGGCGCAGGTGCTCGGGACTCTGTGACAGCGGCGCGCCGGACATCATCCAGGCGCGTTTCAGGGGCGTGGGAGCGAGCAGGGGCGGGCCCGCATGGACCTGCAGGCCGCGTGCGGGGGCGTGCAGGGGAAGGGGGCGGTCAGGGCTGGCGGCGTGAGGCAGGGGATTGGGCATGGGGGTCTTTCGTGTTGGGAGAGGGGGCAAGGCAGCTGCTCCGCCTTCCTGGGCGGGAAGGCGGAGCAGCGGGGGTGGGGACGGCGGTGGGGGGCCTACTTGCCAAACAGCTGGACCCAGGTGTTGGGGCCCAGGGAGACGCCTGGAGCGGGATAGCTGACCGTCGAGGGACCGGTGTGATAGCCCATGCCCATGGTGCGGTTTCCAGGCTCCATGATGCCTCGGCAGTGGCCAGGGCTCTCGATCCAGGCGTGCATCATGTCGGCGGCCTTGGAATAGCCGAAGCCAGCATTCTCCTGGCCCCAGGTGAAGGCGATGTTTTGACCGGTCAAGTCCCTGTAGGCGCGCTCGACCCGCTCTTTGGAGGTCGTCCCGTAGAAGTTCGGATGTGTCGGCTGGGTCTCAGCGTGTGCTTCATAGCCGTAGGTGCCGTTGTAGGTCGCGTGCTTCCTGGCCGCGTAGGCGAGCACGCCGTTGTAGGTCAGCTCGCTCAAGGTGCCTGGCGTGAAGGTGCCGTCGACGCAGGTGCCTTTCAGGGCCGGGACGCCGTTGATGGTTCCCTTGGTGCGCACCTCGTTGACAAACTGCATCAGGGCGACTTCCTGGGTGTTGGGCGAGACGTAGACGGTGCCCAGCTTGCTGCCGTCGCCGCTGCCCACAGCCGCGCCGACCTGGGGGATGAAGATGGCGGTGGGTGCGGGGGGCGCGGGCGGCGCAGGATTGGTGCCGCCGCCGGTGCCAGGTCCGCCGATGCCGCCGCCGCCGCAGGCTGCCAGGGCCAGCATGGGCAGGATGAAGAGGATCTTCTTCATGGGCGCTCCTTCGAACTCAACAGCAGGTCAGCGGCGGGGGGTAAGGGTCGCCGTGCAGGTCAGCGTGCCGTTCGCGCCAGCCTTGCAGTTGGTCATCACGGCGTTGTAGTTGCCCGTGTTGGCAGGGGCGGGAGTGGCCGTAGCGGCCTGTCCCTGAAGACGGATTGAAACGTTACTCAGGACGTGATCAAAGTAATTGAGACGTGCGACGGTGGAGATATTAACAGGGATAGTCATGTTGACTATTACATTGATGGGCAAGTCCTTGTATGCTACCTGTTCCTGATAACCGTTGGAGCTCTTTCCCGCTACGGTGATGGTTGAGCCTTTGACTTGCATCCCACCATTGAGAACAGCAATAACCCTGTCAGGCTGCCAACTGCCATCTCTTGTGCTGTCTGGCCCAACGTAAGTATCAGTAAAGCTACACCGAACTTCAGTGCTGCTCGCAGAAACTCGGACGCAGCCCTGGAAGGTAGCTCGCCAGTTATTGTTGCTGTAAGTCCAGGTTGACTGCGCTGCGGCTGTCCCAGTGAGAATCAAAGCTGTCAGCCCTAAAATGGTTTTCTTCATGTCCCACTCAGCGTAGGCACATCAGGGGGAAAAAGGGGGGAAAACCGGGTAGCCTCAGCCCATGCCCCCGGTAGAGGACGCGTCGGCGTTTGCAGCCCTGCCCGGCGCCCTCCAGCTTGCCCTGCTCCCCCTCGCCTTTGAGCGTGTGTGGCACCCTGTCCGGTCATTGCAGGTCGCGCCTGATCTCCCCGACGGCTGGTGGCAGGCCGTCATCACAACCCTGCATCTGACCCCGAGCCCAGACGGGACAGTAGAGGTGCCTGAGTCGCTACGAACCCAGCTCACCCAGCGATTGGCCACCGAACAGCCCCACGTCTACCGCGAAGCCGCCCGCCGCGCCAGCCGTGAGGCCCATCAGCAGGGCGACATCAGACGGGCTGTAGCACTCCTCCACGACATCGGGGACGCTGAGGCCGCCGACCTGCTGCTGGAGGACTGGCTCAGTGACCGCATCAACGCGAGCGAGCACGAACTCGCACAGCACACGATAGAGACCCTCCTTCCTCAACAGGTCGGACCCCGCGCACGCGCCGCCTACTGGATCAGCGTGATGGTCAGCGCCCCCCGTGAACAGGCCGCAACTGCCCGCCATGAGGTGCAGGCTGCCTATGATGCCGGCGAGCACAACCCACGCCTGCTGCACACGCTCAGCTACGCCCTGCAATATGACGGGCATTACGCGCTAGCCCTTCAAGTCGTCGAACAGGGCCTCAAAGCTGGGGCAACCGGCCTGGACCGGCTCCGGCTGACCCATCAGAAAAGCATGTGCCTGAGCTACCTCGCGCGGCACGAGGAACATCTCGCCGCAGCCCAGGATCTGTTGGAAGAGGCCCAGCGCCAGGGGAACGTCTCGTTTACCGCCTCGGCCCACGCGACCCTGGCCTATGCCCACGAGGACCTGGGCGACTGGGATACCGCCGAGGTCCACTATCAGCGGGGTGCCCAGCTGTTCCGCCGTATCTCGCAGACCCGGCTGCTTGCGACCCTGCTGAACAACTACGCGCAGTCTCTCGCCGGCCGAGGGCGTCCAGTGGAGGCGTTTCAACTGCTGGATGAGGCCGACGCCCTGCCCGAGACCACCCTGATCCACCACGCCTGGATTGCCCTCAGCCGGGCCATCGTGCAGCACCACTCCGGCCTGCACAGCGAGGCTCTCGTCACTGCGCGGCGTGCCTCCGAGCTCCTGGCAGAGGCTCATCTCCCCGGAGACGAACTCGTGGCCCTGCTGATCGAAGCCGAGCGGCTCGCTCTCGACGGACAGCTAGAGGAGGCCCAGCAGCGACTCCGCGAAGCCCAGGCAATGCGCTCTGACGACCCAGCCAACGTCGCCGCCTTGGATCTCACCGCCGCCGTGCTGGCCTACGTCACAGGACAGATAGAGAGGGCAAAGGCGCTGTTAGAAGCCAGTCTCACGCCCGACTTGCCAGCCTGGGATCAGGCACGAGCGCATGCCTACCTCGCGGCCATCGCGTACCGAGAAGGCCAGTCGCCTGACCTGGACGCACTGGCTCAGGCGCTCACCCTCACGGACGCTCCCCTGCTCACCGACGCCTTGGCTCTGCGGCCGTTTCTGAGTTGGCTCGGCACTCAGCCGGAGTGGGCGGAGCGGGTGACCCAGGTGTTTGCCCAGTCGCGCCCTGCTGGACAGATTCCACTGCGGCTGGAGCTGTTCGGCCCGATCGAGGTTCACGGCCCCAGCAGACGGGTCGCCTTCAAGACCAGGCGTGCGGCGGAATTGCTTGCCTTCCTGGCCCTGAACGGCCCAGCTCGACGTCGGGACCTTCTGGCAGGGCTGTGGGAAGGGATTCCGGACAAACTCACGGTCGACCTGTTCAAGAAGACACTGAAGCACCTGCGGGTGGCGCTGGATGAGCTGCTGCCACCCGAGGCTGATCCTGTCCCGGTCTCGAGCGGCATTTACAGCCTCCATCCCCTGCTAGAAATCCGCACGGCCTGGCTACCTGGGGGACTGTTCCCGGCTCCAGACGTGCGGCAGAGCGGGGAGCTGACCATCCGGGGCGCGTTCCTCGCCGATGCTCAGGGACCGTGGGCGGATGACCTGCGCGAGGAGGTGCACCAGCAGTTGCGGACCGCGTTGGCTGAGAGGGGGACGGCTGGGGATCCTACTGCGACGCGGCTCCTGGCTCAAGTGCGGGGGCTCTAGGCTCTCGACCAGCCGCGTGCGAGGGGGGCTACTCAGTTGAGCGGCAGCTTTCCGTCCCGTATCCGCTCCTCGCGTCTGACCTGCTCATCCGCTTCGACCAACATCCGCCACAGACCCTCGGGCGCAGGACGCACACGACCCTTGAACGACGCGATACACACGCACGGAGCTTTGTTGCCCACCATGCGAGGGATGTATGGCCGCACCAGCTCGGGGTCCACCCTCTTGAGCTGGTGCATCGCGTCAATAGCAGCATCCACATGCTCCTCGGACACCCCGTCTGGCGTCACCCCGAGCATGATCCACTCTCCCGGTTCGAGGGGCTCAGACGTAGGCAGATTCTCCAACACGGCGCTCGTGACTCCGTCCACGCGTTCGATCTGCTGAACCCACTGCTCTATCTGTGTTGCGTCCGGATCCTGCTGGTTGTTTGTTTCCATGCCCCACCTCCGTGTGCATGTCTCCGTGCCTTCTTCCTATCGGGGGCTGGGGGTCACAGCCGGTCCGCCGGGCTTGCGCGCAGGTGCTGAACCTGGATGTCGTTGGGCAGATACTTGACGTAGCGGCGGGTCATCGACAGGTCGGTGTGCCCCAGGATCTGCTGCAGCGAGAACATGTCTCCCCCGTTACGCAGGTATTGCACCGCGAAGCCGCGCCGCCACGCGTGAGGAGCCACGTGGTCCCTGGGCAGCCCAGCCTCCTCTGCCACCCGGTTGAGCAGCTGGCTAAGACCAGACTTGGTCAGGGGTGCCCCGCCGCGCGCGATGAACAGCGTGGGCACGTGAGGCAGCAGTGGCCGGCGTTCCAGCCGCTCGTATTTCGCCAGGGCCTTGGCACTCTTGATGCCCAGCGGCACCGTCCGCTGAGCGTCCACCTTCGAGGTCTCGGCGCGCACCCGCATGACACCGGCCGTCATGTCCACATCGTCCGAGTTCAGCCCGATGACCTCGCCCAGTCGGAGTCCTGTGTCATACATCAGCATCAGGATGGCGGTGTTCCTCGCCGGGAAGGGCATGCCCTGCACGGCCTTCAGGCAGCGGGAGACCTCATCTGGCTGGATGGCTGGCGGCACGTCGCCGCCGATCGATGGCAGCTTGAGCTTCAGCGTGGGGTCACGCGTGATCAGGTCCTCGTCGACGGCCCAGCGAAAGAGGGCCCTGAGACCCCGCATGAAGGCATGCACCGCGCCGGGCTTGAGATCCCGGGCCTGCATCGCCCCCTGGCACTCGATCAGGACCGCTCGCGTGACCAGCTCGGCTTTGGGATCCATCCCCTGCGACTGCATAAACCGTTCCAGGTCCAGCACGGCCTGCCGGTAGAACCTGACTGTCTCCGGTGAGCGCCGCAGCGCCCGCAGGTGCCGCGCGTGCATCTCGTGCAGCGTCATCAACTCCATGCCCACCCCCCTTGCCACTGGGGATTTGAGCAGTGAACGATTGTTGCCAATCGCTCACCTGGAACCGCGAAGAAAACAGCAAAAACCCGAGTCAGCACGTGCTCGGGCGAGGGCATCTTAAGAGTCAGCTGCTCTGCCAATTGAGCTAACGACCCAGAGCGGAAAGGAGTCTAACCGCCCGCCCGCCCGCTGTCAAGCAGGCCGCGCACCGCCCCCGCCAGATAGAGGCTGCCCGCCACCAGCAGCGTGCCGCCGGGCGGCGTCTGGGCCAGAGCCAGGGCCAGGGCCTCCGCCACGTTGGGCACGGCCGCGCCGCCGTAGTGGGCCCTCAACTCCTCCGGGGGGGCGGCCGGATCGCCGGGGGACGTGAAGACGCGGCTCGGGGCCAGCCCCAGCAAAGGCTCCAGCGTGGCCGCCGTGTCCTTGCGGGCCAGGCCGCCGAAGAGCAGCACGTCCGCGCCTCCTGGCAGACTGGCCGCGAGGGCCAGGGCCGCGTGGGGGTTATGCGCCCCGTCCACCCAGACGGTCTTGCCCCCGATCTCGAAGCGTTCCAGGCGGGCGGGAAAGGTGGCGTTCAGGGCGGCCTCCACGCCCTCCGGGTGCCCCAGCGTTCGCAGGGTGACCGCCGCGAGAGCCGCGTTGGCGTGCTGGTGCGGCCCGGGCAGGCGAGGCGGATGCGGCAGGGCGAAAAGCTCGGGGTGGGTGTCGGGCGTGAGGAGGGGGGCGCCAACTTCTCCTGACACCTCGCGCACGACCCCCAGGGCCTCGCCCGTCGCGGTGGTCAGGAAAGGCACGCCGGGCCGCGCGGCTCCCGCCTTGTCGCGGGCGATGTCCGCCAGGGTCGGCCCCAGGGTGGCGACGTGGTCCAGCGCCACGTTCGTCAGCGCCACGGCCCGCACGTCCGTCAGCGCCGCCATCGCGTCGGAGGCTCCGCCCACTCCAGCTTCCATCACGGCGATCTCCACCCCGTCTTGGGCGAAAACCTGACACGCCAGCGCCAGGGTGAGGTCGAAGAAGGCCGCGTCCGGCACGTGGACCTTCGCCCATTCGATAAAGGCGGCGGTGCGGGCGGGGTCCAGTTCCTCTCCTCCCACCCGGACGCGTTCCTCGTAGCGCTGGAGGTGCGGGCTGGTGAAGCGGCCCACGCGAACCCCGGCGGCCAGCAGCCCAGCCTCCAGCATCGCGCAGGTGCTGCCCTTGCCGTTGGTGCCGACGACCCGCACCGCACCGAAGACGGCGTCGGGGTGCCCCAGGCGGTCCAGCAGCGCCCGCGCTCCCCCCGGTCCCCGCTCGCGGCCCGCGCGGGTGCGGGCATACAGCCAGTCGTAGTCGGGCCTCATGGGGGGAGGGTAGCGCCCGTGCCGGTCAGGGGGCCCAGCCCCCTTCCAGCAGGTCGCGCGTCTCCCGCACCGCCTCCCGCCAGATCGCCTCCATCTCGGCGTCGGGGCGCTGCGGCAGGCCGCCGAAGTTGCCGTCGCCCAGCAGCGCCCGCACCTCTGCCGGGGGAAGCTGCCGCATCCGGGCGAGGTCCACCACCGGCTTGCGCTCGGCAGAAACGCTCACATCCTCCAGCCGGGTCCAGGGGAAGTTCTCCATCCAGCTCGCGTGGCTGGCAAGGGGGTCGGTGGCCTGCACCGCCGCCCAGGTGCGCGGGGCGTTCCACCAGTTGTGCCACTGCACCCGCGCGTCCGGGTGCCGTGCGAGCCATTCGCCCAGCCAGCCCTGGCCGGGGCTGTTGCCGCCGTGCCCGTTCACGATCAGCAGGCGCCGGAAGCCCTGCGCGTGCAGCCCGGACAGCAGGTCGTCCAGCAGGGCGAGGTAGGTGCTCACCCGCAGGCTGACGGTGCCGGGGTACGCCGTGAAGGTCGGCGTGATGCCGTAGGGCAAGGCGGGGAAGACCGGAATGCCGAGGGGGTCGGCAGCCTCCACGCTCACCCGCTCGGCCAGCAGGCTGTCGGTGGCGAGGCTGAGGCGGGCGTGCTGCTCGGTGCAGCCCAGCGGGAGCACGGCGCGGTCGTCGCGGCGGAGGTAAGCTTCCACACCCTCCCAGTTCAGGTCCTGTACGCGCATGGGGCAGGATAGGCCGGATACCATGCCTCCCGTGACGGACCTTCCGGCGACAGGCGAGACGGGGCAGCGGCCCCGCGTGGGCGTGGTGATGGGGTCGCGCAGCGACTTCGGGACGATGGAGGGAGCGCTGGAGCTGCTCGCCCGGCTGGGGGTGCCCTACGAGGTCCGGGTGCTCTCGGCGCACCGCACGCCGGGGCTGCTGGCATCCTACGCGGCGCGGGCCGAGCGCCTGAACCTGGGCTGCATCATCGCCGGGGCGGGGGGCGCGGCGCACCTGCCGGGGATGCTGGCGGCCTTCACGCGGGTGCCGGTGCTGGGGGTGCCGGTGCAGAGCCGGGCGCTGTCGGGCAAAGACAGCCTCCTGAGCATCGTGCAGATGCCCGCCGGGGTGCCCGTGGCGACCTTTGCCATCGGGGAGGCGGGGGCGAGGAACGCGGCCCTGTTCGCCGCGGCGCTGCTCGCCACCACCGACGAGGGGGTGCGGGCGCGGCTGGACGCCTTCCGCGCGGCGCAGACGCAGGCGGTGCTGGACAACCCCCACTTCGACGGCCATCCGCAGGCGGGGGCACAGTGAGCGCTCCGGGCCGGACCCTGGGCATCCTGGGCGGCGGGCAGCTCGCGCAGATGCTGGCCCTGGCCGCCCTGCCCCTCGGCGTGCGCTGCGTCGTGCTGGAACCCGACCCCCAGGCCCCCGCCCGGCTGTGCGCCGAGCACCTCCAGGCCCCCTACACCGATCCCGCCGGGCTGGAGCGGCTGGCCGCCTGCGACGCGGTGACCCTGGAGTTCGAGAATGTGCCCGTGGAGGCCCTCGCCGCGCTGGAGGGCCGCGTTCCGGTGCGGCCCGGCGGCGCCGTGCTGGCCCGCTCCAGGCACCGCGCCCGCGAGAAGGAGGCGTTGCGGGCGGCAGGGGTGCCCACCGCGCCCTTCGTGGAGGTGCGCGGGGAAGATGATCTCGCCGGGGCGCTGGAGGCCGTGGGCGGGCGGGGCCTGCTGAAGACCTCCGAACTCGGCTACGACGGCAAGGGGCAGCGCCGGGTGGGCAGCGGGGCGGAACTGCGGGCGGCCTGGGCCGAGCTGGGGAGCGTGCCCGGCGTGCTGGAGGGACTGGTGCCCTTCGAACGCGAGGTCAGCCTCGCGGTGGCCCGCAACGCGGCGGGCGAGGTGGCGTTCGGGCCGCTCGTCGAGAACGTCCACCGGGACGGAATCCTACGGACGAGCGTCTGGCCCGCCGCCGTGCCCGCCGGGACCGAAGCGCAGGCCCGCGCCCTGGCCGGAGCAGTGGCCGGGGCCTGGGGCCTGGAAGGGCTGCTGACCCTGGAGTTCTTCGCGCTGCCGGGCGGTGAGCTGCTGGCGAACGAGGTCGCCCCACGTGTCCACAACTCCGGGCACCTCACCCAGGACGGGGGCGGGGTCAGCCAGTTCGGGGCGCAGGTGCGGGCGGTGCTGGGCCTGGGGCTGACCGACTGGGCCCCCCTCCACCCCACGGCGATGGTGAACGTGGTGGGCACCCCAGGCGGACGGGAGCCCGACTGGGCGGCGGTGGACGCGCTGCCGGGCACCCGCGTCCACCTCTACCACAAGGCCACCCGGCCGGGGCGCAAGGTGGGACACGTGAACCTCGTCGCGCCGGATGGGGACACGCTGCGCGACCGGCTGGCGCAGCTGGAGGCGCTGATTCCGTGAAGCCTCCGATTCTCCCCAGCGAACTGCGAACTCCCCGCCTGCTCCTGCGCCCGCCCCACCCGGGCGACGCCCCGGCGGTTCACGCCGCGATTCAGGCGTCCCTCCCCGAGCTGCGGCGCTGGATGGTCTGGGCGCAGGACCCACCGGACCTCGCCGGGACGGTGGAGAACCTGACCCGTGCGGCCGAAGCGTATGCGGCGGGCGAGAACCTGCGGCTGCACGTCTGGAGCGCGGACGGGCGCGAACTGATCGGCAGCAGCGGCTACCACGCGCTGGACTGGCGCGTCCCCCGGGGCGAGATCGGGTACTGGATCGCCACGCCGCACGCCGGGCAGGGCTACGCGACCGAGGTGGCCCGTGCCCTGACCGACTTCGCCCTGCGCCCGCAGGAGGACGGCGGCCTGGGCTTTCGCCGCCTGGAACTCCGCACGGACGCCCGCAACGAGCGCAGCGCCCGCATTCCCCGCGCCCTGGGCTATGCGCTGGACGCGACCCTGAAGAACGACGACGTGGCGGCCGATGACCCCACGCAACTGCGGGACACGCTGATCTTCAGCCGGGTCCGCTGAGGCCGCTCAGGGCGTCAGCCGCGTGCCCGCCTCGCCCCGCACGGCCGCCGCGAGCACGCCCTCCCGCATCCCGCTGGCGATCACCGCGAAGGGGGCTCCGGCCTCCAGCGCCTCCAGCGCCGCCCGCACCTTGGGAATCATGCCGCCCGCGATCCAGCCCTCCGCGATCCCGGTCTCCGCCTCGGCGCGGGTGAGGTGCCCGGCGAGGCTCCCCGGATCGGGGTAGGCCCGGTAGATGCCGTCCACATCGGTCAGGAAGACGATGCCCTCGCCCAGCGCCCCGGCGACTGCCCCCGCCGCCGTGTCCGCGTTGACGTTCAGCGCCCCGCCGTCCGGCCCGACCGCCACGCAGCCCACCACCGGGGTGAGTCCGGCCCCGAGTAAAGTCCGCAGCAGGTCAGCATTCACCCCGGTCACCCGGCCCACCCGCCCCAGCGCGGGGTCGAGCACCTCGGCCCGCAGCAGTTCGCTGTCGCGGCCCATCAGGCCGACCGCGCCGCCGATCTCCTGGCTGAGCTGCTTGCCCAGCTGGCCCAGGGCCATCTCCACCACGTCCATCGCTTCCGGCGAGGTGACCCGCAGCCCGGCCCGGAACTCGGAGGGAATCCCGCGTGCCCCCAGCTCGCGCTCGATGGCCGGGCCGCCCCCGTGGACGACCACGACGGGTACCTCGGCGCGGAGGGCCGCGATCTCGCGGGCGACGGCGCGGCGCAGTTCGGGGCTTTTCATGGCGTTGCCGCCGTACTTGACGATCACGCGGAGCAGTCTAGCGGGGCCGGGCCTCTGCGCTAGCCTCTGGCCATGATCCCCGAACCGCCGGAACACCCCAACTGGGCCGCGCTCGTGCCCGGCGGGGTGCAACCCTGGAAGACGCTGTCGTCGCGCGTGCTGGTAGACGGCTTCCGGGTGGTGCTCGAAGACCGGGTGCAGACCCCCTCGGGCGCGGAGGTGCGCTACCAGTACCGCCCGCGCGGTCCCCGCGCCACCTTCGTGCTGCCGGTGACGCCGGAGGGCGAGGCCGTGCTGATCCGGCAGTTCCGCTACCCACTGGGGGCGACCGTCTGGGAGGTCGTGGCCGGGGGCGTCGAGCGCGGCGAGGATCTGCTGGAGGCCGCCCGGCGCGAACTCGCCGAGGAGGTGGGCGGCGTGGCGGGGGAATGGGTCGCGCTGCCCGGCTTCTACCCGCAGCCCAGCATCAGCGGGGTGGTCTTCTACTCGATGCTGGCGCTGGGCGTGCGGCTGGGCGACACCGCCCACGAGGAGGGCGAGGTCATCGAGCGGGTGACGCTGCCCCTCCCGGAGGTCTACCGGATGCTGGAGGCGGGCGAGATTCACGACGGCCCCAGCAGCCTGACCCTGTGGCACGCGCGGCGGCATCTGGTGGAGCGCGGCCTGCTGTGACCGAACTCCCCGCGCCCTTCACCACCCTCGCGGGGCCGCACCGCCACGACGCGGTCGTCGAGAACAGCGAATTCCTGGCCTTCGCAGAGCGGGCCGACACCCCGGAGGAGGCCCTCGCGCAGCTCTCGGCCCTGCGGGAACGTTACCCGGATGCCACCCACCACTGCTGGGCCTACCGCATCGGGGCGCTGTACCGCTTCAGCGACGACGGCGAGCCGGGCGGGACGGCGGGTGCCCCGATCCTGCGGGCGACCGAGGGGCAGGGGGTGGACCACGTGATGGTCGTCGTCGTGCGCTTCTACGGCGGCGTCAAGCTGGGGACGGGCGGGCTGGTCCGCGCCTACGGGGGCACCGCCGCCGAATGCCTGCGCACCGCCCCCCGGCTGGAGGTGCGGCCCCGGCAACCGCTGAGGGTGCGGGTGCCCTTCGAGCACCTCAGCGTGCTGTATCACCTGCTGGGCACCTTCGACACCGTGCGCGGCGAGGAGACCTATACCGCTTCCGGCGTGGAACTGACCGTGGAGGTCTACCCCCAGGACGCGGCGGCGTTCGCGGCGGCGTTACGGGACGGCACGCGGGGAGCGGGAGAGGTGGAGGAGGCAGGGGCGCGGGGCTGACCCGAAGCCGCTCTTACGGGATGGTCAGGCCGAGCAGGTAGGAAAGGACGCCCATCAACACGGCCGGGACCCCACATACCGCGCTGGCGATCACCAGGCTCCTCCGGCGGGTCCGGTCCGCCAGACCGCCGAGGACAACGCTGCCCAGGAGCAAGACCAGGGCAACGGGCACAGTGAGATTGAGCAGCATATAGGGCTGGGACATCCTCGCCTAAGCTACTCCCATGACCCTCCCCTCTCCCCTTCCCTACCGCATCGGCTACGGCGAGGACGCACACCGGCTGGAGGCAGGCCGTCTCCTGGTGCTGGGCGGCGTCCCCATTCCGCACGCGGCGCGCGGCGCGGTGGCCCACTCGGACGGGGACGCCGTGCTGCACGCGGTCGCGGACGCCCTGCTCTCGGGCCTCGCGCTGGGGGATATCGGGCACTACTACCCGGACACGGCCGCCGAGCACGCGGGGCTGGATTCGCGGGTAATTCTCCAGGACAGCCTCGCGCTGGTGCGGGAGTGGAAGTACCGCCCGGCGAATGTGGCCCTGGTGGTCACCCTCGACCGCCCCAAGCTGGGGCCGCTGCGGGCCGAGATCGCCCGCACGGTGGCGGGGCTGCTGGGCCTCCCCGAAACGGAGGTCGGCGTGAGCTTCAAGACCTCCGAGGGGCTGGCCCCGGACCACGTGCAGGTCCGCGTGACCGCGCTGCTGGTGCGCGATGGGGACTGAACCGCCCGTGGGTGACCCCCTCCTCCACGTCGTGCTGTTCGAGCCGGAAAAGGCCGGGAATGTCGGCAACGTGGCCCGCACCTGCGCTGTCCTCGGGGCCGAGCTGCACCTGATCCGGCCCTTCGGCTTCCACCTGCACGACCGCGAGTTTCGCCGCGCGGTGATGGACTATCTGGAGGGCGTGACGCTGCACGAACACGCGAACTGGACGGCGTATCAGGCCAGCCTGCCCGCACAGGCGCGGGTGTGGGCCTTTTCCACCCACGCCGAGACGCTGCACACGCGGGCGGGCTTTCAGCGGGGTGACCACCTGCTGTTCGGCCCGGAGTCACGCGGCCTCCCCTCCTGGCTGCGGGAGGGCCTGCCCACGCTCAAGCTGCCCCAGCCCGGCGGGGGCCGCAGCCTGAACCTGGCGGTGGCGGCGGGAATAGCGGCGTTCGAGGCAGGGCGGCAGATCGAGGGGTGGTGAGGCAGGGGACCTAGCGGCGCTGGCCCAACCTGCGGCGGGCCGCGAGCCATACCACCAGTCCGGCGGCTCCCAGCGCCGCCCCCAGCGGCAGGGTCAGCAGCATCAGCCACCCCATCACGAACAGCGTGGACAGCAGGCCCCCCACGTCCACCCCGGCGACTACGCAGGGATAACTTCCGGCCTCGTCCAGTCGGCAGCCAAAGGCCCCCGCCACCACCGAGGCGATCAGCACCCCCAGCAGCGGCCCGAAGGTCAGGAGCGCCCACAGCAGGGCAGCCAGAATGGGCAGGCGGCGGCGCATGAACCAGCGTACCGGAGGCAGAACCGCTAGGCCATCTGTCTTATTTCGATAAGTCTCGAAACGTCTTAGATTGGGTTCGAGAGGAGTCGAAATGGAACAGGAGCAGATGAACGCGCAGGCCCATATGAACACCCAGTACCGCCGCATTCTGGACGGCCTGCTCACGAATGCCGAGCGGGACGTGCGCCTGGCACGGGCGGAGGGGGACCGGGGGGGGCAGGCCAGGGCGCAGGCCCGGCTGGACACCCTGCGGGCTGCCCTGGAGATCTACGCCGCGTCTCACCTCGTCGCGCACGGGGAGCGGCCCTGGCCCCGGGAGGTGGCCCGGTGAGGGCCTCCGCGAACGATCAGGCCGCCCTCTTCCGCGCCCTGTCCCACCCCGCCCGGGTGACCCTGCTGCGGCTGACCTGGGAAGAGGCCCTGTCCGGCGAGACGCTGGCCCGGCTGCTGAACCTCGCGCCCGCCACGGTCAGCCACCACCTCTCGCACCTGACCGAGGCCGGACTGATGACCGTGCGGCCCGACGGCCACCACCGCCTGTTCGGAGCGAACCGCCCCGCCCTCGACCTCACGCTGAGCGCCCTGGTGCGCGGCGAGGCGGCCCCGCCTGCCCCCGAGGACCCCTACCGGGCGCGGGTGCTGCGGGCCTTCATGCGGGACGGCAAGCTCACCCGGATTCCCGCCCAGCGCAAGAAACGCGACGTGATCCTCCGCGAACTCGCCGCCCTGTTCGAGCCGGGGCGCACCTACAGCGAGCGCGAGGTGAGTGACGCGCTGGCCGAGTACCACCCCGACTTCTTCACCCTGCGCCGCGAACTGATCGGGCTGGGCCTGCTCGCGCGCGAAAAGGGCGTGTACTGGCGGGTCACGCAAGGAGCCGCGCCGCGCACGCCCCAGATGGCCGACGACCTCACGCTGAGGCTGCCGGGGGCCGTAGAGTGACGCCCATGACCCTTTCCTTCGACGACAAACTGGCCCGCTACGCCGAACTCCTCGTGCGGACGGGCGTGAATCTGCCCGCGGGCGGCAAGCTGCTGGTGCAGGCACCCCTCGAGGCCGCGCCCCTGGTACGGCTGGTGACGCGCTCGGCTTACCGGGCGGGGGCGCTTGACGTGCGCGTGAACTACAACGACGCGCACCTCGGGCTGGCCCTGTTCGAGGACGGCAGCGACGAGGCCGTGGATTTCCTGCCCGACTGGCACGCGGCCCAGCGCGAGGCGATGGTCGCGGACGGCTACGCCTCGATCGGCATCGTGGGCGAGGACCCCTCGCTGCTCGCGGGCGTGGACCCCTCGCGCATCGCCCGGCGCTCCAAGCTGCTGGCACAGGCGATGAAGGCCGTCTCGGAGGCGACCGGCGGTTTTCAGGTCAACTGGACCGTCGCCGCGATGAGCACCCCCGCCTGGGCCGCCCGCGTCTACCCGGAGCTGCCCGAGGCCGAGGCCGTCGCCCGGCTGTGGGACGACATCTTCGCGGTCACGCGGGCCGACCATACGGACCCGGTGGCTGCCTGGGACGCGCACCTCGCGCGGCTGGAGCGCCTGACCGCCCTCCTGAACGCGAAGCAGTACGCGGCGATTCACCTGCGCTCCGAACTGGGCACCGACCTCACCGTGGGGCTGGCGGAACACCACATCTGGCAGGGCGGCGCGGAGACGGCGAAAAACGGCGTGCGCGGCGTGCCCAACCTCCCCACCGACGAGGTCTTCACGGCGCCTCACCGCGAGCGGGTGGACGGCGTGGCGGTGGCCTCCAAGCCGCTCTCGGCGCGTGGGCAACTGATCGAGGGCATCCGGGTGCGCTTCGAGGGGGGCCGCGCGGTGGAGGTCAGCGCCGGGAAGGGCGAGGAGACCCTGCGAGGCCTGATCGACACCGACGAGGGCGCGGCCCGCCTGGGCGAGATCGCCCTGGTCCCGGCCAGCGCCCCCGTGTCGCGGACGGGCACCCTCTTCCTGAACACCCTCTTCGACGAGAACGCGGCCTCGCACATCGCCCTGGGGCGCTGCTACCCCACCAACGTGCAGCACGGCGAGAACCCCGAGGCCCTGCTCGCGGCGGGCGGCAACGACAGCCTGATCCACGTGGACTGGATGATCGGCACCGCCGGGACCGACGTGGACGGCGTGACGCAGGGTGGGGACCGCGAGCCGCTGATGCGCGGGGGGGAGTGGGTGGTGGAGTGAAGAGCCTCGCGGTGGGGCTGGCCCTTCCTGGCGACTGGGGGCGGGCGACGGGCAACCCGTTACAATGCCCCCCATGAGCGACTACACCGCCGACGGGTTCCAGGCCACGCCCTACCTGAGCGACGAGCGCAAGACCAGCTTCTCCCAGCTGCCCGAACTCGGAGACGGCATCGAGCCGGGCAAGAGCTACCGCGCCGTCATGGAGACGAGCAAGGGCCGCCTCGTGATCGACCTGTTCGCGGACGACGCGCCCGTCACCGTGAACTCCTTCGCGTACCTGATCCGGCACCACTACTACGACGGGATCAAGTTTCACCGCGTGATCGACGGCTTCATGGCGCAGGGCGGGGACCCCACGGGCACGGGCACGGGCGGCCCCGGCTACACCTTCGACGACGAGATCAACACCCAGCGCCACGACGCCAAGGGCGTGCTGAGCATGGCGAACGCGGGCACGCGCATGGGCCAGGGCACCAACGGCTCGCAGTTTTTCATCACCTTCGGGCCGACCCCGCACCTCGACGGGCGGCACACGGTCTTTGGGCGCGTGGTGGAGGGGCTCGACGTCCTTGACCGCCTCACCCGCATCCAGCCCGGTATGCCCGGCACGCCCGACGTGATCGAGCGGGCCTACCTCGTGGAGAAGAACGCGGAAGGCTGAACGCGGCAGATGGGCAGGGGGCAGAGGCGGCGGCTTCTGCCCCCTGCTCTGTACACTGCTCTCATGGACAACCGCACGAACCTCGACGACTACCTCGCCGGGCTGGGCATCGCGGGCGCGGACGAGACGGAGGCGCCCCCGCCCGCGCCGGAGGTGACCGCTGGTCCCGTCCCCGCGCCCGAGCCCACCGACGAGGACCCCCGCGCGGTGCTGGAGCGCTTTCTGGGTGGCCTCACCGCCCGCGTCGACCCCGACCTCGCGGTCACGGTGCGCGAGGGCGAGGGCGCCCTGGAGGCCGAGATCACCGGCGAGAGCGCCGGGCGGCTCGCGGGCCGCGACGGGCGCACGCTGGGGGCCATCGAGGTGCTGGCCTACACGGTGCTCGCCAAGCAGGCGGGCCGCACCGACCTGCGGGTGCGGGTGGACGTGGGGGGCTTCCGCAAGCGGCAGGCCGACACGCTGGCCAAACTCGCCGAGCGCCTCGCCGTGCAGGTCGCCAAGAGCGGCGAACCCCACGAACTCCAGCCCATGCCCGCCGCCGACCGCCGGGTGCTGCACATCGCCCTCAAGGAACATCCCGACGTGACCACCGAGTCGGTGGGCGAGGGCCCGGCGCGGCGCCTGATCATCAAGCCGAGAAGCTACGGGGAATGAGGCGGGGGCCGTCCGCGTGCCGACCCTTCACACTCTGCTGACCGGGGCCCGCGAGCGGCTGCGCGAGGCGGGCGTCCCCTCCCCGGAGGCGGACGCCCGCGCCCTGGTCACGCACGCGCTGGGGCTGACCGGAGCCGCGCTGCTGACCCGCGCGGGGGAGGCGGTGCCGGACGAGGGCGCCGCGCGGCTGCGGGCGCTGCTGGAACGCCGAATCGCGCGGGTGCCCCTCCAGCACCTGCTGGGTGAGGTGGAGTGGGGTGGCGTGCGGCTGCGGACCGACGGGCGGGCGCTGGTGCCGAGGCCGGAAACCGAGTGGTTGCTGCACCTCGCGCTGGAGGCGCTGCGCCCCCTGGCGGCTCCCCGCGTGCTGGACGTGGGCACGGGGACGGGTGCCCTCGCGCTGGGGCTGAAGGCGGCCCGGCCAGACGCACACGTCACCGCGACCGACCTCAGCCCACAGGCGCTGACGCTGGCCCGCGAGAATGCCGTGCTCAACGGGTTGGACGTGGCCTTCGTGGAGGGCAGCCTGCTCGCGGGGTTGCCCGGTCCCTTCGACCTGATCGTGAGCAACCCGCCCTACCTCCCCGACGGGGACCGCGCCGGAGCCGACCCCGAGGTCAGGTTTGATCCCGACCTCGCCCTCTACGCGGGACCGGACGGGCTGGACGTGGCGCGGCCTCTGGCGGCGGAAGCGCAAGCGGCCCTGACTGCAGGCGGCGCCTTGCTGCTGGAACTCGACCCGCGCAATGCCCCCACGCTGGCCGGGGAGTTGCGGGCTGCGGGCTGGGAGGCCGAGGTGCTGCCCGACCTAGCTGGGCGGGAACGCTTCGTGCGGGCCACTCCCCCGCCGCCCGGAATCAGGCCCGCTCGGGAATCTGGCGCAGCAGGTTGACGGTCTCGATCATGGCGAGGACGGCCTCGCCGCCCTTGTTGCCGGCCTTCGTTCCGGAGCGCTCGATCGCCTGCTCGGTGGTGTCGGTGGTCAGCACCCCGAAGGCGATGGGCACGCCCGTGTGCAGCATCGAGTTCAGGATGCCGTTCGTGGCCGCGCCCGCCACGAAATCGTAGTGGTCGGTCGCCCCCCGGATCACCGCCCCCAGGCACACCACCGCGTCGTAGCGCCCGCTCTCGGCCAGCCGCCGGGCGACCAGCGGCACCTCGAAGGAGCCGGGCACCAGGTAGTGGTCGAGGTCGGCGCTGTCGCCGCCGTGCTGCACGAAGGCCGTCTGCGCCCCCTCCACCAGCCGGTCCACCAGAAAATGGTTCCAGCGCGTGCTGACGATGGCGAACTTGAGCCCGGTCGCGATCAGGGTGGCTTCGGTGCGGTTCATGGGGGGCATTGTGCCGTGTCCGAGCGGCTGGGACGCCTGACCCGCGCGGCTTAACACGGTGTTAAGGTGGAGCACGGCAGCCCCCCGGCTGCGTTCCCTCTCCCTCTCTCTTCCACCCGCGTCCCGCGAGACGCCCCACGCCCCCCAGCGTGGTAAGCCCGCCCGAGAGGCGGCGATGGAGGCCCCACATGAAGCTTGAGCAGCGTTACGAGGGCAAGGCCAAGCGGGTCTACGCCACCGCCAACCCCCACGAGTACGTCGTGGAGTACAAGGACGACGCGACCGCCTTCAACGGGGTGAAAAAGGCCCAGGTCGCGGGCAAGGGCGAGATCAACAACGCGATCACGGCGCACCTCTACCCCCTGCTGGAAGGGGCCGGGATTCCAACACACTTTCTGGAGCGGCTCTCGGAGCGCGAGCAGCGGGTGCGGGCGGTGGAGATCATCCCCGTCGAGGTGATCGTGCGCAACGTGGCTGCCGGGAGCTTTTGCAAGCGGCTGGGGCTGGAGGAGGGGACAGAGTTGGCCCGCCCGGTCGTCGAATACTGCTACAAGAGTGACGCGCTGGGTGACCCCCTGATCAACACCGACACGGCGGTGGCGCTGGGCTGGGCGACCGAGGAGGAGCTGACGCGCCTCCGCGAGCTGGCGCTGAAGGTCCGCGATTTCCTCACGCCTTATTTCACCGCTCGCGGCATTCGCCTGATCGACTTCAAGCTGGAATTCGGCCGCACCCACGACGGTCAGGTCGTGCTGGCCGACGAGATCAGCCCCGACACCTGCCGCTTCTGGGACGCGGCGACCGGAGAGAAGCTCGACAAGGACCGCTTCCGCCGCGACCTCGGCGGCGTCGAGGATGCCTACGCCGAGATGCTGCACCGCGTAACTGCCCCCGCCCACGGCTGATCCTCGCCCCCTTTTCCACGGAGTGTGTTGCATGCCCACCTACCACGCCAAAGTGTTCGTGACCCTCAAGCCCTCCATCCTCGATCCGCAGGGGCGCACCGTCGAGCGGGCGCTGTCGCATCTGGACCACACCAACGTCTCGGGCGTGCGGGTGGGCAAGCTGATCGAGCTGACGGTCACGGGCGAGCGTCCCGAGGTCGAGGCCCAGCTCGCCGCCATCACGCGGGACGTGCTGAGCAACCCCGTGATGGAGGACGCCCGCTGGGAACTGGCCGAGCCTGATCCGGTGGGCGCATGACCCACCCCGAGACGGTGAATCTGGAGGAGAAGTTCGGCCGCTTTACCGAGGCGTGGAGTCCCAGGATCGTCGGGGAGCTGAACGGCCAGCAGGTCAAGCTCGCCAGGTTCCGGGGCGAGTTCCTCTGGCACGCCCACGAGCACGAGGACGAGCTGTTCCTCGTCGTACGCGGGACGATGCGGATGGGCTTCCGAGACGGCGACGTGCTGGTGCGGGAGGGCGAGTTCCTGATCGTGCCGCGCGGCGTGGAGCACTGCCCCGCTGCCGAGGGCGACGAGACGTGGGTGATGCTGCTGGAACCCGCCTCGACCGTGAACACCGGCACGGCGGGCGGCGAGCGCACTGTGACCGACCTGGAGCGCCTGTGAGGACCGCCGTCATCCAGTTCCCCGGCTCCAACTGCGACGCCGACGCCCTGCACGCCGCCCGCCTGACCCTGGACCCGGACGCGCGGTTCGTGTGGCACACCGAGGCTGGGCTGCCCGAGGGCACCGAGCTGGTGTTCCTGCCCGGCGGCTTCTCCTACGGCGACCACCTGCGCTCCGGGGCGATCGCGGCCCGCAGCCCGATCATGGCGGCGGTCAAGGCTCACGCCGAGCGCGGCGGCTATGTGCTGGGCGTGTGCAACGGCTTTCAGGTCCTCACGGAGGCGGGGCTGCTGCCGGGAGCCCTGTCGCGCAACCGCGACCTGCACTTCCACTGCGCTCCGGTTCACCTGCGGGTGGAGAATGCGCACACGGCCTTTACGGGAGCGTATGAGCCGGGCCAGACCATCGAAATCCCCATCGCGCACGGCGAGGGCAACTACTACGCCGATCCGGAAACGGTGGCGCGGCTGGAAACCGAGGGACGCGTCGTCTTCCGTTATGTGGACAACCCTAACGGCTCGCTGAACGACATCGCCGGAATCGTCAACGAGCGCGGGAACGTGCTGGGCATGATGCCCCACCCCGAGCGGGCGGTGGAGCTGCTGCTGGGCGGCGAGGACGGGCGGGGGATGTTCGAGAGCCTGCGGGCCGCAAAGGTGACGACATGACGACGACTTCCTCCCTCCGTTCCCGGGCCGCCACCTTCGGCCTGACTGCCGAGGAATACGACCTCCTCGTGTCCGGCATCGGGCGCGAGCCCAACGCGCTGGAAGCCGCCATCGTGGGCGCGATGTGGTCCGAACACTGCGGCTACAAGAACTCGCGGCCCCTCTTTTCCGCCTTTCCCACGACCGGGCCGCAGGTCCTCCAGGGTCCCGGCGAGAACGCGGGCGTGGTGGACATCGGGGAGGGGTGGGGCGTGGCCTTCAAGATGGAGAGCCACAACCACCCCTCCGCCGTCGAACCCGTGCAGGGCGCCGCGACGGGTGTGGGCGGCATCCTGCGCGACATCTTCGCGATGGGCGCGCGGCCTTTCGCGGTGCTGGACTCGCTGCGCTTCGGGAATCCCGACTCGCCCCGCACCCGCTTTCTGCTCAACGGCGTGGTGGAGGGCATCAGCCATTACGGCAACGCGATCGGGGTGCCCACCGTGGGCGGCGAGGTGACCTTTCACCCCAGCTATCAGGAGAACCCGCTGGTGAACGTGATGGCCCTGGGCCTGCTGCGCCACGAGGACCTGGCGAAGGGGACGATGGGCGAGGTCGGCAACCAGATTGTCTATGTGGGGTCCAAGACCGGGCGTGACGGGCTGGGCGGCGCGGTGTTCGCCTCCGCCGACCTCAGCGACGCCTCGCAGGCCGACCGCCCCGCCGTGCAGGTGGGCGACCCCTTCATGGAAAAGCTGCTGCTGGAGGCCACGCTGGAGGCCATCGAGTCCGGGCTGGTCGCGGGCGTGCAGGACATGGGCGCCGCCGGGCTGGTCAGTTCGACGTGCGAGATGGCCTACCGCGCGGGGCTGGGCATCACCATGAACCTCGACCTCGTGCCCACCCGCGAGTCGGGCATGGTCCCGATGGAACTGTGCCTGTCCGAGTCGCAGGAGCGCATGATTCTGGTGCCGGTGCCGGGGCGCGAGCAGGAATTGCTGGACCTCCTCGCCAAGTGGGAACTCGACGTGGTGACGATTGGCGAGGTGGAGGCGCACGACCGCTACCGCCTGACCTGGAGGGGCGAGGTGGTGTGCGACCTGCCCGTCGCCCTGCTGAACGAGGCGCCCAGGTACACCCGCGAGGGCGTGGAACTCGACGAAATCCGGGCGAGGCGCGAGCGCGACCTCAGCGGCGTGCCCGTGCCCGGCGACCTCGGCGCGGTGCTGGTGGACCTGCTCTCGCACCCCACCATCGCCTCCAAGCGGCCCATCTTCGAACGGTACGACCATCAGGTCATGACGAACACGGTGGTCGTGCCGGGCGCCGCCGACGCCGCCGTCATGCGGGTGAAGGGCAGCGGCATGGGCGTGGCCGCGACCTCGGACTGCAACCCCCGCTTCGTGTATCTGGACCCCTACACCGGGGCCGCCGCCGCCGTCGCGGAAGCCGCCCGCAACCTCGCTTGCGTGGGGGCCACCCCGCTGGCGATCACGGACAACCTCAACTTCGGCAACCCACACGAGCCGGGCGTGTACTACCAGCTTGGGCAGGCAGTCCAGGGCATCGCGGACGCCTGCCGGGCGCTGAACACCCCGGTGACGGGCGGCAACGTCAGCCTCTACAACCAGTACACCGAGGCCAGGGAAGACGGACAGAGCCACAAGGTCGCCATCCACCCCACGCCCACTATCGGCATGGTGGGCGTGCTCCCCGACGTGACCGTGCGGGCGACGCTGGACCTCAAGGCCGGGCCGCACACCCTCTACCTGCTGGGCGAGCACGCGACCACCATCGGCGCCTCGCAGTACCTCGAAACGGTGCATGGGCTGGAGGCGGGGCGGGTGCCGGGGCTGGACCTGGAGCTGGAGGCGAAGGTCATCGCGGGCACGCTCGCCCTGATCCGCGCGGGCCTGACGACGACCGCCCACGACGCCTCGGAGGGTGGGCTGGCGGTGGCCCTTGCGGAGATGGCGATCGCGGGCGGGCAGGGCCTGACGGTCACGCTGACCGCGCCGGAGAGTGTGCGCCCCGACGCCCTGCTGTTCGGAGAGGCGCACAGCCGCGTGATCGTGGCGGTGCCGGTCGGCCACGAACAGGCCGCGCAGGACGTGCTGGAGGGCCTGGGCGTGCCCTTCACGGCGCTGGGCGAGAGCCTGCCCGGCAGTGACCGGGTCACCATTGCGCTGAGCGGGGCGAACGTACAGTTGAGCGTGACCCTCGACACGCTGAAGCACGCCTTTGAGACGCCGCTGCGGGAGATCCTGGGATGATCTTCGACCCGGCCACCGACAAGCCGCAGGACGAGTGCGGCGTCTTCGGGCTGTACTCGCCGCAGCCCAACGACCTCGCGTGGCTGACCTACCTGGGCCTCTTTGCCCTGCAACACCGGGGGCAGGAGGCGGCGGGCATGTGCGTCAGCGACGGGGACAAGTTCCATGTGGACAAGGACCTGGGACTGGTCACGCAGGTCTTCGACGAGCGGCGGCTCGACGGCCTGCGTCTGCCCAACGCCCGCGTGAGCATCGGCCACGTGCGCTACTCGACCACCGGCTCGAACCTGCGCTTCAACGCCCAGCCGCTGACCACCCGCACGAACAAGGGCATCCTGGGCCTCGCGCACAACGGCAACTTCGTGAACGCCCGCGAGGTCCGGGGCGGGATGCTGATGGAAGGGGCGCTGTTCCAGACCACCAACGACTCCGAGGTCATGCTCAACCTGATCGCCCGCGAGTCGCATATGGACCTGATCGCCGCGACCGCCAGCGCGATGAAGGAACTCAAGGGCGGCTACGCCTGCGTGCTGATGAGCCGGACGCAACTGCTGGGCTTCCGCGACCCCCACGGGGTCCGGCCCCTGGTGATCGGCCAGCGCGAGGACGGGGCGTGGGCGCTGGCCTCCGAGCCATGCGCGCTGTACGCGGTGGGCGCCAGACTCATCCGCGACGTGCAGCCCGGCGAACTGGTCTGGATCGACCGGGACGGCCTGCACTCGCTGATGGTCGAGCCCAAGCGCCCCACCCCCTGCTCCTTCGAGTGGATCTACTTCGCCCGCAGCGACGGCGAACTCGACGGGGTGGATATCCACGAGAGCCGCCTCCGCATGGGCGCCCAGCTCGCCCGTGAATACCCGATTGAGGCCGATATCGTGGTGCCCGTCCCCGACTCCGGCATCGGCGCGGCCATCGGGTACGCCCGCGAGAGCGGCATCCTCTTCGACTACGGCCTGTACAAGAACCCCTACGCGGGCCGCACCTTCATCGCCCCCACCCAGGAGGCGCGGGAGCTGAAGGTCAAGATGAAGCTCTCGCCCACCAGCGCGGTGCGGGGCCGCCGGGTCATCCTGGTGGACGACTCCATCGTGCGCGGCACCACCAGCCGCCAGATCGTGAACCTGCTGCGCGAGGCGGGGGCCACCGAGGTTCATTTCCGGGTGTCCAGCCCGCCCATCACGCACCCGTGCTTCTACGGCATCGACACCGCCGCCCGCAAGGAACTTGTCGCCAGCACCCACAGCGTCGAGGAAATCCGGGCGCTGATCGGCGCGGATACCCTCGCCTTTATCAGCGAGCGCGGGTTGCGGGAGGCCATCGGCGGCTCCGGCCTGTGCGGGGCGTGCTTTACCGGGGACTATCCAGCGGGGACACCGCTGCTGAATGATGTGGACAAGCTGGCGCTGGAGGTGTGACCCCCCAGACAACGTCGCCGTTAGACTGACCTATCTCACAGGGCAGTTTTTCTTACGCCATTGGCCAGGAGGGCTTATGTCCGGCAAGCTCAATCTCTACACCTTCGAGCTGTACGTCCAGACTTACGGCGGTCAACTCGCCCTGGACTATTTCAAGGACCTCAGCGATTTTGCAGAACGCGCTGATCTTTTAGAACCGTTTCTGGGTGTGGGTAACTGGATCGTGGCCCACCTGGAGACTGAGGAAGGCGAGGAGGTGGCGTGGGAAAACGTCACCTTGCACGCAGATGACGTGAAGTACATCGGGGCGGTCAGGGACGCGGCCAGAGGTCTCCCCTGCGGCACAGCCGAGGAAGCCCGGCAACTGCTGCTCTCGCTGGTCAACTCCGGCACCGTACGGCTGTCCGAGGAACCGGGGGACGTTCTGGAACTGGATCATGCCTTTGCTGATCTTCCGCTCCTCAGCCTCGGCCTCTATCTGGCGCACCCCGATGTTTTCGTGCCCTACGGCTTCGTGGGGCGGTACTACCTGCTCAGTCGGATCGCCGAGGAGTTCGGAATCGCCCTGCCACCCGTGCCCCCCAAGCAAAATCGCCTGGAACGGTGGCTGTACTACGGCCAGGTTTGCGCGGCCTTGCAGGAGTTTCGGCAGACTTACGACCTCACGCCGCCGGGACTCCTGGCCTTCCTCTATGACTTTGCGCCCAACTACGTCACCGATGACCTAAATGACGACCTCCCCCATCCCCGGCAAGCCTGGCTCCTGATCGGCGGGGTGGACAACGGTGACCTGGACTGGATGGAGGAACAGGCGGCTGTGGAGCAGGCCAACTGGCAGGGCAATCTGGACATGCGACGGGGCGACGTCTGCATCATGTATGTCCGGAGTCCCGTCAGCGCGACCCATTCGCTGTGGCGTGTGGTTGTGGACGCCTACGAGGACCCCTTTTTTCACTACAAACACACGGTGCAGATTGGTCAGCCTCTGCGCCTGCCTGCCCTGCACTTCCGGGACATCGCCGCTGATTCCGTGCTGGGTCAGAACCGCTACGTCAAGGCCAACTTACAGGGGGCGAGCGGTAAGGCGCTGAGCCGCGCCGAATACCACCGTTTTCTCGACCTGATGGCCGCCCGAGGTCCCTTGCCTGAAGGCGTCCCCAGCTTCCCGGAGGCTGAGGCCATTAACTTGGCCGCCCTCGCCAGCGAGCGCGACGTGGAGGTCAAGCTGGTTGAGCCGCTTCTGCACCGTGCGGGACTGGAAGCGCAGGACTGGTTACGGCAGTTGCCAGTGCGGATGGGGCGTGGAGAGCGGGTCTACCCGGACTACGCTATCGGCCTGACGGGTAAGGCCCCTGAGCAGCGGGTGCGGGCACTGGTGGAGGTGAAATACCGGGTGGGCGGCGAACGGGCCTGGCGCGACGCCTTCCTACAGGCCAAATCCTATGGCCTGCGGCTGGGGGCATCCGTCATCCTGACTGCCGCAGCGGAAGGCGTGCGCGTCTACGAACGCCGCAATGACGACTTCGATTTCGCGCAAGGCACCGAGTTGACCTGGGCGGAGTTGCAGGAAGGTGAGCGGCTGCGCTGGCTAAGTCGCCTGTTAAGTGGCTGATCAGTCACCATCAGCACCTCCTACATACCAGACAGGCCGGGGGTATAACTAAGTTATACTACCCCTGTGAAAACCGCCATCTCCCTCGACGACCAGACCTTCGCCCAGGCCGAGGCGCTCGCGCAGAAGCTCCGTCTCACCCGCAGTGAGCTGTACCGGGCCGCCCTACGTGAGTATCTGGCCCGGCACAGCGGCGAGGACGTGACGGCAGCACTTGACCGCATCTACGGGTCAGGCGGTGGGCAGGATGACGCCGTGAGGCGCGAGACTGCCCGCCGGACCTTCGAGGCCAACGAATGGTGATCTCGCGGGGCGAACTCTGGTGGGCCGACCTCGGGGAACCTGTGGGCAGCCGCCCGGCTCTTATTCGCCCGGTGCTGGTGATACAGGCCGACAGCTTCAACCGCAGCCGCATCGCCACAGTGATCGCTGCCGTCCTGACCAGCAACCTCGCCCTGGCAGACGCGCCGGGAAATGTCCTTCTGGAAGCGCACCGTACCCGGCTTCAGAAGGACAGCGTGGTGAACGTCTCGGCACTGGTGACGCTCAACAAGGCCGAACTCACCGAACGGGTTTCCGAACTCAGCGTCACGGCCATGCAGGAGATAGACGCCGGGCTGCGGTTGGTGCTGGGTCTGTAGTTCCTGCCTCCCCTATCCTCCCCCCATGCCCCCCACCCGTTCCCAGATTCGCCCCGGCCTCACCGTGGACATCGTGCAGAAGCAGGACCAGCCCAGCGGAAAGCTCACGCGCGGGGTGGTCGCAGCCCTGCTGACCAACTCGTCCACCCACCCGCACGGCATCAAGGTGCGGCTGACCTCCGGGCAGGTGGGCCGGGTACAGGCGGTGGTCACGGCCGGGGAATAGGCGGCAAGCAACCGGGAGCCGCAGACCACCGCCCCAGCTCCCGGCCCCGTGCCCCCGATCAGCGCAGCAGCGACGCCCCGCCGTCCACGTAGATCTCGACGCCCGAGACGTGGCGGCTGAGGTCCGACGCGAGGAACAGGCAGGTATCGGCCACGTCCACCGGTTCGCCCTCTCCCTCGTTCAGCGCGGGGCTGCCCTCGGGCAGCTCGACCTCGATGCCCAGCTTCTCGGTGTCCCGGTGTTCGGTGCGCTCCTCGATGTTGGTGTGGATCAGGCCCGGGCACACCGCGTTGCAGCGGATTCCGTCGCGGCCGAGTTCCAGCGCGATCATCCTGGTAAAGGCGACCTGCCCCGCCTTGGAGGTGCTGTACGCGCTCGCGCCGGGGCTGGAGAAGGTGCGGTTGCCGTTCACGCTGCTCGTCACGATGATGCTGCCGCCGCCCGCCCGCTTGAGATGCGGCACTGCGAAGTGAACCGTGAGGTAGGTGCCCCGCAGGTTGATGGCGATGGTCTGGTCCCATTCCTCTGGCTGAAGCTCGTCGATGGGTGCCCACACCCCGTTGATCCCCGCGTTGGCGAACACGATGTCGAGCCGACCGAACTCGCGCACCCCGGTCTCGACCGCCTCCCGTACCGAATCGGCGTCGGACACGTCGCAGTGGACGTAGAGGGCCTGCCCGCCCCCGCCGGTGATCTCGTCCAGAACCTGCTGGCCCTCCCCGTCCTGCACGTCGGCCAGAATCACGCGGGCGCCCTCCTGCGCGAACCGCCGCGCCGTGCCCGCCCCGATGCCGCTCGCCGCGCCCGTGATCAGGGCCACCTTGCCGTCCAACATGCCCATAGTGCACCTCCTGTCGTCGGCGGCACCCTACCCCCATGCCAGGGCCGTGCCGCTGATAGACGGGTTAAGGCGGGTTGCCGCAGCCTGCCGGGTCAGGCCCGCGAAGGGCCGCTCCCCTTGTGGCGGCCTTCATACGGTGGGGTGGGTCACGCCTGCGGCCGGGGCCGCCCGGTCAGATGGGACGGTCCGCCCGCCTTTCCCCGCTCCACGTCCCAGTGCCCCAGGAGGCGTTCTCCATGTTCCTACGTATCGACAAGCTGCAGTTCGATCTCCCGCTGCCCAAGGAAGCCAACCCCAACGGCGCCGCCGCCGTGCAGGAACTGATGGGCGGGCGCTTCGGCGAGATGTCCACCCTGATGAACTACATGACCCAGTCGTTCAACTTCCGGGGCAAGGACACGCTGCGGCCCTACTACGAGCTGATCGCCAACATCGCCGCCGAGGAACTGGGGCACGTCGAGCTGGTCGCCGCGACCATCAACAGCCTGCTCGCCGGGCCGGACGTGAAGGATCAGGAGGCCCCGGTGGACCCCACCACCCACCCCTTCTCCTTTGCCCAGGACGTGCGCTATTCCAAGCACTTCATCGCGGCGGGGCCGGGGGCCATGATCGCCGACTCGCACGGCAAGGCGTGGACGGGCGACTACGTGTACTCCAGCGGAAACCTGATGCTGGACCTGACCCACAATTTCTTTCTGGAGGGCGCGGCGCGGCACAACAAGCTGCGCGTCTACGAGATGGTGGACGACCCCACCGCCAAGGCGCTGGTCGGTTACCTGCTCGTGCGCGGCGGCGTGCACCAGATCGCCTACGCCAAGGCGCTGGAGTCGCTGACAGGCGTGAACATGGAAAAGATGCTGCCCATGCCCAACATCCCCACGGCGCTGATTCCCGAATCCAAGCGGATCATCGACCAGGGCATCCACCGCAAGCTCTACCGCTTCAGCGACACCGACTTCACCCAGCTGGGCACCATCTGGCAGGGCACCCACCCCGAGGACGGCTCGGAGGTCTTCGTGGACGAGTACACCTCCATCGAGGGCGGCAAGAACGTGGACGGCGGCCACGACTCAGGGGCCTTCTCGCCCGAGTGGGACATGGGCGAGATCATGGAGATCGCCAGGAAGCTGCACGACAAGGCCCGGTTGCGCTGAGGCGAGCCGGGAAGCACGAGCACGGAGGGACGGAGCGAGATGCCCCGTCCCTCCCACGTTGAAAGGCCGTGTCAGCCCAGGCCCCGCACCCGCGTCGCCACGTGGTACAGCCCCGTGCTCGCCGTGATGTACAGGTCCGTCCCCTCCGGCCCCCCGAAGCACAGGTTGGCGACCGTCTCGGGCACGGCGATCCGGCCGAGTTCTTCCCCCTGGGGCGACAGCACATGCACGCCGTCCCCGGCGCTGCTCCATACGCGTCCGGCCTCGTCCACCCGCAACCCGTCGGTCTTGCCGGGGCGCACAGTGGCCCAGACGCGGTCATAGGTCGCCTCGCCGTCCGGGGTCACCCGGTAGGCATGGATGTGGCCGTCGTTCTTGCCGGTGTCGGCCAGCAGCAGCAGCCCCGGCGTCAGGAAGGCCAGGCCGTTGGGCATCCGGCGGTCGCGGATGGGCGCGGTGAGCGTGCCGCCGGGCGCGAGGCGGTAGACGAAGTTGCCGGGCTGCTCGCGCTCGCCGCCGTAACCTTCTTCCGGCTTGTCGATCCCGTAGGTGGGGTCGGTGAACCACAGGCTGCCGTCCGGGTGCAGGGCCACGTCGTTGGGGCTGCTCAGCTTGCGGCCCCCGAACTGGTCGGCCAGGACGGACCACTCGCCGCCTTCCTCCTGCCGCAGCAGCGCCCGCCTCCCGTGCGAGCAGGCGACCAACCGGCCCGCCGCGTCCAGGCAATGCCCGTTCTGGTGGTCGCTGGGGTGCAGTTCCTCCTCCAGCTTTCCGGCGTCGGTCCAGCGCCAGGTGCGGTTCTGGCGCACGTCGCTGAAGACCACGGCGGCGCGGCGGGGCAGGTAGGTTGGTCCCTCGGCCCAGGTGAAGCCGCCTGCCAGCCGGGTCAGCCCGGCGCCGGGGGGAAACAGGTCGGGGAACTCCGGTCGGGTCGCGTGAAAGGTCATGGGGCCATGCTGCGCGGGGCAGGCGCGGCGGGCCAAGCCGGGTGTCTTCACATTGGGCGGGGTGATACAGTCGCGGTGTTGCCCCCGGGACCTGTTCGCTCTATGACCCCGAGGGGACACCTGACCTGTTCCCGGAGCGCATCCTGTTCGTGAAGGGAGTCACGAGTGATGACGAGCCCACGTTCTGCCCCCCCCGCCCTGCACCTGCGCACGCTCGGTGACGCGCTGGTCACCGTGAATGGACAGCCGCTGGTCTGGCCCGCCCGCAGCGCCGAGGAACTGCTGTGGTACCTGCACGCCCATCCGGACGGGGCCTACCGCGCCGACCTGCTGGCCGACCTGTGGGGGGTGGACGACACTCCGGCAGCGGCCAACCGCTTCCGGGTGGCGCTGCACCGCCTGCGGACCACCCTGGGCCGCCCCGACGCGGTGGCCGAGGTGCGCGGGCGCTACCTGCTGCATCCCGAACTGGTGGCCGCGAGTGACACGGCGATCTTGCAGGGCGGGATGGAAGCCGCCGCCCAGGCCAGGGACGATGCGGAACGCGAGGAGGCGCTGCGCCGGGCGCTGGCGTGCGTGGACGGCGAGTACCTGCCGCAGATTCGCGCCGACTGGGTCGAGGAAGCGCGGCTGTACTGGCGCTCCCTGCGGGTGCGGGCCTACGTGGCGCTCTCGACGCTGCACTGCCTGCGCCGCGAGTGCCCGCTCGCCGTGCAGGCGCTGGGGCAGGCGGTGGGGTCCGATCCCTATATCGGGGAAGACCATCACCAGCGGCTGATGACCTGCCTGGCCCAGACGCGGGGGAAGTTCGAGGCGGTCGAGCATTACCGCCGCTACCGCCGCTTCCTGCGCGACGAGGTGGGCGACACGCCCATGCCCGACACGGTGCTGCTGGCCGAGCGCCTCAAGGCCGGGGAACTGCTGTGCCGCGAGGCCGAGGAGGCCGAGCAGCAGCGCCGCGCTCCGCTGCTGAGTGCGCTGCGCGGTCCTGACGTGCACTGATCGGTCCTCCGGACAGTCCTGCCTGCTCCGAACGAAGCTCCTGAAGCTGTTCTGGAACATACCGTGCAGGACGCGACAAGCCTCTCTCCCCTTGCCGGAGAAGGGGGGTGGACGGCAATGCCGTCCCAGTGCGGGAATGCCCCACCGAGCCATGAAGCTGTCCGCGCCATTGATGAGAACCCGCACTGAGCCTGCACTGGGCCTGCACTGGGCCTGCACTGGGCCTGCACTGGGCCTGAACTGGGCCTGAACTGGGCCTGAACTGGGCCTGCACCGGGCCTGAACTGACCCCGCCCCCCGCCCACGCCCCCCGCGACCGGGCGCCGCTGCCTGGGCGGTAATGACCCCGTAATGCCTTCCCGGCACCCTCCACGCAAGGAGGTGTTGCCTTGCTTGTTTCGGAACTGATGGCCCATCCCCCCGTCTGCGCCGCGCCGGACCTGAGTGTTCCGGACGCGGCCCACCTTCTTCGCCAGCACGGGATTCGCCGCCTGCCCGTGGTGGACGGCGGGGCGCTGGTCGGCATCGTGACCGACCGCGACCTGCGCGAGACCATGCCCGGCCGGGTGACCACCCTGAGCATGTGGGAGGCAACCACGCAGCTCGCCGGGATTCGCGTCTCCGACGTGATGCGCCGCAGCGTGATCACCACCTCCCCCGGCGCCGACGCCCGCGACGTGGCCCGCACCCTGCTGGAGCGGCGCATCGGCGGGATGCCGGTGGTGGGAGAGCGCGGCGAGGTGGTCGGCATGGTCACGGTGACCGACCTGCTGCGCGACTACGCCGGGAACGCCCCGACCCCCCCCCACTCCCAGGAGCAGCCTGCATGACCAAACCCCCTGTCAGACCCCACCAGCCCCCACGGGCCCAGGACGCGGCCCACGACCCCCATTCCCGCCCCGGCGTGGTTCCCATCGGCACGCTGATGGTGATCGCCGTGCTGATGCTCACCCTGATCTGGTTATGGATGCTGGTCCTGGGCATTCAGCAGGGACGGGGCTGAGATGGCCCCCCCCGATGCGCCCGCGCCCCGGCTGGAGCACCACACCCTGGAGCGCTACGAGAATGTCTGGTTCGGCATCGCCGTCGTGTTGTCGGTGCTGCTCTTTGTCTCGGCCATCGCCAGTTTCCTCAGCGGCACCTACACCGTGATCGAGGGCACGGGCGGCGGCGGCCACCACATCACCGGGGTGGACAACGGCCGCCTCGATCCGCGCAACCTCGCCGCCACGCCCTTCGCCGAGCCGGGCCTGCGCGAGAACGCCGACGGCACGCTGGAAGCCTTTGTGGTCGCCCGGGCGTTCGCGTTCCAGCCTGCCGCCATGCGGGTTCCCGCCGGGCGCCCGGTGACCATCCACATCACCTCGGCCGACGTGATGCACGGCTATCAGGTCGAGGGCACCAACATCAACGCGACGGCGATTCCCGGGCAGGTGGCGAGCTTTACCACGACCTTCCGGCGCCCCGGCACCCTCAGCCTGATCTGCAACGAGTACTGCGGCACCGGCCACCACAACATGATCAACACCGTCGTGGTGGAGGCCCCGGAGACGCAGGCCGGACCCCAGGACGGAACCCAGCCTTGACCCCCAATGGAGTAACCCTGTGACGATCTCTCCACGCCCGGCCACGCCACTCATTTACCCCATCCGCGAGGTCCCGGCCGTCAGCGACGCGGCCTACCTCGCTTCCCTGAAAAAGGTCACCCAGTACTACATCGTGACCGCCTTTCTGGCCCTCTTTATCGGGGTGCTGATCGGCCCGCTGCAGGCGCTGAACTACGGCGGCGTCAACGTCTACGACATTCCCATCGTCAAGGCGCTGCTGGGGTCGTACTACCAGGGCCTCTCGCTGCACGGGGTGCTGAACGCGCTGGTGTTCACGCAGTTCTTCATCTCGGGCTGGATGCTCTACCTCCCGGTGCGCGACCTCGGGATGCGCATCAACATGCGCTTTGCGTGGTTCACCTACGCCCTGATGACCCTGGGCCTGCTGATGGCCGCCGTGCCTCTGCTCACGGGCGGCGCCACGCTGCTGTACACCTTCTACCCGCCCATGCAGGGCGACGCCCTGTTCTATATCGGCGCGGCGATCATGGTGGGCTCCAGCCTGCTGGTCGTCGGGCAGGTTGTGAATACGTGGCTGCGCTGGAAGCGCGAGAACCCCGGCCGGGTCACGCCGCTGGTCGCCTTTATGAGTGTGGCAACCTGGATGATGTGGGCGGTCGCCTCGCTGGGCATCGTCGTGGAAGTCGTGGCCCTGCTGATTCCCTGGTCGCTGGGGCTGGTGGGCGGCGTGGACCCGCTGATTTCCAAGACGCTGTTCTGGTGGACCGGGCACGCCATCGTGTACTTCTGGGTGCTGCCCGCCTACATCTCGTGGTACGCCTTCTTGCCCCGGCACGCGGGCGGGCGCACCGTGTCCGAGCCGCTGACCCGGCTGGTGTTCGTGGTCTTCTTGCTCAACAGCGTGCCGGTCGGGATTCACCACCAGTACGCCGACCCCAACATCTCCAACCTCTGGAAGAACATCCACATGTTCCTGACCTTCCTGATCGCGGTGCCCAGCCTGCTGACCGCCTTCAGCGTGGGGGCCTCGCTGGAAGACGCCGCCCGCGCCCGTGGCGGCCGGGGCCTGTTCGGCTGGACCCTCAAGCTGCCCTGGGGCAACGCGATTTTCAGCGCCCAGGTCCTGGCGATGATCTCCTTTATCGCGGGCGGCGCGGGCGGCATCGTGAACGCCAGCTCGACCTTCTCGGGCGTGGTGCACAACACCGCCTGGATTCCGGGGCACTTTCACATCACGGTGGGCACGGCGACCACGCTGACCTTTATGGGCATCGCCCTGTGGCTGATTCCGCACCTGACCGGCAAACGGCTGCCCTCCATGCGCCTGGCCTCGTGGTCGGTGTGGACCTGGTTTATCGGCATGATGGTCTTTGCGCTGGGGATGCACTGGCAGGGGCTGTACGGGGTGCCCCGGCGCTCGCAGGTCAGCGCGGCGGGCGTGGAGGCTTTCAATAACCTGCCCATCGCCCTGCCCACCCTGCTGACCGCGATCAGCGGCGTGATCCTGCTGGTCAGCGCCATCCTATATTTCTACGTGCTGTTCCGGATGCTGCTCTCGGGGCGGGTGGACAACGGCGAGACGGCCACGCCCATCCCCTACTCGGAGGCGATCAGCCCGGCCGGGGAGAACCTGGCGACGGCGGGCAAGCTGGTCCGGGCCACCGAACCGCTGATGGCGCTGTGGCTGGTCGCGCTGGTGCTGGTGCTGCTGATGTACGGCCCGGTGCTGGCGCGGATGTTCGCCAACATGCAACTCGTTCCCGGATGGAGGCTCTACTGATGTCGGGCGACGGATTCAGCCGCCGGGAAATCACCTCGGCCGTGGTGTTCACGGTTCTGGCCGTTGCCATCGGCTTCGGGTCCTACCGCGCCGGGGTGGGCATGGCGCACGAGACGGGTGGGGGCGCCATCGTCACGGCGGCGGCGGGCGACACCACCGTCAACGGGCAGGCCCTCTACGCCAGCAGTTGCGGGGGCTGCCACGGGGCGCAGGCCCAGGGCGGGGTCGGTCCCGGTCTGGCCCAGAGCGCCGCGTGGTCGGGACCCGACTTCGCCGCCTCCGTGCTGCACGGCGAGGCCCCCGGAGGCCGCGTTCTGGCCCCGGTCATGCCCCGCTTCGCCGAGACGGGCCTGAACGGGGAGGAGGCCACCCCGGAGCGCATCGCGGCGATTCATACCTACGTGAAGAGTTTGCAGTAGGGAGTCGCCAGCGGCCAGTCGCCAGAAAAAAACACAGAAGAAGCGGACGTTCCTGCGGGGGCGTCCGCTTCTCTGTTCACTGGAAATGCCTAGTGTGGGGTGGCGTAGATGTACCACGCCGCCAGCATTAGCCAGAGCAGGGCCACCGCGAGCGTCAGACCACCCAGCGCCAGCAGCACGGCCGCGAGGGGCCGCCACGCCTCGTCCCGCCGCGCCTCACGCCGGGCCAGCCCACCCAGCCCCAGCAAGAGCAGGGCGAGGAGAGGAAGCGTCAGCGGGGTCACCTGGTCCCAGGATAGGACGGCAACAGGCACCCCCGCTGCGGTCTTGCCGTGAACCCGCCGCTATCCTCCCCCGGTGACGCCCGCCTCCGCCGACTTCCCCGCCCTGCGCCGAGCGCTCCTGACGTGGTTCGACGCACGGGGCCGCGACCTGCCGTGGCGGGCCGGGCCGGAGGGCAGGCGCGATCCCTACCGGGTGTGGGTGTCGGAGGTGCTGCTTCAGCAGACGCAGGTGGTGCGGGGCCGGGTGTATTTCGAGCGGTTTCTGACTGCCTTTCCCACGGTAGAAGCCCTGGCCGCCGCGCCCGTGGAGGCGGTGCTGAAAGCCTGGGAGGGCTGCGGGTACTACGCCCGGGCCCGCAACCTGCACCGGGCGGCGGGGACGGTGGCGCGGGAGGGCTGGCCGCAGGACTACGCGGGCTGGCGGGCGCTGCCGGGGGTGGGGCCGTACACGGCGGCGGCGATCAGCAGCCTCGCGCACGGGGAGGCGCGGGCGGTGAACGACGGCAACGTGCGGCGGGTCCTCGCGCGGCTGTGGGGCGAGCGGCAGCCCACAGAGCCCTGGGTACAGGCCCGCGCCGACGGGTTACTGGACCCTGCCCGCCCCGGCGCCTGGAACGAGGCGGTGATGGACCTCGGCGCGACCGTCTGCATCCCGAAGGCGCCGAAGTGCCCCGAATGTCCGGTCGCGGCGTGGTGCGTGGCGCGGGCCTCGGGCGATCCGGCGGGTTTCCCGGCTCCCAAGGTGCGGGCGGCGGTGCGCGAGGTGCGGGCGGTGGCGCTGCTGATCGGGGACCCGGAACGGGCCGTGCTGGAGCGGCGCGGGGGCTCACTGCTGGGCGGTTTGATGGGCCTGCCCACCGAGGAGGTGCGGGCAGGCGAGGCAGAGGCTGATGCCCTCGCCCGGTTGAGCGCCCGCCTGGGGGCCGTGGTCATGGGCGAGCTGGGCGAGGTCACCCACACCATGACCCACCGCCGGGTGCGGCTGACCGTGTACGCGGCGGCGGGCGGCCCGGCCCCGGTCCCGGTGGCAGCCGAGGCCCTCTCGCGGCTGGACCACAAGGCGCTGAGGCTGCATCGGCGGCGGGCGGAGTCGCTGTTTGCCCTGGGTTGACCTCCCCCTTTGGAGGGACCCCGCCCCCGCAGCCCAGACGCTAGACTGACGCCCGACATGAGCCGCCCTGCCCTCCACACCGCGCTGCGCACCGCCCAGAAGGTCCGGGACGCGGGGCGGGGGGCGCTGCTGTGGGGCTACGAGCAGCGGCTCGCGCGCGAGGTCCGGGCACACGGCAAGCTGCCCCGGCACCTGGGGCTGATTCTGGACGGCAACCGCCGCTACGCCCGCGCCGCCGGGATGCAGCGCGAACTGGGGCATTCCTTCGGGGCGGACAAGGCGCACGAGGTCTTGCAGTGGTGCCTGGAACTGGGCATTCCGGCGGCGACCATCTGGGTGCTGTCCACCGACAACACCAGCCGCGACCCCGGCGAACTCGCGCACATCCTGGGCCTGCTGGAGCGCGAGGCGCGGAACCTCGCCACCGACCCGCGCATCCACGCCAACCGGGTGCGGGTGCGGGCCATCGGGCAGCACAGCGCGTTCCCGCCCCATGTGCTCGACGCCCTGCGCGAGCTGGAGGAAAAGACCGCCGGGTACGACGGCATGAGCCTGAACATCGCCGTGGGCTACGGGGGCCGCGAGGAGATCGTGGACGCGATCAAGTGCCACCTCTCGCGCCGGGCCGCCGAGGGTGCCGGGTTGCAGGACGTGATCGCGGAACTGGAACCCGACCACATCAGCGCCCACCTGTACACGGCGGGCACGCCCGACCCCGACTTCATCATCCGCACCAGCGGCGAGATTCGCCTCAGCGGGTTCATGCTGTGGCAGAGCGTGTATTCGGAGTTCTACTTCTGCGACGTGTACTGGCCGGGCTTCCGCCGGGTGGACTTCCTGCGGGCGCTGCGCGATTTTCAGGGGCGGGACCGGCGCTTCGGGCGCTAGAGCATTTGCCATAAGAAGGCGGTGGGTTTCCGCATGCGTTGGCCGAGCAGAGCGAGCGAATGGGACAGGAACATTGGGCAGAAGGGAGGCACCTGGGGCGCCGTTCCCCGGGGGCCGTCAGTCTGTCCAATGCGCTAGAGCTGCCCACCTGTCCCCGCGCGGCCCCGGCCTTGGCCTCCCCTCCATCCGGGGGCCGCGCACGCGGCGCGGTGCGGCACAATGGGCAGCATGACTGCTGACTTCCCCTCTTCCCCCGCTCGCCCCGACGCCCGGCTGGTGGCCCTGCACGCCGAGCGCGGCGATCCCCACGCGCGGCTGGCCGGAGCACTGGCCGATCTGGAAGGTGCCGGGTGGGGCCTGACCCTGGCGGGCGAGGCAGCACTGGCCCGGCAACTCGGGGCGCTGCTGGGACCCGGCACCGTGCGGGTGGACGAGCGCCTGGGCGTCAGCCGGGCGGCGCTGGCGAACTTCGGACTGGCGGCCGCGACCCTGGACGCCGACTGGACCGGGGCGCGGGCCGTGTGGCTGGCCGAACCCGACGAGCGGCTGCTGCGCCGCGCCGAGGGGGTAGGCGTGCCGGTGATCGTGGACGCGACCCTGGCCCCCGGCGGCGGCTGGTTCGCCCAGGGCGCGGCCCACGTGGTCTACCGGAATGCCGCGACCCTGACCGGCTTCGGGGACACCGACCTCGCGCTGCTGTTCGGACAGGGCGAAGCGCCCACCCCGGCCGCGCCCGCCCCCTCGGATACGGCCGTCGCCCTCGCGCTGCGGGACGTGGCGACCCTGCCGCTGCGGCTGGCGCGGGTGGCCCGCACGGTGGTGTCCCTGGCCGAGCGGCTGGGAGGCGGCGCCCTGCCCTTCGGCCCCACCGCGCTGCTGCTGCCCCCCGACAGCGCCCCCGACACCCCCTGGACCCCCGGCGGCGTGCTGGCCGCGACCCGCAGTGTGGACGGCGGCGTGGTGCTCACGCCGGGCCTGCAGGACACCGAGACCGTCCTCGCGCTGCTGCGCGGCGAGGTCCCCGCCCCGGCCCCCGCCGCACGCGAGGAGGACAGGGGCAGGGCCGAGGACCGCCGCCCCGAGCGCGAGAACGAGTCCCGCTTTCGCCGGGACCGCGACCGTTCTCGCCGTGACCGGGGGGAGCGGCCCGGCCAGCCGACC
>NZ_JASNGB010000079.1 GCF_030271215.1 Deinococcus rhizophilus | reverse complement strand
CCCGCGCGAGCAGCTCGGCGCCCAGCTCGGGGTGATAGGCCCGCACCGACAGGGCCCCGAAGGGCAGCAGCCGGGCCACCCGGTTGGGCACCAGCCCCACCAGCACCCGTTCGGCCACCCGGTAGGGGCGGATGCTCTTGCCGCAGTCGTGCAGCAGCGCGGCGGCCACGACCTCGGGGGGCGCGGCGGGGTGGTCACGCTGCAGGTGGCGGGCGACCCGGCAGGCGTGCTCGCGGTCGCGGGGATCCATGCTCAGGAAGACGCGGGCCTCCGCCGGGGTCAGGCGGGCAGTCGCCCAGGCGTCTCGCGGGGAGGCCAGGCGTGGGCTCAGGCTGCGGGCCAGCCGCCGCACCTTGCCCGCGTAACCACTCGCCTTGCGGCCAATCCGCGCCGGGAGCGACAGGCGAGGCACCCGGTCCAGCCCCAGTGACCCGGCCCCAACCGGGCCGCCGTCCGGGTCAATCCGCAGCAGCCTCTCCCACACTGACCTCCAGCGCGGCCAGGGCACGCTCGGCGCTCATGGCCGCGCGGGTCCCGGCGCCCACGCTGGTGGCCAGCTGGCGGTACACATGGTCGGACACGTCCCCAGCGGCGAACAGCAGCGGCACACTGGTGTAGATCTCGTCCTCGACCTCCACGTACCCGTCCTCACGCAGCTGCACCGTGTCTTTCACGAAGTCGGTGTTGGGCAGGTGCCCGATAAAGATGAACACCCCGTCGGTGGGCATCTCGGTGGCCTCGCCCGTCTCCAGATTCTTCAGCCGGACGCCCGTCACGTGGTCCGCTCCCTGAATCTCCTCAATCACCGTGTTCCAGATGAACCGCATCTTGGGGTTGGCAAAGGCGCGGGCCTGAGCGACCTTGTTGGCCCGCAACGTGTCGCGGCGGTGAATCAGGGTCACCTCCTCCGCGAACTTGGTCAGGAAGAGGCCCTCCTCGACCGCCGCGTCCCCGCCGCCGATCACCACGACCTTCTTGCCCCGGTAGAAGAAGCCGTCGCAGGTGGCGCAGGTGCTGACGCCCTTGCCCCAGAAATGTTCCTCGCCGGGGATGTTCAGGCGGCGGGGATTAGCACCGGTCGCCAGAATCACGCTCTTGGCGCGGTAGGTGCCGCCGTACCCCCGCACGGTGAAGGGGTACTCGTGCGCGTACTCGTCACGCTCAATGGCCTCGACTTCCTCCATCTCGATGCGGGCGCCGAACTTCTCGGCCTGCTGCACCATGCGCTGGGCGAGTTCCATGCCGGGAATCGGCTCGGGAAAGCCGGGGTAGTTCTCGACCTCCTCGGTCTGGGCGATCTGGCCGCCGGGCAGGCCCTTTTCCAGCACCAGCGTGCTGAGGCCGCCACGGCCCGTGTAGATGGCCGCCGTCAGCCCGGCGGGACCGCCGCCGACAATCACCACGTCGAAATCCTGGGTGGATACGGGAGCGCTCGTCATGCTCCCGAGCGTACCACCACGCACATTTGGGCATGGTCAGGCAGGCACACTTTATTTTTCAAAGCATCAGGGGTGGCCACAGACAGTAGGCAAAGAAAGAACCCCCACACGGGGCGGGGGAATTCTGGCTGGGGCACTAGGACTCGAACCTAGATTAACGGTGTCAGAGACCGTCGTCCTGCCATTAGACGATGCCCCAACGCTTCCTCTGACGTGCTCTGGGCCCCGGGGGGTGAGCGTGAGGGAGTATAGCGGGCCGGCCAGGAGGCGTCAACTGCGCGGCGCGGCCGNTCTGACGTGCTCTGGGCCCCGGGGGGTGAGCGTGAGGGAGTATAGCGGGCCGGCCAGGAGGCGTCAACTGCGCGGCGCGGCCGGGTGAGGGCAGGGGGAAGTCCGAATGCGTCGTGGCCGGGGTCGGAAGTCGACTTGTCCCCCCCATAGGGTGGTGTTACACTGATAGGTGTTGCCGCGCTAGAGCGCAGGTACAGGTTATGCAGGAGCCAAGTCCCCAGCCGGAGGAGGCTCGCTGCAGGAGGAGCAGGAGTTCATGGAAGACCAGACCCAGACCCCCGCCGCAGAGGGCGGGACCACTCAGCCCACGCCGGGCACCGAGCAGACCAGCACGGGGCAGACCAGCACCGATCAGGCCACCGTGGAGCAGACCAGCACCGACGAGGTCAGCATGGGGCAGCCGGAGAGCGGGCAGCCCGCCGCAGCGCCCGAACAGGACGCGCCCGCCCAGGCGAGCACCGCCCCGGTCAGCGCCGAGGAGCGCGAGTACCCCGCCATGACCATGGAGGACGTGCTCGCCAGCGAGTCGACCGAGCACCAGATGGTGTCCCGGGGCGACATCGTGGACGGCACCGTCGTGTTCATCGGCAACGAGGGCATCGCGGTGGATGTCGGCGCCAAGGTGGAGGGAACCATTCCCCTCAACCAGATCGGCGACGAGCCCGTCACGCTGGAAGAAGCCCAGGGGATGTACAAGCCCGGTGACAAGATCGAGGCGTACGTCGTGCGGGTGGACCTCGCCAACAGCCAGATCGTTCTTTCCAAGAAGCGGGCCGACCAGGACAAGGGTTGGCGCGTGCTGGAAAAGATGCAGGAGAACGACGAGGCCTTTGAGGTCGAGGTGCTCGAGAAGGTGCGCGGCGGACTCGTCGCGCAGGTCGAGGGCATCCGGGCCTTCCTGCCCGCCTCGCAGGTCGACACCCGCCGGGTGAACGATCTCGACCCCTACGTGGGCAAGCCGCTGATGGTCAAGCTGATCGAGCTCAACCGCAAGCGCAACCGCGTGATCATCAGCCACCGCGCGATCATGGAAGCCCAGAAGGCCCAGGCGCGTGAGGCGACGGTCGGCCAGCTGGTCCCCGGCGCCCAGTTCGAGGGCGAGGTTGTCGAGATCACCGATTTCGGCGTCTTCGTGAACCTCGGCGGCATCGACGGACTGGTGCACCGCAGCGAGCTGACCTACGGCCGCTTCAACCACCCCCGTGACGTGGTCAAGGTGGGCGACAAGGTGCAGGTGCAGGTCATCGACGTGGACGAGGGCCGCGAGCGCATCAACCTCTCTATGAAGGCCCTGACCCAGGACCCCTGGGAGGGCGCGGTGGACCGTTACTCCATCGGCCAGCGCGTGGCAGGCAAGGTCACCAACCTGACCAACTTCGGCGCGTTCGTGGAGCTGGAGTCGGGCCTGGAAGGGCTGGTGCACGTCAGCGAGATGAGCTGGACCAAGCGCGTGCGTCACCCCAACGAGGTCATGAAGGAAGGCGACGAGGTCGAGGCCGTCATCCTGCGCATCGACCCCAAGGAGCGCCGCATCTCGCTGGGCATTCGTCAGACCACCGACGATCCCTGGAGCGCCCTGCCTGACCGCTACCCGCCCGGCACGCCCGTCAAGGGCAAGATCACCGGCATGACCGACTTCGGCGTCTTTATGGAGATCGAGGAGGGCATCGAGGGCCTGATTCACATCAGCGAACTCGACACGCAGCGCGTGAACAACCCCGCCGACCTCTTCAAGAAGGGCGACGAGATCGAGGCCGTGATCCTGAACATCGACCCCGTCGAGCAGCGGGCGAGCCTCTCGCGTCGCCGTGCGATGGGCGGCGGTGGCCCGGTGCGCGACTTTGTCAGCCAGGGCGGCGGCAGCCGCAGCGACCGCTACAGCAGTGGCGGCCAGGGCGGCGGACGCCCCGGCGGCGGCCGTGGTGGGCGCGGCGGCGGCGCCGACTACGCCTTCAACGCCAAGGACGCCCAGCAGGGCGGCAAGATCAGCACGAAGCTGGGCGACGTGTACGCCGACCTCTTCGCGCAGTTCGGCCTCGGTGCTGACAAGAAGGACGAGGGCAGCGCCCCCGCCGAGACCACCGAAGGCACCGAGAAGCAGGGCGAATAACCTCTGATTCTCTGGCGAGAGGCCCATGGAAGAGATTCCGGTGGGCCTCTCGCCTTTTGACCTGTCATACGGTTTCTGTCCAGTCCGTTACCGAATCGGGAAAGCGCCAATTCGGCAACTCCTTTCCCGGAAACCGTTTTCTCCTGCTCGCTCTGCTCCGCAGCTTGATACGTCCGCTCGGATTGAACGGTTCTTGTCACTGTTCAACCGGAATCCCTATCACGTGGTGGTCGCGGCGTAGGCTGACCCCATGACCACTCCTCTGACCTGGGGCATCCTCGGCGCGGCGCGGATCGCACGTGCCCTCATCCCCGCGATTCGCGCCGCCGGGGGCGAGGTGACGGTGCTGGGCGCCCGCGACCCGGATTCGGAGCGGGTGCGGGATTTCGCGCGGGAGTGGGGGATCGCGCGGGTGGGTACTTACGCGGACGTGATCGCCTCGGACGTGGTGGCGGTGTACAACCCGCTCCCCAACGACGCGCACCTCCCCTGGACGCTGGCCGCGCTGCGGGCGCGTAAACACGCGCTGACGGAAAAGCCGCTGGTGCTGAACGCGGGAGAAGCGCAGACCCTCGCGGACACCGCCGCCGGGACGGGCCGGGTGCTGCTGGAAGCCTTTGCCTACCGCTTCGGGCCGCACGTGGCCCGGCTGCGCGAGGTCGTGGCCTCGGGCGAGCTGGGGGAGGTGCGGGCCTTGCGTGGCGCCTTCGGCTTTCCGTTGACGAACCCGGACGACTTTCGATGGGTGCCCGGAATGGGCGGGGGGGCGCTCTACGACGTGGGGTGCTACCCGGTCAACCTCGCCCGGTTGCTGCTGGGCGAGCCGCGAGCGGTGACCGCGCAGGCCCGGTGGACGCCGGGGGGCGTGGACCTGGGGCTGAGCGGAACGCTGGACTTCGGGGAGACGCTGGCGACGGTCGACTGCGCCTTCGACTGGGGGCCGGTGCCCACCCAGCGGCTCACGGTGATGGGCACGCGGGGCAGTCTGGAGCTGGACGGGGCCTTCGAGAGCCACAGTGGAAGGTCCCTGACCCTGCGGCTGCGGACGGCATCGGGCGAGCGGACCGAGACCTTCGCGCCGCACAACGGATATGCGGCGATGGTGGCGCACTTTCAGCGGGTCGCTCAGGGCGATGAAGCGCCCCTCTTTCCCCCCGAGGACGCGGTGCGGCAGGCGCGGGTGCTGGACGCGCTGTTCGCGGCGGCGCGGGAGGGGCGGACGGTGAAGGTCGGGGCCTGACTGCCGCACGCTGACGGCTGGCCGCTCTGAGCGCCTGTTTCAAAAGGGTCCTCATGGTGGGTGGAGTGCGCCTGAAAGCCGTCTGCGGTCCCCCCTCTCCTGCGGAGCTGTACCAGTCCCAGCCTCCCCCACAAGGGGGCAGGGGCCAAAACCACGTGTGCACCGTGGCAATGAGAAACCTCGAATGAGAAACTCCGTCGGGCTTTCAAAACAGGCTCTCAGGGCAGCGGCCAGCGCACCGTCCCCGCCTGATCGGTCCGCCACACCTTCGCGCCCACTGCTCGCACCCGCTCCAGCACGTCCGGGTGCGGGTGGCCGTAGGTATTGCGGCCCACGCTGATCAGGACGTCGGCGGGCGTGCTTTCGCGCAGCAGGGCCTCACCCGTGCTGTGGCGGCTGCCGTGGTGGGCGGCCTTGAGGAAATCGAGGTCGCCCACGCCCAGCTGCGCTTCCCCCCAGGCGGCGAGGTCCCCCAGCAGCGCGGCGCGGAAATCACCCGACTCCAGCGTCAGGGCGACGCTGTTGTCGTTGTCCTCGGTGGACCAGAGGCGGCCGGGCGGCCACAGCACCGTCAGGCGAACGCCCCCGGCCTCCAGGCGGTCGCCCCGGCGGACCTCGCGGACGGGGACGCCGCGCTCGCGGGCCGCGCCCAGCAGCTCGGTGAGTTCGGGGTCGTCGGTCTTGCGCTGCCCGATCCATAACTCCCCGACCGGCATCGCCCGCAGGACGCCCGGCAGCCCCTCGATATGGTCGGTGTCCGCGTGGGTCGCCACCACCACGTCCAGACTCCGCACCCCCAGCGCCCGCAAGGCGGGAACGACGGTGCGGGTGCCCACGTCGTAGTCGGAGCCGACCGAGCCGCCGCCGTCCACCAGAACCTCCAGCCCCCGCGACCGGATCAGGGTGCTGTCGCCCTGCCCCACATCCAGAAAGGCGAGTTCGCGGGCGGGGCGCACCCAGCCCGGCAGGGCGGTCAGGACGGCGCAGGCCAGGACGGTTCCCAGTGCTGCGGGCGCCCGCACCCGCCCCAGCAGCCACAGCACCCCGGCGAGCGCGGCCACCCCGTACGCCACGGAGCCCGCCGCGCCCACGCCGCCCCAGGTCAGCACCGGGGCCCTGCCGAAGACTTCCACCACCAGCAGCAGCGCGGAGGCGAGCAGGCCCGTCAGCGGGCTGAGGACCACACCCAGCGGCCCCAGCAGCCCCGCCAGGAATCCAACCGGCACCAGCGCGGCCATGATCACCCCCGCCACGAGGTTGGCGGGCAGGCCCACCAGCGGCAGTTGTCCGAAGGTGCCCGCGATGACGGGCAGGGTGGCGAGTTCGGCCAGCACGGTAGCGACGAGCGCGAGGCGCAGGGCCATCGGCCAGCGCTCCGGCAGGCGGGCGGCGAGCCTCCCCGAGAGGGTCAGTCCCAGCACGGCCAGAAAGGAAAGCTGAAAGCCCACGTCCAGCAGCCACAGCGGAAAGGGCAGCAGGCAGGCGACCGCCGCGAGCGCGACCGTGCCGTAGGGGTCGGGCCTGCCGCGTCCCAGCGCGAAGGCGAGCAGGACGGCCAGACCCATCAGCACCGCGCGGAAGATGCTGGGCGAGACCCCCACCAGCATCAGGTAGGGCCCCAGCAGCGCGGCAGCGATGGCGTAGCGCCACGCCACCCGTACGCGCAGGCGGATCAGGAGCCACACGACCACCCCGGTCAGCAGCGCCACGTTCTGCCCGCTGAGGGCCATCAGGTGCGAGAGACCCGAGCGGGCGAAGGCGTCACGAACCGAGGAGCCGTCCGCGAACTCCTCGCGGCCGATGTCCCCCCGGTCCCCGAGTTCGATGGCCTGCATCAGCGCGGCCTGCCGCTGACTCAGCCCGGCAGTCAGTCCCCGGCGAAACCAGCCGCGCCAGCCCTCTTCCGGGGTGTGGGCGCGGACCTCGGCAGCGACCAGCACGGTCGTTGGCGTGGGCACCAGCAGCCCGCCCTGCCCGCGCAGCCACGCGGCCTGATCGAAGCCGCCGGGAATGCGCCGCCCATCGGGGCGCACCAGGCGGCCGCTCACCGTCATCCTGCCCCGTGCCTGGGCCGGTCTGGGCGAGAGGGCCACCCGCGCCGGGGGGTCGTCCAGCCGCAGGAACTGCCCGTCCCACTCGCCGCGCAGGGTGACCAGCGCCCCGACCCAGGGGGTCATGGGGTCAGGTTTCGCGGCGTTCAGACGCTGAGAGCCGAGTCCCAGCCCCAGGCCGACCACCGCCAGCAGGCCGAGAAGCGGGCGGCGGTCCAGCGCCGCGAGCACTGCGCCCGCGAGCACCGCCAGCCCACCCCAGGCCCCTCCCAGCCCCAGCAGGATGCCGCCGATCACGCCGAGGGCAAGCGGGACGGGCCAGGCGAGGCGTCCGGCAGTGGCCCGGGTGCCGCCGACGCTGGCCTGCGGCGGAGGTGCGGAGGAAGCCGCAGAGGGAACGGCGTGCCGCCCCACCATCAGAAGGTGACCAGCGGCGTGAGGTCTTGCAGGGTGGAAGGGCCGATTCCCTTTACGCGGTCGAGGTCGGCCAGCGAGCGGTAGGGCCGTCCCGCCACGATGCGGGCGGCGAGGGCCGGACCGATGCGCGGCAGGGCCTCGAGCTGCTCGGTCGTGGCGGTGTTCAGGTTCAGGCGGCCCGAGATCAGCGGGGTCACGCTGCCAGTCGTGGGGTACTCCGGCGCGGCCTCCTGCGGCGTCGCCGGGGGCGGGAGGGCCACGCGCGTCACCGTGGGGACGCTGACGGATGGGCGCAGCACCGGCCCCAGCGTCAGCGCCCCCACGGTCAGCAACCCGCCCGCGAGCAGGGCCGTCCAGTGCCGTTCGGAGGGAAGCACGGGGGGAGTGTAGGGCGAGACCCCCGGCCATGGGGACGCAAATGTGGACGGCCGACGCCTCCCGCCATGCGGGACGCCCCCGACGTCCACACGCATCAGGCAGCCTATGCTCTGCGCGTGACCTCCGTTCCCGCCCCCCGCGCCGCCCGCCTGACGCCCACCGTGCTGCTGTGCCTCGGCCTGGTGTATGTGCTGTGGGGCAGCACCTATTTCGGGATCAAGGTGGCGATCGAGAGCCTGCCGCCGATGGGCATGCTCGCGCTGCGGTTTCTGGCGGCGGGGGCGCTGCTGTACGCCTTCTTGCGCTGGCGCGGCGCCCCGGCTCCGACCGCGCGGGAGTGGCGGGCCTCGGCGCTGGTGGGCCTGCTGCTGCTGGGCGGCGGCACCGGGCTGGTCACCCTGGCCGAGCGCGACGCGAGCAGCAGCGTGGCGGCGATGGTGATCGCGGTCTCTCCCCTCTTCGCCTCGCTGTTCGCGCGGCTGTGGGGCGAGCGCACGGGCGGGCGCGAGTGGGTGGGCATCGGCATCGGGCTGGTCGGCATCGTGCTGCTGAACGTGGGCGAGTTGCAGGCCACGCCGCTGGCCGCCGTGCTGCTGATTCTGGCGCCGCTGTGCTGGACCTTCGGGAGCCAGTGGTCGCGCCGACTGCCCCTTCCCGCCGGGCTGATGGGCAGCGCCGCCGAGATGCTGACGGGTGCCGTGCTGCTGGGGCTGCTCAGCGTGGTCATGGGCGAACGCTGGGGCACCCCCACCCCGGCCAGCCTGTGGGCGCTGGCGTATCTGGCGGTGTTCGGCAGCCTCGTCGCCTACAGCGCCTACATGTACCTCGTGGCGCACACCCGCCCCGCGCTGGCGACGAGTTACGCCTACGTCAATCCGGTCGTGGCCGTGCTGCTGGGCGTGGGCCTGGGCGGGGAAAGCCTGACCGGGCTGGGGTGGGTGGCCCTGGCGGTGATTCTGGCCGGGGTGGTGCTGGTGGTCTGGCCGCGCGGGGAGCAGGCGGGGCCAGAGGCTTGAGGCCCCGCCGGGTTAGCGCTTGCTGAGCAGATACCCCTTGGGATGGTGCCCGCCGCTGTACACCTGAAACAGTTCGCGAACGTGCCAGCGGTCCTGATCGCGCAGCAGGCCCTCGAACAGCCGGATCTCGTGGGTGACCACCGCGAGGCGGCCGTGGCGCGAGAGGAGGCGGTGCATCTCGGTCAGGAAGGCGGGGTAGAGCGCGGCGTTGGCCCGGTGCGAACCGATGGCGTCCCCCCAGGGCAGGTCACAGACGATCAGGTCAAAGGAGCGCGGCGGCAGGCCCGTCGCCAGGGCGTCCACCGCCGCCACCTCGACCTCCCGCCCGGCGGCTTGCAGGTTGGCGCGGGCACAGGCCACCGCCTCCGGGTCGATGTCCACGCCCACCATCGCCGCCGACGGCCCCATCAGCGCCCGCTCGACAAGCAGGGTGCCGCTGCCCGCCATCGGGTTGAAGACGCGGTCCTCCTCGCGCTGCCCGGCGAGGCGGTGCAGGGCGTAGGCGACGGTCGCGTTCAGGCCGCCGCCCCGGTTGCACACCCGCCACGCCCGCGCCGAGAGGGGCCGGGGGGTGATGCGGGCCAGGACCTCCCAGCCGGGGCCGCCCTCCTGGGGACGCAACCGGATCAGGAGTTCGCCTTCCTCGGGGTCGAAGGGGAGGTCCAGCGCCCGCGCGAGTTCCTCGGCCAGCCGGGTCATCACCGCCGACTCGCGGCCCGCCGCCGCCAGCCGGAAGGAGCGGTGGTTGCCCCAGCGCACCACCTCCCCCAGAAACGCCGCCAGCTCCCCGAGTTGCTGGTGCCCCAGCAGGCCACGCGGCCGGGGCACGTCCCAGGCCCGCACCCGGTAGGCCGCCACCGCCCCGCGCAGCCGGGTCAGGCGCCCCGGATCGCCGGGGTACCAGAAGCGCAGCCCCCGGATATCGCGGGCGAGGGGCACCCCGCGCAGTTCCTCGGCGGCAACTTCCTCCAGACCCGGCAGGGCTTCGAGCACGTACTCGCGGGCCGGTTGGCGGGCGCGGTGGTCGCCCTTAGGCTTCTGGGGACGGGCGAAGGTGGGATTTTTCTGGCGGGAGGGGTTGGCGCGGGCGGGGCGGGGCATAGCAGGGCAGTATACGGGGCGGGCGTGGGGAGGGGCGGCGGGGCGCGGAGTGGAAGCGTGCCGGGGGGCCCTGCGTGGTGCTTGCTGCGGAGGCCGAAGCGGGCGAGCGGCACCCGCCACTCCCCGCCCAGCCTTTCCCGCAAGGGAGGAGGAGCTCAACACCCACGTTTGAGGCCGACCTTCTCCCCGTCGCCTGCCACGAAGTTGCAGGACAGCTGTCCAGCCCGCCGCCAGAGGAGTACAATCGCGCGTTCCTGCCATGACCCGCCCCCCGCATCCTCCCTCCACCTCGTGGCCGCGTGCCTCCGGGCGGCCCCGCCGGGCGCTGGTGGCCCGCTTCACGCCGCCGCAACTGATCGCGCTGGTGTATCTCGTCGGCATCGCGCTGGGCACGGCGCTGCTGCACCTGCCGGGGGTGGTGGCGCCGGGGGCCGAGCTGAATTTCGTGGACCGGCTGTTCACCGCCACGAGCGCGATCTGCATCACCGGGCTGGTGGTGGCCGACACGGGCGAGGCGTTCACGCGGCCCGGCCAGCTCCTGATCCTGCTGCTCGCGCAGGTGGGCGGGCTGGGCATCCTGACCTTCGGGACGCTGTTCGCCTTCCTGACCGGGCGGCGGGTGAACTTCTCCGAGCGCCAGCACCTCGTGCAGCAGATCAACGCGCTGGACGTGGGCGGGGTGCTGCCCCTGATCCGCACCATCTTCCTGTACACCTTCGTGGCAGAGGCGGCGGGGGCGGCGCTGCTGGCCCTGCGCTTCGTGCCGCAGTTCGGGGTGGGGGAAGGGCTGTATCAGGCGCTCTTTCACTCGGTGAGCGCGTACAACAACGCGGGCTTCGTGGTGGTGCCGGGCGGGATGGCGCAGTACGCCGCCGATCCCCTCGTCAGCCTGACGGTCGGCGGCCTGATCGTGCTGGGCGGGCTGGGCTTTCTGGTGCAGCTCAACGTGCTCGCGCACCTGCGGCGGCCCCGGCGCAGCCGCCTGCTGACCTACTCCAAGATCACGCTGGTGACCACCGGGCTGCTGCTGGGGCTGGGAGCGCTGCTGCTGCTGGGGCTGGAGTGGGGCAACGCCCGCACCTTCGGAGCACTGGAGGCACCGGGCAAGCTGATCGCGGCCTTCTTCCAGAGCGTGACCCCACGTTCGGGTGGGTTTGCCACGGTGGATATCTCGTCGCTGACGAGCGCCAGCCTCTTTCTCCTGATGGGACTGATGTTCATCGGGGCCAACAGCGGCTCGACCGGGGGCGGGATCAAGACGAGTACCTTCGCCATCCTGGTCGGCAGCGCCTGGAACATGGTCCGGGGCCGGGGCGACCTGATCGTGTTCGGGCGGCGCATCCTGCCGGAAAACCTCGTGCGGGCGGGCACGGTGACGACCCTCTACACGCTGATGGTCGCCACCGCCTTTTTCGCGCTGCTGGCGACGAATCCGAAGCTCGGCTTCACCCACCTGCTGTTCGAGACGGTCAGCGCGGCGGCCACCGTGGGCCTGAGCATGAACACCACCCACCTGATCAACGACCCCGGCCTGATCATCCTGACCGTGCTGATGTACCTGGGGCGCATCGGCCCCGTGACCTTCGCGGTGGCCTTCAGCCTGCGCAGCCAGCAGAGCCGGGCGGTCAAGTACCCGCCCGAGCGGGACATTCTGGTGGGCTGAGCCCCCCGCTGGGCTAGCCTGTCTCCCGCCATGAGGACTCCTCCATGAAAACCAAACAATGCCTGGTGATCGGGCTGGGCCGCTTCGGGACCGCCGTGGCGACCACCCTCTACGAGATGGGGCACGAGGTGGTCGCCATCGACCGCGGCGAGGACAACGTCGAGCGGGTGATGAATCTGGTCACGCACGCCGCCGTCGTGGACGCCTCCGACGAGCGGGCGCTGCGGGCCATCGGGGTGGGCGACTTCGACGTGGTGGTCGTCGCCATCGGGACCGACGTGCAGGCCAACATCCTGGCAACCATGAACGCCAAGAGCCTGGGAGCGCCCTACGTGGTCACCAAGGCCGTGGACGAGATGGCCCGGCGGGTGCTGGAGCGCATCGGCGCCGACCTCGTGATCCGGCCCGAGCACGATATGGGCGTGCGGCTCGCGCGGCAGATCGCCACCCCCAACATCGTGGACACGCTGGACCTCGGGGGCGACTACGCCATCGTGGAGATCGAGGCCAACGAGCGGTTGCGCGGGCGGCTGCGCGACCTCAACCTGACCGGGCGTTTCGGCGTGCAGGTGATCGCCGTGAGCCGCAGCGGCAAGATCGAGGTGACGCCCCGCGCCGAGGACGAGTTGCGTCCGCACGACAAACTGGTCGTGATCGGGACCAGCCACTCGCTCGACGAGCTGCGGCGGTATCTGGGGGACTGAGACGGACTCGGATGGAATCGTTGGCGCAGTGATTCCATCCGAGCAGAGCGAGGGGGAAAGACACGGGTTCCGGGCGTGGAGTGGGCAAACCGGTGCTCTCCCGGTGCGTTCACGAAACAGACGGAATCCGGATGAGACAGAGTCCGGATGAGCGGGTTACTCCGTGTCCGTCACCGACCGCACGTTGGGACACGCCAGCCCCCGCAGGGTCAGGGCCTCCACGGTCTCGCGCGGCGGGAGGGCGCCCTCGACCCGCGTCTCCGCCGTCAGGAGAATGGGCTGACCCGTGGTCCGCAGCTCACTCCTGACGCCGAGGCGCAGCGCCCGCTCCACGCAGGCCGCGTCCGCCGCGCCGAGGGTCAGGCTGGTGCGGCGCACGCCGTTGACGACGGCGAGGAAGACGGGGGCGGGCGCGTACCCCTCCAGGGACCGCGCGGCCCGCGACTGCCCGGCGAGAGCT
>NZ_JASNGB010000078.1 GCF_030271215.1 Deinococcus rhizophilus | reverse complement strand
GCGAAGTCTCGCAACGCTGCTTGAAGGATTTCCTGGAGCACTACCATCCCTCGCCGCCGCAGCTCCTTCCGCGCCACGCCGTTACTGTACCCACGGTCACCGACCAGCTTCCTGGGGCGCTGGCGTGGTCGACCAGGGCCGCCGCGTTTCACCTTCCCCCCATCGAGTAGCGGGCGGAAGCCCACCATTTCATGACGTTCCCCGCCTGTGAGGTACAGGGCGAGTGGTTTTCCACCACCTTCGCACTTCAAGTGGATCTTCGTACTGAAGCCGCCACGCGAGCGTCCTAGCGCCTGAGTCACTTGGCCCTGTCGGGCGCCGGCAGCGTGGTGATGTGCTCGAACGACGGTAGCGTCGATGTAATGGGTGTGCCAGTCGATGCCTTACCGCTGCTCGGAGAGTTGCTGGAGACGTTCGAGGAGGCCCTGCCATACGGCCCGTTGACACCAGCGATAGAAGCGGGTAGCGACGGAACTCCAATTGCCGTAGCAGGGTGGTAGGTCCCGCCAGGGAGAGCCGGTGCGGAGCAACCATAGGACGGCGTTGAGGAAGGTGCGGTCGTCGAGATGGGGCCGTCCGCCACGCCGTGTCGTGGAGGGCAAGATGGGTTGTAGGGATGCCCATTCTTGATTGGTGAGGTCGTGACGATGGAGGGCGCTCAAGCTGCAAAGGCTAGCAATCGGTCGTGAGAACACGCCCTAGTCCTTGAGACTTTTGAGCTCCACACACATCTCGCGGGGTACATACCGGAGTTCGAGTGTGCCGAAGTCCGGCAGCCCACTCCAGGGACACACCGGGCTGAACTCATCGGTGGAGATCACGATCTCGAGGGATTTACCCGGGGAGGCACGGGGGTCGTCCTCGCGAACGTGCAGGAACGTATCCAGGACGGCGACGTCGATGGGGTCCTGGCCTTGCACGTCGTACCGACGGTCAAAGCCTGGCGCGCGGGGTTCTTAAATGGTTATTGTTGCTCCTTCAGGACACCAGGCGAGCTTGGGCCAGACCCGCAGCACAGGCCGGTCCAGGGAGATCCGAGGCGATCGGGGCCCCGCCCTGCTCGTGGCCGCGGGTTTCTTGCCGGCTGCAGCGCGTCGGGGAGACCGGCCGCCACACCCAAAAGGCCTAATCCTGTGCCAGACTGCACCGGGCACAACCTTGTGCTCACCACCCTTCCGCCCGTAAGGCCGCACGGGCAGAAAGGAGTCTTATGACTCAATACTCCGGCGATTTCCTCAACAAAGACCCCATCCGGTCCCGGGCGAGCCAGGCCCGGCCTGACTGTTTCTGGAAGGACCGACCGCCGGCACTCGCCCTGGCCCAGACTTCATTCTGGACCGGCGCGCTGCATCCAGCCCGTCGCCTTCAACGGTCACGCCCGGCCTGGCCCTGTCGCCCCCCCGTGACTCACCCACCGGCTTCGTCAGCCTGACCCCGGCTGGGGTCTGCACCGCCGCACTGGACTAGGTCGTCCGGTGAGGCGTGATGCTCCCGCGCGCCCTGAGAACGGCGCGGCGGCACTCCCTTTCACGCCTGCCCTGCTCTGAGCTTTGCGGGCTGCCCTCTCCCGTGAAGCCTTTCGGGACCAGGGCCCTACGACATCCCCACTCCGGGATCGCCGCGGCCGACCTGGCACGCTGGCCCCCCTTTTCCAAGGACCCCCCATGACCCAACGCAACAACCTGCTCATCATCCTGATCGCCCTCTATATCGGTGCTGAACTCGTCAGCAACGTCACTGCAGGTCGCCTGGTGCAACTCGGCGCCCTGGTCTTTCCCGGAGCCATTTTCCTGTACTCGCTGACCTTTACCCTGCGCGACGCCATTCACACGGTGGCCGGGTGGAAGGGCGCCAAGGCCCTCCTGTGGGGCGGCTTCGCCGCGAACGCCCTCCTGGCAGGCTACGGCCTGCTCGTGAACGCACTGCCCAAGCCCGGGTTCTTTGAGGACCAGGCCTACCAGGTCGTGTTCGGCTCCACGCTGCGGGTGGTCGCGGCCAGTCTGGTCGCTTACCTGATCAGCACCGCGCTGGACGCCCTGATCTTCGAGCGACTCAAGCGCCGTGGTGTCGTGGTGCAGGTGATCGCCTCCAACGCGGTGAGCACGACCCTGGACACGGCCGTGTTCATCACGTTGGCCTTCGCTGGCACCGGGGCGCCCCTGCTGAACCTGATGCTGGGCCAGGTGTTGCTCAAGATGACGATCAGCCTGCTCCTCATCCCCCTGGTGCGCTGGGTACGCACGAAGGTGGAAGCGCCCCCGACTCCGGAAGCGCGTGCGGAACTGGCCTGATGCCCTGGACCCTGCGCACCGAGTTCGCGTTTGACTCTGCCCATGTGATCACCGGGTACGACGGCCCCTGTGGACGCCTGCACGGGCACACCTACCGGGTGCAGATGGCCCTGACGTCCGGGCGCCTGCGCCCCAGTGCCCATATTCAGAGGAACATCATGGTGGCGGACTTTAAGAGCCTGAAGTGGGCCAAAAAGGACGTCACCCAGGGGGGCCTGGACCACGCCTTCCTCAACGAACACCCGGACCTGAGGGACGACACGACGGCCGAGGTGATCGCCGCCTACCTCCACCGCGAAACGCTACGCCGGGTCCGCGAATGCCTCGAACCCGGAGACGCTGGGGAGGACCTGCGTCTCAAGGTCACGCTCTGGGAAACTCCCGACTCGTCCTGCGAGTACTGGGAGTAAGCTTGAAGTACCCCGTTTACGAACGGTTTTACACCTGGCAGGGCGAGGGCCTTCACCTGGGGCGCGCGGCGTACTTCGTGCGGCTGTACGGTTGCCCGCAGGCCTGCCCCTGGTGTGACAGTGCCGGCACCTGGCATCCGGCGTACCGCCCGGCCGGCGTTACTGTCCTGGACGCCGGCGAGATCGCCCGGACTGCGGCCCAGGACAGCCCCGAAGGCGCGATCGTGGTGATTACCGGCGGAGAACCCATCCTCTTTGACCTCGAGCCCCTGGTGAATGCCCTGCACGACCTGGGACGGCGGGTGCACCTCGAGACCAGCGGGATTGCCTCCCTGCGCGGCAACCTAGACTGGGTGACCCTCTCCCCCAAGCCCTTCGGGCAGTGGCCGGAGCCATCGGTGGTCGCCCGCGCTGACGAGGTGAAGCTGATCGTGCATGACCCTGGGGACATCGCGGCGGGCCTGGCGACCCTGGACGGCCTGCGGAGCGACGCGGTGGTCTGGCTGCATCCAGAGTGGAGCCGGGCCCGCGAGCGGGACGCCGGGGTCCTGAACGCAATCACCGGCGCGGTGAAAGCCAACCCGCGCCTGCGGGCGGGCTACCAGATGCACAAGCTCTACCGCGCCGACGACCTGGACATTCACAGTGACAAGCGCATCATTCCTCTCGGGGGCGACCCCCGCCTGGGATACTGACAAGGACTGACATGACCCTAGACACCAAGCGAGCCGTCATTCTTCTCTCCGGAGGGCTGGATTCCAGCACCACCCTGGCCATCGCCACCCGCCAGGACGGGTACGCCTGCACGGCCCTGTCTTTCCGGTACGGGCAGCGGCACACCGTGGAACTGGAGCGGGCCGCGTTGATCGCTCAGCAGTTCGGCGCGGACCACCGGGTGATCGACATCAACCTCGGGTCGTTCGGGGGCAGTGCGCTCACCGACGAGACCGTGGCGGTCCCCACCCACGGAACGGACGAGGGCGTCATTCCGCCCACCTACGTGCCCGGCCGGAACACGGTCTTTATCGCCGTCGGGTTGAGCCTGGCCGAAGTGATCGGCGCCGAACGGGTGTACCTCGGCATCAACGCGGTGGACTACAGCGGCTACCCGGACTGCCGCCCCGACTATCTGGAGGCGTACCAGCGCCTCGCCGATCTCGCCACGAAAGCGGGCTTGGAAGGCCGCGGGCCGCGCCTGTGGGCGCCGCTCGCGACCATGACGAAAACGGACATCGTCAGGACGGCGCTGGACCTAGGCGTACCCATCGAGCTCACCTGGAGTTGCTACCAGGGCCTGGAGGAGCCGTGCGGGGTGTGCGACTCCTGCCGCATCCGCGACCGCGCCCTGATTGAGGCCGGGGCACCGGACCTCGCCACCCGCCACGCCCAGCGTCAGCAGGCGCAGGTCCGGTGACCATGCCGCGCTACCCCAGCCTCCTGGTGGTCAGTTCCTGCACCGGCGCGAAACTGCACAAGCCCGCGAACCAACTGGTTCTGGATGACTTCCGCCAGGGGGAAGACCACGTGCGGGTGCGCGAGCAGGAGCTCGCTCCGTACCGCACCTCCGCCAAACGGCTGTACACCGGCATGCAGCATCAGCAGGTCAGCCAAGCCTTCGACCTGCTGAGCACCTGCAAGGACGTGGTCAGCAGCCTGCAGATCATTTCCGCCGGGTACGGCCTGATCGACCAATACCGGTTTATTGCCCCCTACGAGACGACCTTCAACGACCTGAGAAGCCGGGAGGTGCTCGACTGGAGCCGGCAACTGCGCATCCACGAGGACCTCAACGACAAGGTCAAGGGCTACGACCTCGTGGTGTTCCTGCTGGGCGAGAACTACCTCAAGTCCGCCTTGCTGCCCCTGACCAGTCGTCCCGACCAGAGCTTTCTCTTTCTGGCCAGCGGGGGCAGCGCCGCTGTGCTCCCGCAGCACGCGGCCAAGCAGGCCGTGATGCCCCTGGTGAACAAGGACGCCCGGCGCTTCGGGTACGGCATGGTCGGCCTCAAGGGCTTTTTGTTCCTGCAACTGGCCCGCGCCGTCGTCGAGCGCCCCGAGGTGCTGCGCGAGTGGCACGCCGATCCCCACACCGCCGTCGCGTACCTGGAAGCCTGGCAGGCAGGACGCCACGCGCCCGCGCTCCTGGAGACAGACGTGCAAGACGTGCAGCCCGAGGCACCGGAGCCCACCCCTTTGCCCCCCCTCTCGTCCATGCACCGCGCCGGGCTGGGCTTCAACCCCGCTGGCCTGTCCGCCGATGAGTTTTACCCGGCGCCGCAGCACGCCCTGCCGGACCCGCCCCGCGCCCGTTTCACGGTGGTGATCAACAACCGCGACAAACTGAAACTCACCCGGGGTCTGGCGCAGCCCCAGATGGAGCGCATCTGGCACTTCATCGAGGGAGACCCCCGCGGGTACCTCACCAGCCTCGCGTACCACAATCCCGGGAGTGACCCCCTGCCTCAGACGCGGGAGGGCAACATCTATGACTGCGGCGCGTGGAGTTACAAGAGCGAGCCCCACCCCATCCTGAAGAAAAAGGATGGCCCCCTCACCCCAGACAGCACCATGCAACTGTTTGTCGACGCCGGTGCCCGCCCCGGCACCGACATCATCGTCTCGCCCGACATGCTGATTCTGGACTCGGATACTCCTGAGCGGGCGCGGGAGAAGATCGAGACGTCCCTGCGCTTCGCCCGGGACATGCAGCCGCTCGCCGCCGGACACCGCCTGATGGCGGTCACGCACGGGACCTTCGAGCAGCGGCACGAGATGATGGAACGCTACCTGGACCTGGGGTACCGGCACATCGCCCTGGGCAGCCTGGCGCTCAAATCCAGCCGCGACCCGTATTTCGTCTACCGCTGTGTGGAGGACGCCCTGCAGTACCGGGCGCAGGTCCCGGACCTGTACATCCACGTGCTGGGCGTGTCCAGCATCAAGTGGGCCGCGACCCTGACCCACCTGGGCGTGGATTCCTTCGACGGGTCGAGCATGTACATGTCGGCGTTCACCGCGGGCGCCTTTATGCGGTATGTGCCCGGCAGCGAGCAACTGCTGCACAAGTACCGCATCGTGGACAACGCCCCGGGGAGTGACGAGTTGCCGCCCTGCACCTGTCCCGCGTGCGCCGCCATGCGTGAGGAGGGCTGGGACACGCGCGCGCAGGGTGGCAAACCCAATGACCCCACCGGCCGGCCGTACAACGGGGGCAACGAGGCGAACATGGGCCGTGCGGTACACAACATCAACATGTACCTGCGGGCCCTGCAGGACGTGCAGGCGCGTATCCTGGCCGGGGACGAGAGCCTGCTGGTCAAGCGGGACCGGTACCAGGCGGCCCGCCAGAAGCGGGATCAGGCGGAGCGGCCGATGGAACTGCTGCTGAATTAAGTCAGCCTGGGCCGGGGCCGACCAGGGGATTCCCTGGTTGGCCCCTGTCGTTTTAGGGCGCTTCCCCGGCGGTCAGCAACTCGGCGGTGCACTCCAGCAGGTCGCCCAGCAGTAGCACACCCTCGTCCCGGGACTGATCGGCGATGGCCGCGGGGTCCGCGATGCCGTGTCGGTCCAGCACCCCTTGAATGGCCCCGTGGTGACGGCGGCGCACGCGGCGGACCGCGCGCAGTACCTGCCGACTCACCCCCGCGGGAAGTCCTGCGGTGGCTTGACCCGCGGCTTCCAAGCGAGACGCCAACTCCTGCAACGCGGCTAAGTCGATCAGGCCCTCCGGCCCGGGGCCAGTTGCCGGCGCCCCGCGGGCCCCGGGGTGCCGCTCGTGGAGAATCTTCTGCACAGTGTCGTGAAAAGCGCGGACCTCTTTCATCCACACCACCGGTTCCAGGTCTTCCAGGCGTTCGCGCCACGTTCGGCCCACCGTGACCTGCGTGAGGGGTGGCGCCTGCCCCAGGCCGCTCCGGGCCCCCTGAGAGTGCGTCAGGAGGGTGCGCCACTCGGGCGCGCGCCAGGTGTGGCTGCTGGACGGCGGGGAGACGGTCCAGCCCGCCTGGTGGGCGAGGCGCTCCAGGTCCCGGCAGACGGTGTCCAGGGCGTCGGCGTGCGTCAGGGCGTGGTCCAGCGTCCACTCGAGCCGCGCCCAACGGGCGAGGTCCTCCTCGACTGGGGCGTAGGCCTGCAGGGCGGCGGCATACTCCACCGCCGGCTTCAGCAGCTGGGCCAACGTCAATTTGCTGCCGCGCTGCCGGAACGGAGCGCGCAGCACCTGGGGCAGGGACAGCCCCGCGAGGGCCCGCAAGAAGAGGGTGGGGTCGAAGCGGGCGCATTCCCGTTCGAACAGGTCCGGGTCGAGCAGGTCGTCGCGGTGGTGGAAGACGCTGAGAAACAGGGCCCGGTAGGCGTCCCGGCCATCACGCAGTTCCCGGTGCGTGCGGTGCAGCAGGCGGTGGGGACGCTCGGCACGCCAGGCGACCTGAATCTCCCGCGGAGGCAGATCGTACTGCAGCAGGGCGCCCCGGCCCGCCGGGTCCCGCGGGGAGAGCACCTGGCCCTGGCATACGTGCTGGCACAACCACCACACCCCGAACACCAGGGTTTCATAGGGCATACCCACCAGACGTTCCAGGTGCCGGCGAACCTCCCCTTGAAAGGCAGCGACGGCCTCCTCCAGCAGTTGCCGGGTGTGGCCCAGGTCCGCGAAGCACTCCACGTGCTGGCCGGCCGAAAACGAGAAGGTCAGGCACTCCTCGAGAAACTGGGCCGGCAGGGTCCGGGGCACGTGCAGGCTGGGCCAGTGCTCGGGCAACAGGTCCCCGCTGTCTGGCAGGTAGATGGGCAGGTGGTCTCCGCCCCGGGAGTACTCCAGCGGATCGGCACTCAGGGCGTTGACGTGGGGGTGCTGCACGGCGCGCGGATCGAGCAGGGTCCTTACCAAGCGTTCGATGCCGCGCTTGAGGTGCTGGCGCTTGGGAAAAGGCTCGCCTTGGTTCTGCCAGCGCTGCAGTTCCCGCAGGGCGTCCCGCCAGGTGTCGGTGGGGTCCTCGGCCTCCCGGGCCCCAAACAACCAGGTGGCACCAGTGGGCGTGGGAAAGGCCTGAACAGGGGGGACCGGGGGCAAGCCAAAGGCCTCGGCCACCTCGTCCGGCACACTCACGGAGCCCCCCTGCACCTCCCCGTGCCAGTACAACAGGGCCTGAACCTCCTCTGGGAGGTCCTGATGGTAGAAGGTCAGGCTGGGGGCCCGCAGGTAGGGGTGGGGACCAAACAGGGTCACGTGCGGGGGAGCAGGGAGGCTCAGCGCCGGTTTAATCACCGCGTCCAGCAGGTTGCGCGGCGTCTGCCGGGGGTTGCCGCTTTCCACCAGATGCAGGTACAGGCGCTCGAGCATGGGCGGCGTGAACGGGTACAGTCCGGCAAAGGCGGCGGCTTGGCCCCCGGCTGGCTGAGGCAGGCAGCCCAGGTAGCGGCGCACCAGGTCCTGCAGGTCCTGGGGTTGGTTGAGGAAAAACGTTTCGCCGCTCGCGTGGGAGAGTTGAAACCGGGCGCTGAGCCGGTCACGGACGTACGCCATTTCCGACAGGTTGCCCCCACCCTGCAGGTGGGACTGCTCGAACCCGCTGGTCAGGCCGATCACTGCATCAAAGCCCGGGGCCGAGAGGTCAAACACAAAGTCCAGCAGGTCGTCGCGCAGGAAGCCCAGGGTGGTGATGTCCTCCAGCAGCAAGACAGGGCGACGCCCCTGCTGCGCGTAATGCTCCACCAGCGCGCGCAGGGTGGGTTCCAGGGAGTGGACCCCCAGCACTTCCCGGGCGGCGCCGGACAGCCACGCGGTCAGGGGCAGGTCCGGCGGCGGCGGGGGGAGGTCGGCGGGCAACTCCAGCGGCGCCGCCGAGGGCTGGTACAGGCGCCGGGCGAGTTCCGGAAAAAAGGGGGCCAGTTGCTCGAGGTACCCTAAGCCACGGCCCTCCCGGTGGGCGCGCACTTTCAGGTGTAGGCGCAGGTGGTCGGCCAGCACCTCCTGGGGCAAGGTGGTGCTTTGGCCGGCGGTACCCGGTGGCAGGTGCTGGTGGAGGACATCAAGGATCCCGGTCAGGTTCGCGTGCCGACGCGAGATGTGGATGGGGACATGCCGGTCGCGCAACTGGTACTCCAGCCACTGGCACAGTTCCGACTTGCCGCTTCCAGTTTCCCCGACGACAAACCAGACCCGGTTGCTGTCCAGGGGCGCCGACCCCTGAATTAGCTCCAGGACCTCGTGCTCCCCCACGAATTGCCCGTTGCACAGCCCGACCCGGTTGTGTGATACCAGGATGCGGTTCATGCGGGCGTGCGTGAGCGTGAACATCTGCTCGTCTTTCTGGCGGGACTCCGTCGTGAAGACGTGGCCCACGGCGGCCGGATCAAAGGGGGTCCACATGGCGTCCTTCCTGGGGAGCGTGCAGGGTGCAGTGACTGACCCGCCGGCCGCACAGCAGCACCGTGCCGACCGTGTCACTCGCGTAGGACAGGGTGAGGTAGCCCTGGACCTCCAGGCGCAGCAGGGCCCGCGCGAAGCCCTCGTGCACCTCCCCGAGTCGGGTAAACACAGCGCAGTACTCCCGGTGCCAATGCTCCAGCAGGGGCCGCAGGGGCCCGCCCTCATCTGGCAACAACTCCAGCAGCAGGGCGGTGCTGGGGCTGAGGACCAACCGCTCAGGCGGCATCCGGATCACCAGACCCAGGTCGTGCGCAAACTGACTCCAGAAGTTCACCTTGGTGTCATTCCAGCGAAAAGCCCTGCCGTAGGCACTGGTTTCCATCAGTTCCAACACCTCTTGTACCGCCGTGTGCAGCTTGCCCTGCTCCACCAGGGTGTCGTGCACTCCCCGGAACGCCTGCTGCGGCACGTCCGCCTGCCGGGTGAGCAGGTGTAGCACGGTCGCCCGCAACCGGTCCGGGGCGAACGCAGTGGTGAAGGTCCGGTCGTCCCAGGCGCGCTCCTGGGTGGATTCCAGCAGGCCCAGGGTCACCGCGAAACTGAGGGTTTCTTTCAGGAGGGTGGCAGCGCTAGACAGGTAGTAGGTCCAGCGGGGCGTCAGGGCGGCCGTCAACTCCCGAAAGGTCACCTCGCGGCGTTCGGCGATGAGGCGGTGGAGGAGAGCAAGGTCGTGATAACGGACTGGTATCCGGCCGATGAGTAGGCTGCCTGCCATTCTCCTTCTCCTTCGATCTCGAGTTTCAGGTGGTAGTGGTTGTGGATGCACCGTGCGTACTTGCCGCGCATGTCACTGCCCATCAGTTGCCGCGGGTCGTCGCGGCACACGGGGCAGCAGCAGGGCAGTGGGTGGGTGAGACTGCTGTAGTACCCGGTGACCTGGGGGGACTCCGGACGGCTGGATTTCTCCCCCACAAACCGGTAACGGCGGTAGGGGCGGGCGTAGATCACGCTGCCGTACACCGCGCACCAGATGGCGGTGGCGGAATCACAACTGAACACCCCATTGGCCCGCAGGCGGTCAAGCACGTGCTGCGCCGTGACGCCCAGGGCGTGCAGTGGGGTGTCTCCCGCCGCTTCCACAGCGCCCTCAATCATCAGGGGCAGCAGTTTGCGGTGCGTGCGGTGCAAGTTGGCCAGACCGCCGATCCCGATCAGGTCCGGTCCGAACTGAGCGAGTTGGGTCACGACCAGGTACATCTCGTCCGGGGTCCGGGCCTGCGCGGTGGTCATCCGGGCATACCCTGCGGGAAGCGGCTGGGCCATAAACCACTCGGCGTTGATCAGGGTTGCGTGGATGCTGCTCCGGGAATCGGCCGCGGCGCGGGGCAGCACGTCACAGTGGGCGATGGTGACCTGGCTGTCGGGGAACTGCTGGGCGATGGTTAGTTGGTCATGCAGGGCACGCAACCGGGTGCGACTGACGTTGCGCCCCCCGTGGTGGTAGGCGCCACTGTCGATCATCACCTCGTAGGGAGGCTGAGACGAGTATTGGGCGCGAGATGAATAGGTGGTGGGGGAGAGCAGCAACCGGGCCTGAGGATCCACCTGAGCGAGTGGGAAATCCCAGGGCGTATGCGTACAGAAGTAGTTCACCGCCACCTCCTGGGGTGCAGCGTAAGACGTCGGGAGCACAGGGATCACCTGTGCCTATTATAATATGCATATTATAATAGGTAGCGCTAGTTCAGGTGTCCCGTCACGCTACGGGGGATGGCCCGCAAGCCCCGGACATATCACCCCCACGAAACGCGCCTCTTGCAAGGCATTGCGGCGCGCGTCTTCCAGGCCCGCCAGGCGGCCGGCCTCAGCCAGGAGGACCTGGCTGACCGCGCGCACCTTTCCCGCAGCCACATCAGTAAGATTGAGACATCCCACTCAGATCCCCAAATCACCACGCTGCACCGGGTGGCCCGGGCCCTGGGCCTCTCCCTTCAGGACCTAGTGACGATGGCAGACCCGGCCCCCGACGAGTCCCTCCGTTAGGTAAGTGTCCCCTCATGAGATCGAACCGCACAGAGTCGTTTGTGGCAGCTGAATAGGCCGCCCACCGCGCGGACGCGCCCCTGCTGTGCTTTTGCACACGGGGGATCTGGACGGTCAGTGCCGCGCTTGGCCCCAAGGGATGGTCGAGGATCCAGCCCGTCTCAATCCAGCCGGGCGGTACCAGCGGCACGTGACGCGTGAGCCGCCTGAGTTCACGGCCACGGTCGCTACTCCAGGTGTAGCGGGTCGCCGAAACGCCGGGCAAGCCGCTTGCGTCACCCAACGGCTGGGCACCGCGGACCTGCAGGGTGTCGAGCAACTGCTGGTCGGGAGACAGGACCGGCGGAACAGGGTCGAGCGGCGTGATCATCGTCATGGATCTCCTGGGGATTGGAGGGCCACTCCTGGCCCACTTCCACCCTGGCACCTGCCCTTTTGACGGCCTGGCTCAGCGGAGACAGCTGAGGCCCACTGGTCGTGCAAGGCGGGGATCTGAGCCGTGGGGTTACACCATGCCCCGCGGCGCCCTTGCGTGTGTGGCCGCATGCCCTGGCCCACCCCGTTCCGGTGATCAGGTGTAGCAGGAGCACGGGCCTGGCCGCAGCGTCAGCCACCAGTCGCCCCACGATCTCGGTCTCCCAGGTTTGCCAGACGTGTTCATAGGGCCGCAGCACCCCGAAAAACTTGATTTCCTCCTGCATTGACTGGCGTTTGAGTCGGATCGTCGTCGCCACCACGTCCTGCGGGATGTCGGCGTAGCGCGGGATGCGCCGCAGCGCCCGGGCCTCGTCCTCGGCCCCCCGTGACGCCGCCGGCTCGTCGTGGGCGAGCTCGGACAACATGATGCCGCGCGGGAAGGCCTCCACCTCTACCCCATGGCACCAGCTGCGGAAATAACGCAACCATTCGGAGACGCAGGCCCAGAATTAACCGATCAGTTGGCTGACCTGGGGATCGCGGACGACGGGTGCAGCGTCCTGAAGAATGCCGAGGTCCAGTTCCGTGGCCTGGGTGGGCGTAAGGTTACTGCAGGAGAGCAGGAGGTCAATGGCGAGCTGGCGTTCGAGGTTGGGGGCGTGGAGGTCTAGCAGTTCCACGAGGGCGAGGGTGTGGGTGAGGAGGGGTTGCAGGTCGGGCCTGCCGAGGATGGGGGGGACGGTGTGGAGCGTCACGGGCGTCTCCAGGTCTGGTCCTTGGTCTCGCGTTTGTCTTCGTGGGTGGGGGCCTTGGGGAAGCGCTTCTTGGTCTTGTAGCTGATGTGTTTGGTGGGCTTCATGCGACCCTCTCCACGGCACGCGAGCGAGTGAGGGACCCCGCCCTGACGCGGGCGGGACGGTGATGCCGCCCCTGGCGTGCGGCCGGAACGCGGGGGCGAACGCGAGCGGCCAGCCGTCGCGGGCCGCATGAAAAAAGGCCCACCCGAGAGGGCAGGCCGGAGAGGAGAGAGGGGGAGATTGACCCTGGGGGTTGGGCAGAAGACGCGGGGTCAGTAGGGGCGGGCGGGGTTACTGAAGTGCAACTCGTGGAACCCCGGCAGGCCGTTCGTGGGGTTCGGGCGGATCATGAGGACCTCGCGGAAGAGCTGGAACGGCGCGGTGTCGGCGGGCGTTGCGCGGGCGGGCAGGGCGCGGTGGGTGAGCACCTTGCAGGGGCGCGATGTGCGGGTGGGGCGTGAGGGTGCCCGTGTGCAGGCCGTCTTTGCTGATCCAGTCCATCTCGCGGAGCAGGGCGTAGGCCGAGTGGTTGAAGGTGAGGTGGCCACCGAGCGGCCACCACGCGGGGCATGCTTCTTACAGGGCCCAGGCTTTGAGGGCCGCCTCGAGGGTGGGGCGGTACCCGGTGCGCAGGGCGTGTTCGGCGCGGGTGCGGGGCATGGTCCGGTGGGCGAGGGGGTCGCCGGGGAGC
>NZ_JASNGB010000077.1 GCF_030271215.1 Deinococcus rhizophilus | reverse complement strand
CGCGGAGCCCTCGCCGCCGACCCCGCCCTGACCCCCTTTCGTCCCGGCGTGTGGCGCGAGGCGGGGCGGGCGCTGGAGCGGGGGCACCCCCAGCCGGAGGCCGTGCTGCGGACGCTGCACCCTGGCTGGGAGCCGGGGCCGTGGCGGGTGGGCGACGCGCTGGTGCTGCTGGAAACGGCCTTCCCGGGGACGGAGACCGGGGCCAGCGGGTATGCTGCCCCCTGATGACCTCTCCCGAAGAGTCCAGCGCTCCGGCCGGGGCCGGGGGCCGCGCCGCCGTCCGGCTTCTCCAGGGCTACCTGTGGCACCCCGAGAGCCTGGACGTGGACCTCGAACAGTTCCTGACCCACGAGCTTGACGACGCGCACGTGCTGTGGGACGCCATGCAGCCGCCCTTCGCCTTTTTCGAGAACGGCGAGCCGACCGCCTCCCAGACCTTCTACCAGTTCACCGTGCTGCGCCTCTACGACGAGAAGCCGGATGCGGACGCCCTGCACGCCCACGCCGAGGCCGCCAGCCACGCCCTGAACCCGCTGCTGGACGCGACGCCCCCCGGTGTGGGCTGGCAACTGTGGGAGGACCTGCGCGAGCTATGACCGCCGAGCGCCGAGGCCCCGACTGGCTCGACCTGCGGGTGGAGGGCGACCCCCACCCCCGCCGCTTCGACTCGCCCGGGACCCTGCGCGGCTACCTCGTGCGGGTCGAGCGCCTGTCCGCCGAGGCCGCCGACCTGCTGTTGGAGGCGGGCGAGGTCGGCCCCCCCCATGCCCGCCGGGGCTACCGGATAGAGCGGCTGCGCCCATGACCGAGCCGCCTGCCGTAGAAGGCCCCGTCGTCGCCCTGCCGGTCTATGCCGGGGTCAGCGAGCTGGAGCTGGGCATCATGGTGGCCGTCTGCCGCCTGTGCGGGGGCGAGGGCCGGGTCCGCACGGTGAGCCGCTCGCGGGCGAGCATCGTGACCGCCGGGGGGCTGGTGAGTACTCCGCACGTCCTGTACGCCGCGCTGCCCGAACCTGCCGCCCTGCTGATTCCCGGCGGTCCCGGCGCGGCGAAGGCGGCCCGTGACCCCCTGCTGCGCGAGTTTCTGGCCGGGCACGCGGCGCTGCCCACCGGAGCGAGCGGCAGCGGCCTGCTGCTTCCCGGTGCGGCGGGCACCCTGGCGGGCCGGGTGGTGGGCGGCCCCGCCGACCTCGCGGACACGCTCTGGGGCTACAGCCCCGCCGACGTGCGCCCCGGCGAGGTGGTCACCGACGGTCTCCTCACGACGACCCCCTCCGGCCTGCCTGCCCTGCATGCCGCCCTCGCCGTGGCCGCCCACGTCTGGGGCGAGGCCGCCGCGCGGGAGGCCGCCGACCGCCTCGGCCACACCTGACGGTGGGTGGGGGAGAGGTCCGCGAGGACGTGATCCTGCCGCAGCCGCCCGACAAGGCGACCCTCGCGGCCCTGCTGGGAGTGCCGGGCGGGGCTCACCTGAGCGCCGAGCGCGGCCAGGACGCGGCGGGCCGCTCCCGCGTGGTGATTGCAGTCACCCCGCCTCGCCCCGGAAGTCGTCGCCCGGACCCGGCAGAACCTGCTGGGGGCGTGCCTGGCGCGGGGCTGCCGGCCTTCGTCGTCTGACTGGCGGCGCCTGCCTTCCATTCCTCCGGCCCCCACTGCGCTAGCCTGCCTTCCATGCTGGAGCGTCCCCGTCGCCTGCGCCGCAGCGCTGGCCTGCGTGCCCTGACCCGCGAGATCAGCCTCGCCCCACGGCACTTCATCCACCCCATCTTCGTCCACGAGGAAGACACCGAGACGCCCATCGCCACCATGCCCGGCGTGAGCCGCCACAGCGTCACGGGCGCGGTCGCCCAGGCGCGGGAGGCGCTGGAACTGGGCGTCCTGAGCGTGATCCTCTTCGGCATCCCCTCCCAGAAAGACCCCCAGGGCAGCGGCGCCTACGCCGAGGGCGGCGTGATTCAGCGGGCGGCGGCGGCGATCAAGGCCGGGGTGCCGGACGTGACCGTGGTCGCCGACACCTGCCTGTGCGAGTACACCGACCACGGCCACTGCGGGCCGCTGTGCCAGACGGGGGAGGGCGACTGGACGGTGGACAACGACGCTGCGCTGGAGCTGCTGGCCCGCACCGCCGTCTCGCAGGCCCGCGCCGGGGCGGACGTGGTGGCCCCCAGCGCGATGATGGACGGACAGGTCGGGGCGATCCGGGCGGCGCTGGATGCGGCGGGCTTTGACCACATCCCCGTCATGGCCTACGCGGTCAAGTACGCCAGCGCCTACTACGGTCCCTTTCGCGACGCGGCGGGGAGTGCCCCCAGCGTGGGCAACCGGGCCTCCTACCAGATGGACCCGGCGGGCGGCGAGCGCGAGGCCCTGCGGGAAGCCCGGCTGGACGTGGGGGAGGGCGCCGACTTCCTGATGGTCAAGCCCGCGCTGGCCTACCTCGACATGCTGCGGGCGCTGCGCGAGCACTTTGACCTGCCGCTCGTCGCCTACAACGTCAGCGGCGAATACTCGCTGATCAAGGCCGCCGCCCAGGCCGGATACATGGACGAGCGCCGCACCGTGCTGGAGACCCTCACCGGGATGCGCCGCGCCGGGGCCGACGCGATCATCACCTATCACGCGCTGGACGCCGCCCGCTGGCTCCGGGACTCAGGAGACGCATGACGAGTGCCCTTTCGCCGCTGCGGGTGGACTGGGTGGACACGGGCCTGTGGCCGGGGCGCCTGGGCCTCACCATCGCGCCCGGCAAGAAGGGCGAGAGCCTGTATCAGCCGGGCGTGACCCACGAACGCGACCTGGACGCCGACCTGTCCCGGCTCGCGCAGGAGGGGGCCACCGTCATCGCCCCCCTGCTCGAAGACCACGAGTTCGAGCTGCTGGGCATCCCCGACTACCACGAGCGGGTCGCGGAGCGTGGACTGACGCTGGTGGGCTGCGCGATCCGCGACGTGGATGTGCCGCGTGACCTGGGCACCTTCAATTCCTTTCTCGACGAGCTGATGGAGCACCTGCTGGATGGCCGCGCCGTCGCCCTGCACTGCCGGGGCGGGCTGGGCCGAGCGGGACTGGTCGCCGCCTGCCTGCTCGTCCGGGCGGGGATGCCGCCGGGGCAGGCCACCCTCCGCGTGCGCGGGGCCCGCCGGGGCGCCATCGAGACGGACGCGCAGGTCCGCTTCGTCCACGAGTTCGCCGAGCTGTAGGTCCGGTGTGGCGGGCGTCACCAACCGCCCGCTGCTCCGGACTACGCTGAAGGCATGAAACAACTTGCTGCAGTGGCCCTCGCCGCGCTGCTGGCCTCGTGTGCGCCCGCGTTCACGGCGGCGCCGCCGGGCCGCGTCGTCAACGCCGCCACCGGGCAGGAGGGGACAGTCACGTTCGCGCCGGGCAGCCTGCGCCCTGGCCTCCCCGCGACAGGAGCCGACAACGTGGCCCTCAGCATCGGCGGGCAGACCTACATGGGCCGGGCGACGGTGCTGGACGGAAGTCTGGCCGACGCGTCCGCGCCCCTCTCCCTGAGCGTGGCGGTGGGGGGCACGGCGGGCACGGGCGGCACGACCTTCGGCTGGGGCGCCCGCCTCGGCCCCGCCCCGCAGCCCCAGGGCACCCTGCGGGCGGGCAGCCTGATCGCCCGCACCGCTGGCCCCGGTGCTGCTGGAACTGGCCCCCGGACCCTGACCTGCACCCTGACCGTGGACGACGCGGGGCGCGGCTTCGGGGAATGCCGGGACGAGGCCGGGGTGCGGTACGTGCTGCAGTTCTGAGGAAGCGGTCAGGCATCAGGAAACAGCCAGCAGTCAAAAGGAGGAGCGGAGGCTTTGGCCCCTGCTCCTTCCTCATGACGACGGATCGCTGAAAGCTGACTGCCGCTTACGCCTGCTGGTACATCACCGCCCGCTTGACTTCCTCGATGATGGTGGTGATCGGGATGTCGCGGGGGCACGCCTCGGTGCAGTTGTAGGCGGTGCGGCAGCGCCAGACGCCGGTGTTCTGGTTCATGATGTTCAGCCGCTGGTGGGTGGCCTCGTCGCGGCTGTCGAAGATGAAGCGGTGCGCCTGCACGATGGCCGCCGGGCCGAGGTACGCGCCGTTGACCCAGAAGATCGGGCAGGAGGTGGTGCAGCAGGCGCACAGGATGCAGTTGCTGGAATGCGCCATACGCTCGGCGAGTTCCGGCGACTGCAACCGCTCCCCGGCGGGCGGCGGCGACTCGTTGATGAAGTAGGGCATGATCGCCCGGTACGAGTCGAAGAAGGGGTCCATGTCGACCAGCAGGTCTTTTTCGACCTTCAGTCCGCGAATGGGCTCGACGGTCAGGGTGCCGCCGTCTTTCACCACGTCGCGCAGCAGCACCTTGCAGGCCAGACGGTTGCGGCCCGCGATCATCATCGCGTCGCTGCCGCAGATGCCGTGCCCGCACGAGCGCCGGAAGGTCAGCGTCGGCTCGACGTACCACTTGACGTAATTCAGCACGTCCAGCACGCGGTCGCTGGCCTGCGCCTCCACCGGGTAGGTTTCCCAGTGGGGCTTTTTGTCCGTCTCGGGGTTGAAGCGCAGAATCTTGACATTCACGCGCATGGGGGGCGTGGTGTGGGTATCGAGGGGAATGTGCTGTTCTGCCATGTCTGTTCCTCTGTGAGGCGTGTGGCTGGTCGCGTGGAGCTGGTGTGGAGGCTGAAAGCCCGAGCCTGAAGCCGCAGCCTCCGCACGCCACAGGCGATGGGCCACACGCCCCCTAGTACACGCGGGCTTTGGGCTCGAAGGCGTGGGTGTAACCCCTCAGGGCCACGTCCTTGTAGCCGATCAACACGTCGCCGGGCTTGTTGAGGTTCTTGTAGGCCATGGTGTGCTTGAGCCAGTTGGCGTCGTCGCGCTCGTGGTAGTCCTCGCGGTCGTGGGCGCCGCGCGACTCGGTGCGGTTGAGCGCACTGGCGGTCATGGCCTCCGCACAGTCGAGCATAAAACCGAGTTCCATCGCCTCGATCAGCTCACTGTTGTAGCGGCGGCTGGGGTCCGAGACGCTGACGTGGCGGTAGCGGTCCTGAAGGTCCCGGATGATCTCGACCTGCCGCGCCATGTCGGGGCCGTTGCGGAAGATGCCCACGTTGTTCATCATCGACTCCTGCAGCTCGCGCCGGATCACGGCGGCATTTTCCTTGCCGCTCGCCGACCGCAAGGCTTCCAGGGTCGCCACGCTCTCGCGCTCGGGGTCAGCGGGCATGTCCGCGTACTCGACCTGCCGGGCGTACTGCGCGGCGGCCGTGCCCGCGCGGCGCCCGAACACGATCAGGTCGCCGAGGCTGTTGGTCCCCAGGCGGTTGGCCCCGTGCAGCGACACGCACGCCTGCTCGCCCGCCGCGTACAGCCCTTCCACGCTGCCGCCCGCGCCGTCGGTCAGGCACAGTCCGTTGATATCGGTCGGAATCCCGCCCATCGCGTAGTGCGCTGTGGGCTGAATCGCCACGAGGTCCTTGACCGGGTCCTGGCCCAGGTAGGTCCGCGCCAGATCGGTGATCTCCGCGAGCTTGCCCTCGATCACCTCGCGCGGGAGGTGCGTCAGGTCGATGTGCACGGCGTCCTTGTCTGCGCCGACGCCCCGCCCCTCGCGGATCTCGGTGATGATCGAGCGCGAGACGATGTCGCGCGGCGCGAGGTCCTTGATGGTGGGCGCGTAGCGTTCCATGAAGCGCTCGCCGTCCGCGTTGCGCAGGATGCCGCCCTCGCCGCGAATGCCTTCCGTGACCAGAATCCCCAGCTTGGCGAGGCCGGTGGGATGGAACTGGTAGAACTCCATGTCCTCCAGCGGCAGGCCCTTGCGGTAGTAGATGCTCATCAGGTCGCCCGTCAGCGTCAGCGCGTTGGACGTGATCTTGAAGATGCGCCCGTAGCCGCCCGCCGCCAGCACGACGGCCTTGGCGTGGAAGGTGTGGATCTCTCCGGTCGCGTAGTGGTGGGCCACCAGCCCGCGGCAGCGCCCCTCCTCGATGATCAGGTCGGTGACGTGGAACTCGTTGTAGAAATTGGTCCCCTCCTTGACGTTCTGCTGGTAGAGCGTCTGGAGGATCATGTGCCCGGTGCGGTCCTGCGCGTAGCAGCTGCGCTCGACCGCCGCCTTGCCGAAGTCGCGGGTGTGGCCGCCGAACTTGCGCTGGGCGATCTTGCCTTCCGGCGTGCGCGAGAAGGGCAGGCCCATGTGCTCGAGTTCGTACACCGCGTCGATGATGTCCTTGGCGAACACCTCGGCGGCGTCCTGATCGGTCAGGTAGTCGCCCCCCTTGATGGTGTCGAACATGTGCCATTCCCAGTGGTCTTCCTGCACGTTCCCCAGCGCCGCGCCGATGCCCCCCTGCGCGGCCCCGGTGTGCGAGCGGGTCGGGTACAGCTTGGTGATGCAGGCGACCGAGGCGCCCCCCTTGGCGGCGTAGAGGGCGGCCATCAGTCCGGCGCCGCCCGCCCCCACCACCAGTACGTCGAAACGATGGTGCATTAGTCCGTCCTTTGAGCCTTGTCAGCCTTGAGCCTGTGAGCTGCTAGATGGAGAACAGTCCGACGGTGCCCAGCGTGAAGATCACCGCGCACACCGTGTAGAAGATGGTCTTGACCCACGCCCGGTTGGGCCGCGAGCGCACGTAGTCCTCGATGGAATACCGCGCCCCGTTGACCCCGTGCAGCATGGTCAGCGCCAGGATGGTCCAGTCGTAGAACTTCCAGGCCGGATTTTGCAGCTTGGCGACGACCGCCGTGTAGGTGGCGTCGGACTCGCTGACCTGAATAAAGGTCATGTAGATGTGCCCCAGCACCAGAAAGACCAGAATCAGGCCGCTGATGCGCATGAAGATCCACCAGTTCAGCTCGGCGTTGGAATGCGACTGCTGCCGGGCGTCGGTGAAGGTGCGTGCCCGGATCATCAGTAGCCCCCCACGATGCGCGGGATATTCACCCAGGCAGTGTAGGCTGTCGCCAGCAGCGTCAGGACCATCACGCCGTACCACATCTGGCGCTGGTAAGCCACGCCGCGCCCGGTGAAGTCCATCACCATGATGCGCAGGCCGTTGAACGCGTGGTAGACCACCCCGGCAGTCACCAGGATCAGCCCGACCCGGAAGGGCCACAGGTCGTACCAGTGGTGAACCGTCATATACGCTTCCTCGCCGAACATGATCAGGCTGATGCTGACCACGTGCAGCAGGAAGTAAGCCAGAATTGCCAGCCCCGACAGGCGGTGAAGCAGCCACGCCCACTGCCCTTCTCTTCCTCGGTACATTCCCTCAGTCCTCCTCTTCCTCGTGCCTCTCCTGCGCTCCTCATGACGGGACGGGGGACGGCCGCGGCGTGCCCGGCGGTCCCCGTGTGACCTGCCCCGCACCGGGGGAAGGGCCGCGCCGTTGCAGACAGGCCACACGATACCACCGCCCAGGGAAGCTTTTTCGCGGCCCTGCCCATGTCGCCTGCGGATGCCTGCCCACTCTAGAGCAGCCTTGCCGCCCCAGGCTGATTCCGACCCCACAGTCTGCCGGGCTCCTGCCTCCGCCCCACCCGGGCTCGCCGCGACCGGACTCGCCAGGCCCTGCCCCGACGCGCTAGGGTGCCCCCATGACGCGGCCTAGCGTGCAACCCACTCCGCCCGCCCCTTCCGAGGTCGAATACGTCCGCAAGCTCTCGCTGGCGATTCTCAGCACGCTGCAGGCCAAGGGGCTGCTGAGTGCCGACGAGGTCGATGCCATCCTGATCGCCGCCCGCCGCGCGGCCCAGGGGGTGTCCGCCGCTGCCCCGGCCCCGGCTGCCCCCCGCCTAGGGGCGGCCCCGGTCATGCAGGTGACGGTCCAGCCCACCACGGCCCTGGCCTTCCACTCCCATGCCCGCATGCCCCAGGCTGAACCCGGCGCGGAGGCCGCTGCGCCGGAGACTGCCCCGGACACGCCGCAGGAGAGTGCCCCCGCCGCTGGCGCCGCTTCGCCCGAGCTGGAGGAGCAGCCCATCCCGGACGAGCCGCAGGCGACCGAGCCCCCCGAGCCGCTCACCGTCGAGGCGCCCTCCCAGCCCACCGCACTCGGGCCGGACGTGGTGGAGGAAGACGGCGCAGTTCTCGCCGCCGCTCTGGACATGGAGACCCCGGACGAGCCGGAAACCCAGGCGGCCGAGGCTCCCAGCGCCACCGAGAGGCCGGACGCCCGCCCCGTGACCCCGGAGGCACCCGAGGTCGAGCCGCCCGCCCAGACCATCGTCATCGGGCCGGATGAGGTGGCGGAGACGACCGAGCCGCCCGCGCCGGTGCTCGCCGACGACCTTGTGCTGGACGGCCCCGCCGGGGCCAAACCCACCGAGAAGCCCAGGCCCTCCGTGCCGACCTTCGACCTCAAGCTGGACTGAGACGGACTCCGAGCGAATCGCTGACGCAGTGATTCCATCCGAGCAGAGTGAGGGGAAGCGACACGGGTTCACCGGTGCGGTCCCGATGTGTTCACGCAATGGACGGACCCCGTATGAGGGACGAAACCATCGCAAAAAGCCAGAGAGGTGGGACCTTCCCCACCTCTCTTCGCTGAACCTGTCTCAGAGTTTCAGGGTCAGAACTCGACCGTCTCGTTGGTGCCCAGATCGGTCGCGGGCTTGCCGGTCACGGCGGCGCGGGCCATCTGGAGCATGTTCTTGAGCTTGCCGTCGCTGCCCCAGTACTCGCCGCCCTGGGCCCCGATCTTGATCAGCTGCACGCTGGGATCGTCGATGCCGCCGGGGAAGTACGCCTTGTAAAAGTCGCTCCACAGTTCCTCGAGCTTGGCGCGGTTTTCCACGAGTTCCGCCCGCCCGCTGATGCTGACGTAGTTGCCGCCGCTGTGGTCGGCGTAGCTGACGTTCACGTTGGGCCGGACCATCATGCTCTGCACCTGCCCGGTGTCCTTGCCGCCGATAAACCACACGTCGCCGTCGAACTCGGTCTGCTGGGTGGTCATCGGGTGGGCCTGCAGGTGGCCGTCTTCGGTCTCGACGGTCAGCATGGCGAACTTGACGCCCTTGATGACGGCGGCCATCGCCTTGATCGTTTCCTCGCGGGTGGGGTGGTCGCTCTGTTGGCTCATGGGGGCACCTTGGCACACCGCCCGCCCCGCTTTGTAGGGCCAGTGGCACCGTCTCAAGATTGGGTTCAGGCGGCCCTCTCATGCACCCGGTCGGGCACGTTCCGCACCAGGACCACCCCCGCCACGAAGAACAGTGCGGCGAGGCCGAAGACCAGCGTATAGCCCAGGTTGCCGCCCTGCGCGTTGCCCCAGTCCAGCAGGGCGCCCTGCGGAGCACTGGACAGCTGCGGCGCGACAAAGGCCACGTGCCAGATGCCCATGTCGCGGGCGTAGCTTCCGGCGCTCGGCATGGCGTCGCTGCCCAGCGCCCAGTCCACGCTGGTAAAGGCCCCGAAGCCCAGACCGAAGACCACGGCCAGGGCCAGCGCCGCCGGGAACCCAGGCGCGACCAGCAGCAGCAGCGCCGCCGCCGCCATCAGGCTGCCCGCCACGTAGATCACGGGTTTGCGCCCCACCCGGTCGCTCATCCGCCCGCCCACGAGTGCCGAGGCGATGCTCCCCAGGATGATGCAGGCCAGCATGACCGAGGTACTGGTGCCCGCGTCTGGCTGCCGCAGCACGTCCGTGTTGTAGTACTGCAAGAAGGGCTGCACGCTGTACTGCCCCAGCGCGAACAGCACCCGCGTGACGAACACCCAGAAAAAGGGCGCGTAGGCGAAGAGCTGCGCCCAGCTCAGCCGGGGTGCCTCGGCTGCCCCCTCCACCCGGTCGAGGTGCGCGGGCACGCCCCGCAGGGTGACGAGCGCCGGGCCCAGCAGGAAGACGGCGATCAGCGCGAACGACGCCCAAGACGGCAGCCCCAGCGCCCCCAGCCCGAAGGCGGCGACCGCCCCCAGCAGTTGCCCGAACGCCTGAAGCATCGCCATCACGCCGCTGTAGCGCCCGCGCTCGCGCACCGCGACGAGTTGCGGAATCAGGGCGCTGTAGGGCGCGGTGGCGTAGTTGTTGCCGAACTGCACCAGCAAGAAGCCCGCCACGTAGACCCAGAAGCCCCCCACACCCGCCAGCGCGGTGGCCGCGAAGCCCATCACCGCCAGCCCCGCCAGATTGACCGCCAGCCCCAGCCGGATATAGGGCAGCCGCCGCCCGGTGCGGTCGCTGCGTGCCCCCACGATGGGCGGCAGCACCAGCCCGATCACCGCGCCCACCGCCACCAGCAGGCCCAGGTAGGTGCCCTTCTGGTCCTCGCCCACGAAGCGCACCACGTCGGCGGGCATCAGGATCAGCAGCAGCAGCAGCCAGTGAAAGGCCGTGCCGAACCAGAAGGCCGACAGTGCCCAGGGGCTCACCGGGGTGGAAGCGGGCGGACGCACGGACGGCTGGGTTGTGGTCATGTGGGGCCGAGTATAGGCCGGGCCTTTACCCGCCATTTACCCGCCTGCTGGGGTGTGTGGCGAACAGCAGTTGGGGCCGGGGCGGGCGCGGCAGACTGCCCGCATGACCGCTCCTGTGAACCTCCAAGAAGCCCTCGCCGCCTTCCGCGCCGCCTTCACCTACGAGCACCCGGAGGGCCTGCGGATCACCCCGCAGGTTGCCGGAGACGAACTGCGCGTCGAGGTCCGGCATCAGGACGTGGACGCCCTGCGCGGCTTCGACGTCGTGGCCCAGCCGCTCGAAACCGAGGAGCGCGGCGCCCAGCAGCTCGGCGAGGACATCGCCCGCGTCGTCGAGCAGGAGCTGACGTACGGCCAGCTTCCCGTGGTAGGCGAGGACGGGGCCTTCCGCCGCATCGTCGTCTGATTGCCCCCCGTGACAGAGGGGCCGCCCGCAGCGACGTGGGCGGCCCTCTCTGGTCCTGGGGTCGGAGGCTCGCGACTCTTACAGCGGTTTCCGCAGCGTGGCGAACACCAGCCCGAAGAGCCAGCACAGCAGGATCAGGCCGATCAGGGAGGCGTCGAGGTTGAAGTCGGGCCGCAGGGCGTCGCCCGTCACCTTGAACACGCCGTAGGGGGCCAGCCAGCCCAGCGCATAGACCGAGGTCCGGCGCAGGAAGGGCCGGGTGCTCGCCGCGACCGGAAAGAGGCGGGCGGGCAGCAGCATGGCGGGCAGCAGCAGCAGTTGCGCGAGCCAGAACCACAGCGGGATGTTGCCGAAACCGTGTTCAAATCCGGCGAACAGCACGTTGAGGGCCGCGATCAGGAGGCCCGTCACGATCATGGAGCGCAGGAGCAGGGGATTCACCCGCGCATGTTGGCACAGGCGTCCGGTCCGGGGGGGGCGGGGCACCGGCTCCCGGCCTTGCCGCGTCCCCGGTCTGCCCGCCATCATGGCTGGATGACCTACCCCTCGCCCGATCCCCTCCACGGCGTCACCCTCAAGGAGATCGTGGAGCGCCTCGCCGGACACTACGGCTGGGCGGAACTCGCCCGTCAGGTGCCCGTGCGCTGCTTTCAGAACGACCCGTCGGTGACCTCCAGCCTGAAGTTCCTGCGCCGCACGCCGTGGGCGCGGGCGAAGGTGGAGGCGCTGTACCTGGCCCTGGTACGCGACGAGCGGGAGACGTGAGCCGTCCTAGAGCATTTGCCATAAGAATGGGGTGGGTTTCCGCATGCNTGGAGGCGCTGTACCTGGCCCTGGTACGCGACGAGCGGGAGACGTGAGCCGTCCTAGAGCATTTGCCATAAGAATGGGGTGGGTTTCCGCATGCGTTGGCCGAGCAGAGCGAGCGAATGGGACAGGAACATGGGGCAGAATGGAGGCACCTGGGGCGCCGTTCCCCGGGGGCCGTCATTCTGCCCCATGCTCTAGCGTCCGGTGGGGCGCCCGCTCAGCGTGACCCGTGTCCGCGGTCCCGGCAGGCGCTCGGCCACGTACTGAAGCTGCTCGGTGCCCCGGTTCAGCAGCGCGGCGAACTCGTCGGCGTCGCGGTAGAGGCCCTCCGGCCCGCCCTGGGGGACGTAGCCGCCCGCCTCCAGCGCCGCGACCAGCACGCGGGGGCGCCAGCCGGGCAGCACGTACTGCTCGACCCGCGCAAAGCCCGAGCGCACCTCCTCGCGGTACGAACGGCTCTCGGGGCAGGCCGGGGTGGCCCCGGCGGGCAGGGGAGAGACGCCCCACACCCGGCCCGGCTCCGCGATGCAGTACAGCGGCCCCCGCCAGCGGCGCTCGCCCACCTGCCAGACCCCCACCCCGGCCAGCAGCGCGAGAGCCGGGAGCAGCAGCCACCCGCGCCGCATGCCTTACGCCTGACTGGTGATAAAGGGCAGGTTGCGGTCGAACTGCGAGCGGTCGAGGCCGTAGCCGTAGACGAAGGCGTCGGGGATGGTGAAGCCCAGGTACTCCACGGGCACCTCCACCCGGCGGCGGCTGGGTTTGCTGAGCAGGGCGGCGACCTTGAGGCTGGCCGGGCCGCGCCCCTGCAGGTAGTGCAGCAGGTAATTCATGGTGATGCCGGTGTCCACGATGTCCTCGACCAGCACGACGTGCCGCCCGCTGAGGGGGAATTGCAGGTCCTTGACGAGCTTGACCTCGCCGCTGGACTGCTTGGCGTCCCCGTAGGAGCTGGCCTGAAGAAAGTCGATGGTGCAGGGCATGCCGATGGCCCGCACGAGGTCGGCGTGGAACAGAAAAGCGCCGTTGAGGACGCAGATCAGGTGCGGGTCCTTGCCCGCGTAGTCCTGCCGGAGGCGGGCCCCGAGTTCCTGAATGCGGGCCTGAAGTTGCTCCTGCGTGATCTGCACGGGGCCGTTGCCGGGGGCGAGGCTCATATGAGGCTCAGGCTAACACGGGGCTCACCCGGCGGGGCGCCCGGCGGTGGGGGTGTGGCGGCGAGGAACGCGGGGGCCGCCGCCCTATACTCCCGCCCATATGACCGCCGCGCCGCTGCCCACGTCCACCTCCATTCCCGGCGTCCTGGGGCGCATCGTGCGCGAGCGGGGGGCGGACTATGCGGAGGCCGATCCAGCGCTGGGGCCAGAGCGGACGCGGGCGCGGGCCTTTCACGCGGTCCTCACCCGCCCCGGCCTCTCCCTGATTGCGGAGGTCAAGCGGGCCAGCCCCAGCCAGGGGGCCATCGCGCCGCTGGACCCCGCCGAGGCCGCCCGCGCCTACGTCT
>NZ_JASNGB010000076.1 GCF_030271215.1 Deinococcus rhizophilus | reverse complement strand
CCGCGCCCCCGGGTCGCCCACGCCGAGGTCGTACACGACCGCCGCCGGAACGAGGGGCACCCGCGCCCAGGGCGTCTCGTGGCCGATGCCGCGCTCCTCCAGCACCCGCACCACGCCGGACGCCGCCGCGAGGCCAAAGGCGCTGCCGCCCGTCAGCAAGAGGGCGTGGACGCGCTCGACCTTCTTCTCCGGCGAGAGCAGCACCCCTTCCCGCGTGCCGGGGCTGGGGCCGAGAAAGGACGCCGAGGCCACCGCGCCCGCGTCCGGGCAGAGGATCACCGTGCAGCCGGTCAGCCCGACAGGGTCGGTCCAGTGGCCCACGCGGAAACCGGGAATGGCGGTCAGGGTCGTGTTGGGAGGGGTCACGCGGGTATTGGACCACTCCGGAGCGGCCCACACACGAAAAGCCCCCGGCAGAAGCTCCGGGGACTTGGTCGCTGGCGGCTGGACGCTGACCGCTCCCTACGGCGTCTTCAGCGCGTACCCGATCCCGCGCACGGTCCGGATGATCCCGTAGCCGTCGAGGTCGCGCAGCTTGGCGCGCATGTTTGCCATATGCACGTCCACCACGTTGGAATTGCTGGGCAGTTCGCCGTTCCAGACCTCGCGCTCGATCTCCTGCCGCGAGTAGACGCGCCCCGGCTGCCGGGCCAGAAAGGTCAGCAGGTCGAATTCCTTGGGCGAGAGGCGGACCTCGTGGCCGTTGTAGTGGCACAGCCGCTTCTGGGGGTGGATTTCCAGCGCCCCGATAGAGATGACCTCGCCGTGTTGCTGATGGCGCAATTGCACCTTGACGCGGGCGACGAGTTCTTCCGGGTGAAAGGGCTTGGTCATGTAGTCGTCGGCGCCCGCCTCGAGCAGGTTCACCTTGCGGTCGACCGCGTCCATCGCCGTCAGGATGATGATGGGCACGCTGCTGGTCTTGCGCAGCCGCCGGGCGATCTCGGCGCCGTCGAAGTCGGGCAGGCCGAGGTCGAGAATCACGAGTTCAGGACTGTTCTCGCGGGCACTGGTCAGGCCCGTGACCCCGTCGGGGGCAGTCAGGACCTTGTATCCGGCCTGTTCGAGTTCGTACTGAACGACGCGGGTGATGTCGGGGTTGTCTTCGATCAGGAGAATGCGCTGTTCCATGGTGGGATGCCCTTTGTCTCCGGCCTGAGGCCGCGGTGCGGTCGGGGGTGGGAGGAAGGCTGCCCTGCCGGTGTGCATTTTCTGACAGCCCCTGGTTAAGGGCCATCGTAGGGGCGGCCACGGGGCCACCGGGTGACCGGGGCGGTTTACGGTCCCTTAACGCCGGGTCAGCTCAGGGCGCCGCGGGTCACATGACGGGGAGCTGAGACGGCCCCCGAAGCTCACCACTCCTGCCCCGACGTCCTTTGACCTGCGGTGTCCCTGGCCCTGCTGTCTCTAACCCTGCCCGGGCACGCGCACCGAGTCCACCTGGACCCCGTGGCGCAGCAGCACGGTCTTGAGGCGCTGCATCGCCGCCACCGCCCGGGTGCGCTCGGCGGGGGCGAACACCAGCGTCAGGCGGGCCTCCTGGCCGGGGCGGGGTTCCTGCGCCTGCACCGCGAGCGGCCGGGCAAAGGCGGGGTCGCGGGTCAGGTCCCGCAGAATCTGCGCGAAGGTCAGTTCGTCCACGCCGCCCAGCGTGAAGGCGATCCCCTGCACCGGGGCGGGAGTCCGGGAATCGGTCATATGCCCGCCAGGGTAGCGGGCCCTTCCCGTGCCGGGCGGGGCACGCGGCACAATGCCCGGCTCCACAGGCACAGTGCCCGGCCCCACAGGCACAGTGCCCGGCCCCAGGCCCGGCCCCAGGACGCCGCCGCCAGCCCCCACCTACAATGCCCGCATGACCTGGTCAGGCGATCCCACTTCCACGCGGCTCAACGGCGCCGACCTGTATTTCGAGGTGACAGGGCCCGAAGAGAGCAGCCAGCCGCCGCTGGTGTTCTTGCATGGCGGCCCCGGCTACAACAGCTATTCCTTTCAGGACCTGTTCGGCGAGCGGCTGGAGGGAAGGCGGGTGGTGTACCTCGACCAGCGCGGCTCGGGGCGCAGCGGGGCGCTGGAAGACACCGAGCAGGGCGCGGGCACGCTCGACCTCGACACCCTCGTCGCGGACGTGGAGGCCCTGCGCGAGCACCTCGGATTCGAGCAGATCGTGCCGCTGGGCCACGGCTTCGGAGCGCTGCCCGCGCTGGAGTACGCCCGGCGGCACCCGGCCCGCACCGCCCGCGTGGTGGTCGTCAATCCCTGGGTGCATTTCCCCGAACTCGCGCTGACCCTGCTCTCGGAAGCCTCAGCGCGGCGCGGGCAGCCCCTCGACGACCCGGCCCCGGACCTGCGGGCCCGCACCCCGGAGGGCGAGTACCCGGCGGTGGGCGCGGCGCGGATCGAGGCGGCCTTCTCGCTGTTCAATGCCCGCGACCTGCTCAATGCGCTGCAGTTCCGGGACGCCCCCAGCCGGATGCGCCTGGAATTCATCGACGCGGAAGGCCAGCTCGTGGGCGGCGGCGAGGTGCAGCAGGCGCTCGTCAACCAGGGGCTGTGGGAGTTCGAGTACCCGCCCTTCTTGCAGGAGTTGCGCCGCCCGGTCTTCGTGATCGCCGGGGTCCACGACCGCACCAGCTACCCCGAGCAGGTCGGGTGGCTGGCCGACCTCGCGGACGCCGACGTGACGGTGCTGGATGCCGGGCACTACCCCTGGCTCGACGACGAGGACGCCTTTGCCGAGGCGCTGGAGGAGGCGCTGACCCGGTAGGGGGCACTGAGGGCACGGCCTATCGTCCCGCTCGGAAAAACCAGAGGTGACCATGATGAAACTCGTTCTCCTGGCCGCCTTTCTCGGCATCGCGTCTGGAGTCGTCCCCTCACCGAATCACATCAGCCTCTGCGACCCCTCCTTTCAGATCGGGGGGAAGTGCATCAACCTCGTGACCGGCTGGGGGTGGCCCACCGCGTTTATCACGGACAACGCTGCCGTTTCCGTCCAGGGGAGTGTCGGCACCGACGATTCCTTCCGCCTTGGAAATCTGCTGGTCAACATCCTCTTCTTCTACGGCGTGCTCAGCCTGGCGGTCGGCCTGGGCAAGCAGGTGGGAAGCCGGTAGGCCCGGAACACGTCCCAGTTCCCTCGTCTAAGGGGAGCGTGACCTCCCCTTCTCCCCGCCCGCTCACAGCAAACCCGCTAGACTGGCTTCACCCTTATGAAAGCCGTGATTCTGGCCGCCGGGCGTGGTCGCCGCCTGTTGCCGCTCAGCGCGGGGCGACCCAAACCCGCCCTATCCATCGCGGGGGTCTCCCTGTTGGCGCGGGGGGTGCGGGCGCTGCGGGAGGCGGGCATCGGGGAGATCGCCGTGGTCACGAGCCCCGCGCACGAGGCCGAGTTGCGCGAGGCCACCCGCCGCGAAGGTCCGCTGACCTTTGTGCACCAGCACGAGCCGCGCGGCACCGGGCACGCGGCGCTCGCCGCCCGTGACTTCCTGGGGGGCGGGGCGGGGGTGGTGTACCTGGGCGACAACCTCTTCGCGGACCCGCTCGGCCCGCTGCTCGCCGCGCTGGACGGGGCCGACGCGGTGCTGGCGGTCAAGCAGGTGCCCGACCCCCGCGCCTACGGGGTGGCGACGGTGCGGGAAGGCTGGCTGACCGGGCTGCACGAGAAACCCGCCGAGCCGCTCAGCGACCTGGCCGCCTGCGGGGTCTTCGCCTTTCAGCCGCACGTGCTCGACGAGGTGGGGCAACTGGAGGCCAGCGAGCGCGGCGAGATCGAGTTTCCGCAGGCCCTGGCGCGGGTCGTCGCGGGGGGCGGGCGGGTCCGGGCCGTCTCGCTGGGCGGCTACTGGGCCGATGCGGGCACGCCCCATGACCTGCTGACGGCGGGGGCGCATATCCTCGGCAGCCTCTCGCCCCGGGTGGACGGCGAGGTCGCGGGCGGCACGCTCCGGGGCGCGGTCGTGGTGGAAACGGGAGCCGAGGTCCACGGCTCGCACCTGACCGGCCCGGTGTGGATCGGCCCCGGCGCCCGCGTGCGCGGCTGCGTGCTGGGGCCGAACGTGAGCGTGGGACCCGGCGCGAGACTGGAGGGAGCCACCGTGCGCGACTCCCTGATCGACGAGCAGGCACGGGTGCTGCATCCCTCGCGGCCCCTCACGCACGCGGTGATCGGGCGGCGGGCCACGGTGACGGCGCCGACCGGGGACGGGGTGCAGCTCGCGCTGGGCGATCACAGCGTGCTGCGGGTGTAAGGCCGGGGGCTCCGGGGCCGTCGTACCCTGGGACATGACCCGCCCTCCCGCCGAGCCGTCTCCCCTCCTGCCGCCCACCGCCGAGGGCGAGATCGTCATCAGCGGAGTGGACACCGGCCCCGCCGACGCCGAGCGCGGGAACCTCACGCCCACCGAGGACCACGCCCGCTTCCAGCCCCCGGAGGAGCGCGAGCCGGAGGACGAGGACGGCTGAATCCCGCCGCGCCCCACATGGTCAAAGTCTCCACGTCCCTGTAAGCTGGACGGGTGCTCTCCCTTCAGAAAGCGGCCAGCATCCTGGGGGCCTTTAGCGCCGAGCAGCCCGAGTGGGGGGTGCGGGCGCTCGCGGCGCATCTGGGGGTGCCCCGGGCCACGGCCCACGCCTACCTCGCCGGGCTGACCGGGGCGGGCTTCTTGCGGCGGACCCCGGCGGGGCGCTACCGGCTGTCGTGGCACATCGCGGAGATGGGGGCGCACCTCACCTCGGCGCTGCCGTGGTTTCCGGACGCCCGCGCCCTGATCACCCGGCTGGCGCTGGAGGTCCGCTCGGTGGCCTTCCTGTGCATTCTGGAGGGCGAGGAGGTCGTGTGCGCGATCCGTGAGCGCCACCCCGACGCCGATATCGACCTGCCGCTGGACATCTACCTTCCGGCGACCGCCACGGCGAGCGGCAAGATTCTGTATGCCTACGGCGACGTGCAGCCGCGCGAGTTCGCCGCCTGCACGCAAAGCAGCATCACCACCCCCGACGAGTGGCGCACCGAACTCGCGCGGGTGCGGCGGCGGGGCTACGCCTACTCCATCGAGGAATGGATTCCGGGCCAGTGCACCCTGGGGGTGCCCTCCCACCACGGCGGGCAGGTCGTCGCCGCTATCGGCGTGCAGATGAGTGCGGGCCGCTACCTGCGCGAGGAACGGGCCATCCGCGAGCGTGTGCTGGGGATCGTGCGCGAGGCCGAGGGCCCGGCCTAACCGTTCTCGCCGCGCATCGCCATCAGGTCCAGTTCCCAGGCGAGTTGCTTCAGCGCGGCCGGGCTCACGCCGGGCAGCATTCCGGCGAGGGCGGCGGCTTCCTCCAGCGTCCCGGCCCACAGGTCGGGACCGGTGGGCAGGACGCGCACCCGCACCCGCCCGTCGGTCATCACGTCCACCCGCAGGCCGCGCCCCGCCTCGTCGCCCGGGATGTTCAGCAGGGGCCGCCGAATCTCGTCCGTCATGGGGAGAGCGCAGCCCAGTCGGCCCGCTCCAGCGCGTACCACAGGGTCGGCACCTGCTCGCCCCGGTATCCGTCCGGCCCACCTGTGCCCGTCTCGCGGAAGCCCAGCCGCCGCATCAGCGCGTGCGAGGGCAGGTTGGGCTGATGGACCTCGGCGGTCACGGTCTGCAGGCCGAGGTCGCCAAAGGCGTGCGCGAGCAAAAGCCCTCCCGCCCGCGTGCCCACGCCCCGGCCCCACAGCGCCCGCTCCCCGAGGGCGATGCCGAACTCGCCCGACAGGGCGCTCAGGTCCGCGAGGTCCACGTAGCCGACGAGTCGCCCGCCGTACTCCACGCCCAGCCTGCGGAAGTTCGGGGCGCCTCCCGTGATGATGCCCTGCCAGTGCCGCCGCACCACCCGCCCCGCCAGACCGGGCGTCCAGCCCGCCGCGCGGCAGAACTCGGCGTCGGCCCCCCAGCGCACGGCGGCTTCCTCGTCGCCGGGGCGCAGGGGGCGCAGGGTGAGGGGTTCCTGGGCGGTATGGGGCGGCATCTCGCCCACAGAAGAGCACAGCCGGTGGGGTTGCTCAGGTCTTGTCCCCGAAGCTCCAGATTTCGAGGTCGTCCACCGAGTCGCTGACCTTTTTCAGGCTGGCGAGGTCCTCGCGGCTGGCCTGCTGCGGCATGGCCCCGCCCCCAGCCGGACGCCCCACGGCCCCCGCCATCACGTCGGCGGGGACGGCGGCCAGCATGGAGGCGAGCTGCTTCGGCNAGTCGCTGACCTTTTTCAGGCTGGCGAGGTCCTCGCGGCTGGCCTGCTGCGGCATGGCCCCGCCCCCAGCCGGACGCCCCACGGCCCCCGCCATCACGTCGGCGGGGACGGCGGCCAGCATGGAGGCGAGCTGCTTCGGCGTGGCGTCGAGCAGCGCGTCGGACAGCACCTCGTCGGGCACGTCGGCGCTGATGCGGGCGCGGGCGGCGGCGACGGCGGCGGGGTCCACCTCGGGGCGGACGGCGACTTCCTCGTCGAGGCCCGCCGTGCCGGGAGGCCGGGGCGCCGCCGAGGAGCGGGAGCGCCGGGCCAGCAGCAGGGCAGCCACGGCAACGGCCACGAGCACGAACAGCAGGAACGTCATGCTCCCACCCTAACGGCCCGGCCCCGGCCCGCGCTTCCCCTGACCGGAGGGGAGAGGCGCGGCGCCGGGGCCGCAGGACTTCATGCTGTGGGGGTGCGGGCTCAGGCCTCCGAGTACGTCTTCTCGATGGGCAGGCCCACCGCGTTGCCCCACTCGGTCCACGAGCCGTCGTAGTTGCGGACCCGGGGGTAACCCAGCAGCTCGCGCAGCACGAACCAGCTGTGGCTACTTCTCTCGGCGATGCGGCAGTAGGCGATCACGTCCTTGTCGGGGGTCACGCCCTCGGCCTCGTACAGGGCCTTGAGCTCGTCCGCGCTCCTGAAGGTGCCGTCCTCATTGGTGGCCCGCGCCCAGGGGATGTTGGCCGCGCCGGGGATGTGGCCGCCGCGCAGCACCCCTTCCTGCGGGTAGTTGGGCATGTGGGTGACCTTGCCCGAGAACTCGTCGGGGCTGCGGACATCCACCATCGCGCCCTGACCCGCGCGAACGGCCTCGATGTGGGCCTTGACCTCGTCGCGGTAGGCCCGCAGGCTCTCGTCACGGCGCAGGGCGGGGTACTCGGTCGGCCCGAAGGAAGGCGCGTCGGTCGTCAGCTCGCGGCCCTCCGCGACCCACTTCTGGCGCCCGCCGTTCATCAGCTTGAGGTTCTGGACGCCGTTGTAGCTCAGGAACCAGTAGGCGTAGGCCGCCCACCAGTTGCTCTTGTCGCCGTACAGGACGATCTGGTCATCCGGCTTGATCCCGAGCCGACCCAGCAACGCCGACAGCTCCTCGGCGCTGATGAATTCGCGCTCCTGGGGATGCCAGAAGTCGCCCTGCCAGTCGATCTTCACGGCGCCGGGGATGTGCCCGGTCTCGTACAGCAAGATGTCCTCGTCCACTTCCACGAGGCGAATCCCTTCGCGGTTCAGGTTCTCGGCGACCCACTCGGTGCTCACCAGCACGTCTTTTGCATAGTCCATCGCTGACCTCCAGGAGTGATTCTAGGCGACTCGCCCAATGGTTGACCAAAAGGGTCAACTGAGTGACCCTCACCATACCGCGCCCGGTGGGGGGGGTACAGTGGCCGCATGACCGACGCGGCCCCCCTCCCCGAGAAGCTCCAGAGCATCGTGAGCCTGTTCAAGTCTGCGCCCAAGCCGCTGCGCCTCCAGGCCCTGCTGGAATACAGCAAGAAGCTCCCGCCCCTGCCCGAGAAGTACGTCGAGCACCCCGAGTTCCTGCAGCCGGTGCCCGAATGCGCCAGCCCCTTTTTCCTGGTGACCGAGCAGGCCGAGGGCGGCGGCGTGAACCTGTACTTCAAGGTGCCGGAGGAAGCCCCCACCGTGCGCGGCTACGCGGGCATCCTGCACGAGGCGCTCAACGGCGAGTCGCCCGAGACGATCCTGAACATCCCGGACCAGTTCTACATGGACATGGGCCTGACCGAACTGATCACGCCGATGCGCCTGCGCGGGATGGGCGCGATCCTGATGCGGCTGAAGAACGAGGTGCGGGAGGGAGCGGCGGGCGCGTAGCTCGTGGCTCGCCGATCGCCGAGGGGTGAGGTGAGAGGCGAGGGAGGTGGAAGACGTGCGGAACGTCTCCCACCTCCCTCTTTTCCTGCTTTCCCTCTTTTCCTGACCGCCTCTTTTCCCGGCCAGGCTACTCCGCCCGGTTGACCTCGCGCGGCGGGGGCCCATCACGGTGCGCCTCCCGCAGGGCGGCCAGCGCCCGCCCCCGGTGGCTGATGGCCTGCTTGTCCTCCAGGGTCATCTCGGCGAGGCTGCGGGTCTCGCCGTCGGGCACGAAGAGGGGGTCGTAGCCGAAGCCGCCGTCGCCGCGCGGACCTTCCAGCAGCGTGCCGGGCAGCTCGCCCCGGTAGCTTTCCACGTGGCCGTCGGGGTAGGCCAGTACGATCACCGAGACGAATTTGGCCCGGCGGGTGGGGGCCCGGCGCAACTGCTCCAGCAGGTAGAGGTTGCGCTCCAGATCGCTGCCCCGGTTGCCGAAGCGGGCGGAGTAGACGCCGGGCTGCCCGCCCAGGGCCTCGACCTCCAGCCCCGAGTCGTCGGCCAGGGCGGGAAGGCGGGTGCTCAGCGAGGCGGCGCAGGCTTTCAGGGCCGCGTTCTCCTCGTAGGTGGCGCCCGTCTCCTCGGGGAGGGGCCGCCCGCCGAGGCCCTCCAGGGTCCACCCCAGGTCCGACAGGGCCGCGCCGATCTCGCGCACCTTGCCCGCGTTCCCGGTCGCCACGACCACCCGCATCCCCTGTCCATTTCCACCCGCGTCACTCGTCACCCGCCGAGTCTAGAGCCTGGGGAGGCTGCAATACACCGGTAAGACCCCGTCCCCATACTGGGAAGGGAGGTGAGAAAGTCCCGCTTCCCGGAGGCTGCATGTCCAGTCAAAAGGCGCCCCTCGTGCGGTACCAGCACCTTGTTCAGGTGCTCGCGGCGCTGGCCCGCAGCAGCCACGCGCCCGAGGCGGTCGTGCGGACGGTGCACCAGCAGGCGGGAGGGCTGTTTCCCGCGCAGATCACCCTGCTCGCGCTGCTGGAGCCGGGGGGCGACTGGCGCTGGGAGCTGTACGAGGGCGAGCGCCGCCTGACCCAGCGGCTTCCCTTCTACCCCGACGGCATCCTGGAAACGGTGATGCGGGAAGGCCCCCTGCTGATCGGCGACATCGACGCTTACCTGGACACCCATCCCCACCGCGCCCGCCGGGTGGTGTCCGAGGACCAGACGCTGCTCGACCTGCGGGCGGAGGACGTTCCGCTGCCGCCCCCACGCCCCACCCTGTCCATGCTGTTCGTGCCGCTGGAGGTCCGGGGAGAGCCCGCCGGGGTGCTGTCGATGCAGAGCTATGACTGGGACGCCTTTGACAGCACCGATCTGGAATTCCTGGGCCTGCTGGCCCAGCACGTGTCCATCGCGCTGGAGAATGCCGCGCTGCGCGAGGACCTCGAGCGGGCCAGCCTCAGCGATCCGCTGACCGGACTGGCCAACCGCCGCGCCTTTGGCCGCGCCGTGGCCGGGGCGCTGGCCGACCTTCAGCGGGGCGAGTCTGCCCCCACCCTGGTCGTGATGGACGTGCACAAGTTCAAGACCTACAACGACACCCTGGGCCACAACGCCGGGGACGACGTGCTGCGCCGGGTAGCCGAGGTTCTGCGGGAGGTCACGGGCACCCAGGGCACCGCCTACCGTCTGGGCGGCGACGAGTTCGCCCTGCTGCTGCGGCGTCCACCGGGGGAACTCGCCGCCCTTGTCCGCCGGGTCGGGGCGGCCCTGGCCGCGGCCCCCTGGCCGCCGGGGGTGGAGGGGGTGCGCCTTCAGGGAGGCGCGGTGCAGGCTGGCCCCGGCATGACCCCGCGCGAGTGGCTCTCCCAGGCCGACGCCCGGCTGTACCGGGCCAAGCGGCGCGTTGGGGACCGGACTGAAGCGAACTGGGGCTGGGGACTCGATCTCGGGGAAGGGTGATCGGGAAAGGGTGAGGCCCGGCCTCAAGCCACCCCCACCTCGGCCCGCACCCGCCAGCGCTCCTCGCCCTCCCGCTTCTCGAAGAGGGCCACCGAGCGGAAGGTCTGGGTGTGGTGGGGGGCCGTCAGCGCCTCCAGCCGGGCCCGCAAGCCCGCCGGGTCCCCACCGCCGTAGGGCTGCACCAGCGTGAAGTGCGGCTGCCAGGAGTCCAGCCCGCGTGGGGTGTGCAGCAGCGCCATCCGCGCCTGCTCGGAGGCGGGCGAGGTGGGCGTGACCTTGTCCGCGAAGGGCGAGGCCGTGACAAACCGTGAGAGCCGCGCCAGCAAGAGCGTGTGCAGCACCAGCAGCGGCGCGTTCGCCTCCAGCCGGTGCACCCACGTCTCCCCGCCGTCCCAGACCTCCACCCGCCCGCCGGTCAGGGTCAGCACGGCCCCCGGCGAGAGGCAGGCGACGCAGGCCCGCAGCTCGGCCTCGATCCCAGGCCACAGGGCGGGGTCGGTGAAAAAGCCCTCCACCAGCGTCAGGTGAACGCCGTAGGGCCCGGCGTCGGCCTGATCCTCCGGGCGCAGGAACTCCGGCAGCGGCCGCGCCCGGCCCGCCCGCACGTCGTACCCCAGCAGGTCGCTCCCCGCCTCGTAGCAGGGGTCGCCTGCCGGGGGGCAGAGGTAGACGGCGAAGCGGGTGCCGCGGCGGGGGTCAGGCATGGGGGACCACGGCGCTCACCACAGGTCCCGGCGCCGGAAGAACCACGCCATCGTCCCCGCCACGAGCGCCATGACTCCCAGCGCCAGGGCGTACCCGTAGCGCCAGGACAGCTCGGGCATCCGCTCGAAGTTCATGCCCCAGATGCCCGCCATGAAGGTCAGCGGCAGGAAGATGGCCGACACCACGGTCAGCGTCTTGACCACCTGGTTGACGTTGTTGTTGATGATCGCGGCAAAGGCCCCCGCCATGCTCGTCAGGATGTTGCTGGCGATAGACGCCATCTCGATGGCCTGCAGGTTCTCGATCAGCACGTCGTCGAGCAGTTCGGAGTCTTCCTCGTACATCTCGAAGATGCGGTCGCGCTTGACCCGTTCCATCATCGCCTCGTTCGCCTTGAGGCCGGTGATGAAGTACACCAGGCTCTTTTCGAGCTTCAGCAGGTCCAGCAGTTCGCGGTTGCGGGTGGCCGTCTCCATGCGGTCCTCGATGGCGTCGACCCGCTTGTTGATCTGGCGCACGTCGATCAGAAACCGCTGGGCGTTGCGCAGGAACAGTTGCAGGGTCAGGCGGTTTTTCTTGGCCGTGCTGACCCGCCGCACCAGCCCGTTGACCACGTCGTTCACGACCGGATTCTCGGTGGCGCACACGGTCACGACGCAGTGGTCGGTGTGCAGGATGCCCAGCGGCACGGTGTCGTAGGGAATGTCGCTGTCCTCGCCCAGCCGGTAACTCGTCTGCATGATGATCAGCAGGTGGCTGTCCTCGCGCTCGAAGCGCGACCGCTCGTCGGGGTCGAGGGGATAGCTGAGGTAGTCGAGCTCGAGGCCGGTCTCGCGGCTCACGCGGGCGAGTTCCTCGGCGCTGGGCGCGACGGCGTGAATCCAGCAGCCGTCGGTGTAGGACTCGGCAAGCTGCAGCTGGCCGCCGATGCTGCGGTAGTAGGTCAGCATGGGGGCCCGCCGCAGGGGTCAGGATGGGGGCAGAACATGGCGCGTCCTCCGGGGGTGGGATGCGTGAGGCCGGAGCGGAGGGCCGCCGGGACCGGCCCGCCTGGAACCTGCCAGCCTGGGACTGGGCGGGTCGTGATCGGTCTGGGGGTCGGGAGTCACGTCATCACCTCCTTTCGGGCAGCGCCGGGGGCACCGGGCGCCATGCTAGCAGCGCGGCTGCCGCCAGCCAAAAGCCCCGGCACGGGGACCGGGGCCTGGAGTGAGGCGGGCAAACTTACAAACCGAAAAAGACCCGGTTCTTGACGATGAACTCGGTCTCCCCGGCGGGCACGTCTTCCTCGGGGAAGATGGCGCTGACCGGGCAGGCGGGCACGCAGGCGCCGCAGTCGATGCACTCGTCGGGGTGGATCAGGAACATCTCGCCCGCGTCGTAGATGCACTCCACGGGGCAAACTTCGGTGCAGGCGTTGTCCTTGACGCCGATGCAGGGGCTGACGATCACGTGAGGCATGGGGGACAGTATGCATGCGCCCACGGGGGGCCGCAAGGCGGGAACACCCCGAGCTCTCCTCCAGGATTTCCCGACCTGCACGCCGAAAAACCCGACTGATGCCGTCAGGATTGCCCGGTGTGTCCCCCCCCGCGCCCCCCGGTGCGGCCCGGGTCTGCGCCTCCCGGGTGCTGCTCGGTCAGGTGCCGCTCGGCCAGCGCGAGGTCGGCGTCCTTGTCCACGTCGGTGCCGATGGCCGCGTGCCCGGTGATCAGGGCGCGGGCCTTGACACCCAGGATGGCGCTGACCCGTTCTTCCAGCTCGGGCACGGTCAGGCGGCGGGTCAGCAGCCGCACGAGCACGCCGGGGCCGATCAGCGCGGCGAGGCGCAGGGGAGCTTTGCGGGCGCCCAGCACCTCGCGCAGCCGGGGCAGGAACTCGCCCACCAGCCGGGGATCGAGCAGGAACACGTTGCCGCCGGTAAAGCTACCCTCGCGCAGCCGGGCGTAGGTGCGCTGCACGCCGGGAAAGGCCGCCTCGCACTCCCGGCGGGGAACGACCGGGTAGACGAGGGCGGCGTCGGCGGGGGCGGTGTCCAGCACGTCCGTCAGGTGTGCGGCCGTGACCAGCGGGATATCGGCGGTCGCCACGATCACCCGCTCGCCCCGCCCCAGTCCCCGCGCGGTGAGGGCCTCCACGCCCGCTTCGAGGTTGCTCAGCAGGGTGCCGTGGTCGGTGACGCGCTCGTCGATCAGGGCGTTCATCTCGGGGGTGGTCGGGCCGACATAGGCGATCCGACCGACCCGACCGCTGCCGCGCAGGGCCCGCAACACGTGCAGCGCCATGGGCTCGCCCGCCACCGGAATCAGCCCCTTGACGCCCACCCCGTGCGCCGCCGCGAAGGGGTCGCCGGGGTCCCCGCCCCCCAGCACGACGGCGCTCCACGGCCCGGCGGAGCTTGCCTGCTCATGACTCATGCGGGAGAGGGTAGCACCCCACCCGGCAAGCGGGCCGGAAGGTGCAGGGTGGCCGTGAACCCCCCGCCGGGGGCACCCGAGAGCCGCAACTCGCCCCCGTGCACCTCCGCCGCGCGGCGGGCCAGCGC
>NZ_JASNGB010000075.1 GCF_030271215.1 Deinococcus rhizophilus | reverse complement strand
GGCGGCCAGGACCACCCAGCCCGGCCCGGGAGCCAGCCGCGCTCCCAGCACCACGCCCAGCCCCAGCGCGGCCCCCAGCGCCAGCATCCGGCCCAGGCCCAGGCGCTCGGAGAGCCAGCCCACCGGCCCCTTGGCCAGCCCGTCGGCGAGGTAGTGCGCTCCCACGATCAGTCCGACCGCCGCCGCACCCCACCCCAGCCCCCGCGCGGCCTGCGGCAGCACCGACACCAGCAGCCCGGTGCGGACCAGCTCGCTCAGCAGCAGCAGCGCCAGCAGCCGCAGCATCACCAGGGGGCGGGTCCAGAGCATCCCGGCCAGTCTAAGGGTGACCCGCCCGGCGGTGGCCCGCCCAAGCGTGGCGACCCTTCCGGTGCCGCGCCCCCTGCGTCCGTAGGGTGGAGGGATGACCCGCCCCCGCCCCCTTGCCCTTGCCCTGCTGGGTGCCCTGACCCTCGCGTCCCCCGCCGGGGCACAGTCCGCTGCGGCCCTGGCCAGGGTGGACGCCGCGCAGATGAGCATCCCCGCCGCCCGGCAAAAGAGCTACCCCGGCAGTCCGCTCACCGTGCGGCAGACCCTGGCCCCGGGGGTGAACTACCGCCGCTGGGTGGTGAGCTACCTCTCGGACGGGTTGCGAATCCATGCCCTGCTGACCGTGCCGAACGGCACCCCGCCGAGGGGCGGCTGGCCCGCGATCGTGTTCAACCACGGCTATATCCCGCCGGACGTCTACCGCACCACCGAGCGCTACGTCGCCTACCAGGACGCCTTCGCCCGCGCGGGGTTCGTGACCCTCAAGAGCGACTACCGGGGCCACGGCTCCAGCCAGGGAGAGGCGCTGGGCGGCTACTTCGCGCCGGGGTACACGACGGACGTGATGAACGCGCTGGGAAGCCTGAAGCGCGATCCCCGCGTGAACGCCCGGCGCATCGGGATGTGGGGCCACTCGATGGGCGGCTTCCTGACCCTGCGGGCGATGGTGATCGACCCCAGCATCCGGGCGGGGGTGATCTGGGCCGGGGTGGTGGGCGATTACGGCACCATCCTGAACGACTGGAACAACGTCCCGCCCGCCTCCATTCCCCGCCGGGTGCTGGAGCTGCGTCAGAAGGCCGTCGCCAAATACGGCACGCCGGGAAGCAATCCCGCCTTCTGGCGGGGCCTCAGCGCCAACGCGTACCTGAACGACCTCGGCGGTCCCCTGCAACTGCATATCGGCACCGCCGACGGGGACGTGCCGGTCCTCTTCCACGAGCGCCTCGTGGGGCAGATGAGGGCGGCGGGCCAGCCGGTCCAGAGCTACGTCTACCCGGGCGACAACCACGACCTGACGCGCAACCTGGGCACGGCGCTGGCCCGCAGCGTGGCCTTTTTCAAGGCGCGGCTGTGAGGCCCGCCGGTTCTCCCCGGTGAGGCGACTGTTCCAGCTGCTGCTGCTGCTGGCCCTCGGCGCGGGCTACGTCGCGCTGGTCGGGCCGGAGCGGTTGCCCTTCGCCCTGCCCTTCGAGCTGCCCTGGGCGGGCCGCACTGCCCCGACGGGCGAGGCGGACGCCCCCACTCCGGACACCGCCGCGCCGGGCGGGGCGCTGGAGGGCGTCACGGACGCCGCGCTGGAACGCCTCGTCGCCCGGCAACCCATCAGCATCCAGGCGCTGCGGGAGCGGGAGTATCCCGGCAGCGCCCTGACGGTGGTGCAGACCCTCCCCCCCGGCGTGAACTACTCCCGGCAGGTCGTGAGCTACCGGTCCGACGGCCTGACCATCTACGCGCTGCTCACCGTGCCCGGCGGGACGCCGCCGGAGGGGGGCTGGCCCGCGATCGTGTTCAACCACGGCTACATTCCGCCGGACGTGTACCGCACCACCGAGCGCTACGTCGCCTATCAGGACGCCTTCGCGCGGGCGGGCTTCGTCACGTTCAAGAGCGACTACCGGGGCCACGGCGACTCGGGGGGCGAGGCGACGGGCGGCTACAACGACCCCGGCTACACGGTGGACGTGCTCAATGCCGCCGCCAGCCTCAAGCGCGACGGGCGGGTCAACCGGGGCCGCATCGGGCTGTGGGGCCACAGCATGGGCGGGCAGCTCTCGCTGCGGGCGATGCTGGTGGACCGCGAGTTGCGGGCGGCCTCGCTGTGGGCGGGCGTGGTCGCCGGGTACGACGTGCTGGCGACCGACTGGGGCCGGGGCCGGGGCCGGGGTCCCGGCGAGGGGCGACCCGCGCTGGACTCCCTGAACCGCCGCTACCTGCGGGCGCTCAGCCCCAACGCCTACCTGGAAGACCTGAACGGGCGCCCCCTCCAGCTTCACCACGGCACCGCCGACGAGGACGTGCCCTACAGCTTTCAGCAGGCGCTGGCGGGCGACCTGCGCGGGGCCGGGCAGGGTTTCACCGCCTACCGCTACGAGGGCGACGACCACAACCTCAGCCGCAACCTGGGGACGGCGCTGCGGCGGAGTGTGGCCTTTTTTCAGGAGCACCTGTAGGAGAAAAGGCCCCTCAGCGGCTGATGTCGTAGCCCGTGACGGTGGTCACCGGACGGGGATTGTCCGTGCCCAGCGGCCGGGCGCGGTCGTACAGGTTCCAGCCCCGGGCGACGGTGGTCTTGTCGATCAGCACCTCGTCGCTGCCGGGCAACTTGACGGCCGGGAGGTCGCCGCCGAACTCGCTGTAGATCAGCCACTGGCGGTTGCGGGCGAAGGTCTCCCCGACATTGAAGTCGCCGCTGTTGTTCGCGTCGTTGTACACGATCACCTGATAGACGCCCGCCACCGTCGCCAGCGAGGGGCTGCGCGGCAGGTCGAGGCCAAAGCGCCAGGTGTTCTGCTCCGCGCTCCTCACCACGTTCTGCGGCTGGTTGCCGTCGTTCGTCACCGCGCTGGGAAAGCCCGCCCCCACCAGCGCGAGCCTCAGCCGGGGCTCGGTCCCCCAGTCCCCGCCCACGGTCCCGCTGAGGTCGTAGGCATCCGGCGGCTTCACGTCCCGCGACCCGCACGCGGCGAGCAGGAGGGCCAGGGGCAGCAGCAGAGAAAGGCGGCGCATGGCCCCAGCGTAGGCCGCGCACCGCTCCCCTCCGTGAGAGAGCCGGGAGCGAGTCGGCGCCCGGCCCGCTCCCTTACTTCCCCTGCTGCGCCAGCCGCAGGAAATAGGCGCTGCTCTTGTCGCTGGGGTCCAGGGCCACGGCCTGCCCGTAAGCCTGCGCCGCGCCCGCGTAATTCTTCGCCTCGTAGCGCACGCGGCCCAGCCACGCCCACGCCTTGGCGTAGCGGGGACTCAGGCGGGTGGCTTCCAGGAAGCCGGCCTCGGCCCCGGCGCGGTCGCCCGCCGTGTAGCGGCCATAGGCGCTGCGGAAAGTCTGCACGGCTCCCAGCCCGAACTGCTCTCCCTCCTGCGCCAGCCCGAGGTTGTAGCGGTCGCTGGCGGTCGCACCGGGGAGGGCCGCCGCCCCCTGATAGGCGGTGCGGGCGCCGGAGGCGTCCCCGAGTTCCAGCGCCAGCCGCCCGGCTTCCCGCCACGCTTCCGCGAAGTTGGGGGCGCTGCGGGCGGCCTCCTGAAATCCGGCGAGGGCCTGGGCCTTGCGGCCCGCCTCCAGCTCGCCGTAGGCCCGGCTGAAGGCGCGGGTCGCGGCGGGGCCGTAGCGCGACGCACTCGCGGCCAGTCCCCGGAAATAGGTCAGGGTGCGGTCGCCGGGGGCCAGCGCCAGGGCGCGGTCATACAGGGTCTGCGCTCCGGCGTAGTCGCCCGACTCCAGCGCGGTGCGGGCCGCCCACGTCGCGCACTGGGCGTTGGCGGGGTCCAGTTGCAGGCACGCCGCGAACGAGGCCGCCGCCTGACTGGGCTGGTTGCGGGTGTAGGCCGCGTAGCCCAGGTTGTACTGGGCGGTCGCCGCCTGCCGGGCATCCGCGCTGCCGGGGCTGGCGGGCACGGCGCGGAACAGGGCCTGCCAGCCCAGCTCGGCCTGCCGCCAGAAGCCCACCTCGGTGTACAGCTGGGCCCGCAGGCGCAGGGCGTCCACGTTGCCGGGGTCCAGGGCCACGGCGGCCTCGGCGGCGTTCACTGCCGCCTTCCACAGCGCCTGGTCGATGCTGGCGCTGCCCGCCGGGTAGGTGCGCCGGGCCTCGTCCGCGAGGCGGCGGGCCTCCGTGATGGCCTGGGCCGCACTTGCGAAGGCGGGCGTGGTCGCGGCGGGCTGGGCCGGGGTGGTGGCCTGGCCCGTGGTCTGGGCGGTGGCGGGGGCGGCGAGCAGCAGGGTGCCGAGCAGCAGCAGGGAACGGGACATGGAGCCTCCTTGTGGGTGGGGAGTGAGGTGGGCAGGAGAAAAGGGCGGGAGTGCAAAACGTCCTCCCGATGCTGGGCAGTGGGCATGGCCGCCGCGTGAGAGGGGGCTCAAGCCCTGCCACGCCCGCCGCCTCCCGGCCCCGAAGGTGGGCGCGTGCAGGAGCCTCCCGGCGGGCCTCTGGTAAAACGGAAGCATTGTGAAGGTCACTGACGCCCCGCCCCGCATCTACCCCATCCGTCTGTACGGCGACCCCGTGCTGCGCCGCAAGGCCAGGCCCGTGCAGCCGGGCGACACCCTCACGGTGCCCGGCTTCGGGCCGCAGACGGTCCGCGAAGTGGCGAACACCATGCTGGAGACGATGTTCGAGGCGCGGGGGGTGGGTCTGGCCGCCCCGCAGGTGGGCCTCCCGGTGCGGCTGTTCGTGGCGGTCGAGTACGAGGACGACGAGGAGGAGCAGGAAGGCGGCGAGAAGCCGCTGCGGTCGCGCGTCCTGCGCGAGTTCGTGATGCTCAATCCGGTCCTGACTGTCATCAACAAGAAAAAGGACCGCTCCTACCAGGAAGGCTGCCTGAGCGTCCCCGGCATCTACGAGGAGGGGGTGGCCCGCGCCCGGGAGGTCGGGGTGCGCTACACCGATCTGGAGGGGCAGCAGCGGACGCTGGAGGCCGACGACTACCTCGCCCGCGTCTTTCAGCACGAGGTCGACCACCTCGACGGCGTCTTCTTCCTCGACCGCCTGCCCCCGGAAGTCACCGAGGACTACCGCAAGGAACTCGCGGCCATGCAGCGCAAGTCCAAGCAGTTTCTCGCCGAGCTGGCCGAGGTGCAAAGGGCGCAGCGGGGACGCTCCGAGTGAGCCCGGTTCCGGCCAGCGCCGCGCCCCGCGTGGCCTTTTTCGGCTCGCCCGCCTTCGCCGTGCCGGTGCTGGACGCCCTCCGCGAGCAGTTCGAGGTCGTGCTGGTCGTCGCGCAGCCCGACAAACCGGTGGGCCGGGGCCTGAAGCTCACGCCGCCCCCGGTCGCCGCCCGAGCCGCCGAAGTGGGGCTGCCCCTCGCCCAGCCCCGCAAGTTGCGCGGCAACGCGACCTTTGAGGCCCGGCTGCGCGACTCCGGCGCGGACGTGGCCGTCACCTGCGCCTACGGCAAGATTCTGCCGGGATCGCTGCTGGCCGTTCCCCGATACGGCTTCCTGAACACCCACACCAGCCTGCTCCCCAGGTACCGGGGCGCCGCCCCGATTCAGTGGGCGTTGATCGCGGGCGAGACGGTCACCGGCACCACGGTCATGCAGACCGACGAGGGGCTGGACACCGGGCCGATCCTGCTGCAAGAGGCGCTGCCCATCGCGCCGGGGTGGACCAGCCTGGAGCTGTCGGACGCGCTGAGTGCCCAGGCTGCCCGCCTGATCGTGGAGGCCCTGTCGCGCCTGCCCGGGTTGACGCCCATCCCGCAGGACGACGCGCAGGCCACCCACGCCCCGCTGCTGACCAAGGAGGACGGCTTCGTGCGCTGGACCGACCCCGCACCGTCCGTGGTCGACCGCTTCCGGGGTGTGGCCGCGTGGCCGCAGACGACCGCCTTTCTGGGCGGAGCGCGGCTCAAGCTCTCGGGGCTGACGGTGGCGGAGGGGCAGGGGCGTCCCGGCGAGGTGCTGGGGGTGGAGGCCGGTGGCCTGACCGTGGCGTGCGGCGAGGGGGCGGTGCGGGTGGCGACCGTCCAGCCCGAGGCCCGCAAGGCCCAGCCCGCCGCTGTGTGGGCCACGGGCGCGGGGGTGGGCCGGGGTACCCGCTTCGACCTGTGGGAACCGGCCTCCGGGTAAGGCCGTATTCCTCAGCGTGAACCCCACCTTCCCCCTCACGCTGGAATTCAAGTTCAGCCTGCTCACCGAGCTGCGCGTCACCGACGCCGGGGGCCAGCTGGTGGCCGTCGTCAAGGAGAAGTTCTTCAGCATCCGCGACGAGGTGCGCGTCTACAGCGACGAGGCGCGGCAGGTGCAGACCCACGGCATCCGGGCGCAGGGGTTGATGGCCGGGGCGCTGGACTGGCGGGCGCGGCGGTTGATTCGCCGGGTGGACGGCTCCCCGGTGGGGGCCCTGCAGGCCCAGGGCGTCCGCACCCTCTGGGGCGCGAGTTACGAGCTGCTGGGCACGGGCGGCGACCTCGCCTTCACCATCCGTGACGATCACCCCTGGATGAGCGTCTTGGAGGGCGTCATCAGCGCGGTGCCCCTGGTGGGGGACGTGATCGCGGCGGGCTTCGACTACTTCGTCAACCCGACCTACACCGTGCGCGACGCCGCCGGGGAACCCGCCTTCCGCGTTCGCAAGCGCCGCAGCCTCTTCTCGCGGCGCTTCGAGGTCGAAGAACTGCGCCCGGCCCGGCCCGAGGAGGGCGAACTGGTCACGCTGGGGCTGATTCAGCTCGTGCTGCGCGAGCGGGAACGGGGCTGAGGGGGGGAGCGGAGGCTCAGGACCTCGCGGGCTTCTCGCTGAAGCTGGGCACGCCGTTGCCGTGGAGGGCAAAGGCGTCGCAGCGCCCGCGCAACACGCACGCCGGGCACTTCGGGCGGGTCCAGGTGCAGACGCGCTGGCCGTGGCGCAGCAGGTTGACATGCAGTTCGTAGAGGTGCGGCGGATCGGGCGGCAGCAGCGCGAGCAGCGCCCGGTGCGCGGCCTGTTCGCCCATGCGGGGAATCGTCCCCACCCGCGTGTTGATGCGGTGGACGTGCGTGTCCACCGGAAAGACCGGCCGCGCGTAGTTGAACAGCAGCACCAGCGAGGCCGTCTTGACCCCCACGCCCGGCAGGTCGGTGAGCCACTTCAGGGCGTCCTTGACGGGCAGCTCCGCCAGAAAATCGAGGTCGTACCCGCCCCGCGCCTCCCGGATGGCCCGCAGGGTGGCCTGGATGCGCGGCGCCTTGCTCTCGGGGTAGTTGCTGCGCCGGATGGCGTGGGCGACGGCCTCTGTCGGAGCTTCTATGATCGCGTCCCAGTCGCCCAGCGTCAGCAGTTCCTGGTAGGCCGCCTCCTCGTCCTGGTGGGTGGTGCGCTGGGAGAGGATGGTGCTGATCAGCTCGTGCATGGGTTCGCGGCGGGGAATCAGGGGGCGCTCGCCGTACTCGGTCCGCAGCAGGCCCGACATCCACGCCAGCAGTTCGGCCCGCTCCCCGGGGGGGCGGGCCGCGTTCAGGGTCGGCCCAGATCCGGCCGGATCAGTCACGGGCGGCGCTGGAACGGTCGGCGCCCTCGCCTCCGGCCTCATCCCGGCCCCCCTCGGCAGGCTGGTCCTTGTCGGCAGGGTCGGTGCCGGGATTCTGACCCCGCGCCTCCTCGGGGATGGCGTGGCTCTGGCCCTCGGCGGGCGAGGTCTGGGCGGGGTCGTAGCCCCCCTTGCGGGTGTCGTCGGTCATGGCCCCAGCCTGCGCTGCGTTCGGACCATGCCGGGCGAGACCGGCGTGAAGACGGGTTTAGAGGCCCCGACAGGGCATGAAAAAACCGCCACTTCGGGCGGTTGATTGAAACGAGGATAGCGCGGTATGCAGAATCCGTCAAGCCTTGCCACCGGGAACCGACCGCAGGGGCGGACCACACTGCTGGGATGGAGACGCGCAGCCTGAGGTTGGAGGACGCGAGGCAGGCCAGACTGGGCCAAGCCTCCGATCCCCACGCCCAACCCCTGAACCGTTGGGCTGGGGCATTGGGCCGGGGAAAAAGCTGCCCAGACCGGACACTGGCTTCCCTTCTTCGACCCGGCGGACGGGGGCGTGGGGGCGCGGGTGCTGCTGCCTCTCGAATCGCCCGGCCCGGTGGTCAGCCGGACCCGGTTCGTCTCGGTGGACAACCCCGACGGCACGGCGGAGAACATGCGCTGCCTCCTGCACCTCTCGGGCCTGCGCCGCTCGGACGTGGTGCTGTGGAACGCCGTCCCCTGGCAGATGAGCGAGGGCGGCGTCGTGACGCCCCGGCCCGCGCAGTCCGCCGGGGCCGCGCCCCTGACGCGGGAAGTTCTCGCCCTCCTGCCCCGGCTTCAGGCCGTGGTGCTGGTGGGAAAGCACGCGCAGCAGGCGTGGCTGGCCGTGCAGTCTCCCCTCCCCGCCTTTCCCTGTCCCCACCCCAGTCCGCAGAACTTCAACTCGCGTGGGGAGGAAGCGGCGAAGGCCCTCACCGCTCTGGTGGGCGTCTACGGGCGACTCCTGCCGCCGGGCTGAAGGACAGGGACCGCCCCCCACGCAGGAAAGCGGCCCCCGGGTTCTCCAGACCTCAGCTGCGCGTCATCTCCAGCGGCACCACCCACTCGGCGAACTGCTCCTCGGTGACGTGGCCCAGTGCCAGCGCCGCGTCCTTGAGGCTGCTGCCTTCCTTGTGGGCTTTCTTGGCGATGGCGGCGGCCTTGTCGTAGCCGATGTGCTTGTTCAGGGCGGTGACCTGCATCAGGTTGATATCGAGGTTGTGCTCGATTCTCTCCAGGTTCGGCTCGATGCCCACTGCACAATTGTCGTTGAAGGCAAGGCTGGCGTCCGCGATCAACCGGATGCTCTCCAGCACGGCGTGCACCATCACCGGCTTGAACACGTTGAGCTGGAAATTGCCCTGCGATCCGGCAAAGGCCACGGTCGCGTCGTTGCCGAAGACGCGGGTGGCGACCATCGTCAGCGCCTCGCTCTGGGTGGGATTCACCTTGCCGGGCATGATCGAGGAGCCGGGCTCATTCTCCGGAATGGTGATCTCGCCGATGCCGTTGCGGGGGCCGGAGGCCAGCCAGCGCACGTCGTTCGCCATCTTCATCAGCGCCCCGGCGAGGGTCCGCAGCGCCGCCGAGGTCTGCACCAGGGCGTCGTGGGCGGAGAGGGCGGCGAACTTGTTCTCCGCCGAGCGGAAGGGGAAGCCGGTTTCGGCCTCGTACTTCTTGGCCGCGAGGTCGCCAAATTCCGGGTGGGCGTTCAGGCCGGTGCCCACCGCCGTGCCTCCGATGGCGAGGTCGTAGAGGCCCTGTTCCGCGTGCCTGACCTCCGCGAGCGCGTAGTCGAGCTGCGCGACCCAGCCGCCGATCTCCTGCCCCAGCGTGATGGGCGTGGCGTCTTGCAGGTGGGTGCGGCCCACCTTGACCAGTCCGGCGTGCTCCTCCGCCTTCTGCGCCAGCGTGTCCCGCAGCTTGCCCACCGCGCCGTACAGCCGCTCGCCCAGTTCCAGCACCACCGCGATGTGCATGGCGGTCGGGAAGGTGTCGTTGCTGCTCTGGCCCCGGTTCACATGGTCGTTGGGGTGGACCGGCGACTTGGAGCCCATCTCCCCGCCCGCGATCTGAATGGCCCGGTTGGAGATCACCTCGTTGGCGTTCATGTTGCTCTGGGTGCCCGAGCCGGTCTGGAACACCACCAGCGGAAAGTGGTCGTCGAGCTTCCCGGCGATCACCTCGTCGGCGGCCCGCACGATCAGGTCGGCCACGTCCCCCGGCAGTTCGCCGAGTTCGGCGTTCGCCTGCGCCGCGCCCTTTTTCAGGATGCCCAGCGCCCGGATCACGGGCCTGCCCCACACGAAAGTGTCGCGCCCGATGGGGAAGTTGTGAATCGAGCGCTCGGTCTGGGCGCCCCAGTATCGGTCGTCGGCGACCTGAAGCTGGCCCATGGTGTCGGACTCGGTGCGGGTCTGGATCTGCTCGGTCTGGCCCGGCGTGGTCTGCGTCATGGGTTCAGTCTAGCGGGGGCGTTTTGAGGCGGGGCCATCACGAGTGTGGGGACGGGACAGGCCGGGTAAAGTGACCCGGTCAGGAGGAAAACACCGTGGAACACCAGCTTGACCGGACCCTGAGCTTTATCGACGGGTTCATGACCGCCCAGATGGTGCTGGGGCGCGGCCCTGAGGAGGCCTTTGCCCACTGGACCGAACTGCTTGGAGACGGTTTTGAGGACGAACTGACCGCCTACCGCCAGCGCAAGCCGGGGCTGCCGGAACGTCTGTATTTCACCGACGACTTCGTGAGAAGCGCGGCGAGGGCGACCGAGTGGATGCGCGGCGTGGCCCGGGCCGCCCTGCTCGACCCGGAGTTCATGCCGAAGCTGTCGGCCCGTGAGGACGAGGTGCCGCAGATGTTCCGCGCCATTTTCCTGGGCCTGACCCTGGAGCGGAGTGGCCCCGAGCGGGAGATGACCGCGCAGCAACGCGAGTCCCTGGAGTACACCCGTGACCAGGCCCGGCAGTTCCGCGAGGAACTCGGGCGCGTCGGCGGTCGCAAGCGCCTGAACCTGCTCGCGGGCGTGCTGGGAGTGCTGACGACGGTGCAGCGGGATGAGGTGCCCCCGGAGCAGGCGGACTGACCCGGCTCACCGTCTCCCCCACGCCCCCATGCCACACTTTCCCCCATGAGCCAGATGTTCGACGTCGCCATCGTGGGAGCCGGGCCGGTGGGCCTCGCCGCCGCCATCGCCTGCAAGCGGGCGGGGCTGAGTTACGTGGTGCTGGAAAAGGGCTGCGTGGTGAACGCGATTTTCGAGTACCCCACCTACATGACCTTTTTCACCACCGCGCCCGAGCTGGAAATCGGCAACCACCCGATGGTCACCGGCCACGACAAGCCCGACCGCCGCGACGCGCTGATGTACTACCGCCTCGTGACCCAACGCGAGAACCTGAACGTGCGCCTGTATACGGAGGTCAAGCGGGTGCATCCGGCCCCGGCGGGTTTCACGCTGGAGGTCGAGGCGCAGGACGGCACGCCGGGCGTGGTCGAGGCGCGGCGGGTCGTGGTGGCGACCGGGTACTACGACAACCCCGTCGGGCTGGGCATTCCCGGCGAGGACTCGCCCAACGTCAGCCACTACTACACCGAGGCGCACCCCTTCCTGGGCCTGAACGTCACCGTGATCGGGGCGGGAAACAGTGCCGCCGACGCCGCCCTCGACCTGTGGCGCGGCGGGGCCAACGTGACGATGGTGGTGCGGGCGCCCGAGCTGAAGTCCACGGTCAAATACTGGGTGCGGCCCGACCTCGAAAACCGCATCAAGGAAGGCTCCATCGCCGCCCAGTTCAATTCGCAGGTGGTCGAGATTCACCCTGAGCACGTGCTGGTGCAGCGGGCGGACGGCACCACCTCCCAGCTGCCCACCCATTTCACCTTCGCGCTGACCGGCTACCGCCCCGATCTCTCGTTTCTGTCTGAACTGAACCTCGCCCAGCAGCCCGACGAGTGCCTGGTCCTGGACGAGCACTATCAGAGCAGCGTGCCGGGCCTGTTCGTGGTGGGATCGGCGGGCTTCGCGGGCAAGACGAATCAGGTCTTTATCGAGAACGGGCGGCACCACGCGGCAGCAGCGGTCGCGGAGATCGGGCGGCAGCTCGCGCCGGGGCGGGCAGACGCGGCGCCTGAGCCGGTGCTCTCGGTTCNTCTTTATCGAGAACGGGCGGCACCACGCGGCAGCAGCGGTCGCGGAGATCGGGCGGCAGCTCGCGCCGGGGCGGGCAGACGCGGCGCCTGAGCCGGTGCTCTCGGTTCACTAGAGCATTGGACAGAATGACGGCCCCCGGGGAAGGGCGCCCCAGGTGCCTCCCCGAATGCCCAATGCTCTTCTTCAATTCGCTCGCTCTGCTGCGCAGCTTTGCAAGTCCGCTCGGCCAACGAATGCGGAAACCCACCGCATTCTTATGGCACATGCTCTAGCGCCCTCTTCTCCTCTGACGCGGACTGGAACACGTTGTGTGCGGAGGGGCGTGGGATACTGGCGGGCATGAATCAAACCCGCACCCTTGTCCTCGCGGGGCTGCTGCTGGGCGCCGCGCACGCCCAGACGGCTCCCGGGCCCGTACCCCCGGTGGAGACCCCGGTGCCCGTGAGCGAACCGGCCCCGGCCACACCTGCACCGGCCACTCCCCCCGCCGCACCCGCCCGCACCGCGCCGCTGCTGATCACCGTGCAGGTGAACTTCCCCGCGCTGGTAAACGGCAAGAAGACCACCGTTCCCTTCGTCAGCACGCTGAACCTGCCCGGCGAGCGGGTGGCGGTGCTGCGCCAGCGCGGCGTGATCACCGAGAGTCTGGAGGCGGACCTCAAGACCTTCCTGGCCTCGCTGCCCGCGCAGGGGCAGGACGCCCGCTTCGAGAACCTGGGCACGGCAGGCTGGGCGGTCGTGCAGCGCAACGGACTGAAGGTGGATGCCGAACAGACCCGCGCGGGCGTCCTCGCCGCCCTGAAAGACCCCCGCGCGGTGCGGGCGAACGTGGTCGTGACCGGGCAGGTCGCGCCGGAGCGCACGCTGGACTTCTTCGCGGGCAAGGGCATCACCGCGCACCTGGGGACCGGCGTGACCAATTACGCGGGGAGCAGCGCCGCCCGCATGACCAACATTCACGTGGGCACGCGCAACTTTCAGGACCGGCTGTTCGAGGGCAGGACCTTTTCGTTCAACAGCTTCATCGGCACCATCTCGGCGCGGGCCGGGTACGTCCCCGGCCTGATCATCGCCGGGGACCGCACCGAGACGGGCCTGGGCGGGGGCATCTGCCAGGTCAGCACGACGGCGTTCCGGGCCCTGTACGGGGCGGGCCTCCCGGTCGTGGAGCGGCACCCCCACTCCTATCAGGTCCACTACTACCAGCCGCAGGGCCTCGACGCGGCGATCTACCAGCCCACCCTCGACCTGCGGTTCGCCAACGACACCGGCGGGGCGCTGTGGTTCCAGGCCGACTGGAACGACGCCGACGGCCATCTGGACATCAGCGTGTTCGGCAAGGCCCGCGACTTCACGGTGGAACTCAGCCAGCCCAGCGTGCTCAAGACCGTGCCTTCCCCCGCCGACCGCCTGATTCGCAGCGCGGCCCTGAAGCCCGGCGAGCGCCGTCAGGTGGACTGGGCCGCTCCCGGCGCCACGATGGAAGTCACCCGCAAGCTGATGCGCGGCGGCAAGGTCATCCGGCAGGACACCCTCAAGAGCAGCTACCGGCCCTGGCCCAACATCTACCTGGTCGGGCGCTGAGGCCCGGCACAAGGAAGGCGAGGGGCGACCGCATCAGCAACGGTCGCCCCTCGCTCTTTCCGCGCCTAGAGCATTTGACAGAGGCTCTTCCTGGATTCCGGGGAGCTGAGGGGTAGCGGGGGTAA
>NZ_JASNGB010000074.1 GCF_030271215.1 Deinococcus rhizophilus | reverse complement strand
GCCGCTGCCGGGGCGGGTGCAGCCCGACCTCCGCGCCGGGCCAGAGGTGGCCGACATCCTCGCGGGCCGGGACCCGGTGCTGGAGGCCGCGCTGGACGTCCTGCGGCGCTGAGCAGCCTGCGCCTGCCTGCCCGCCCTAGAATGTCCCCGTGCGCCTCGCCGTCCTCGCGGACATTCACGGAAACGCCGACGCGCTGCGGGCGGTGCTGGCCGACGCGCGGGCGCAGGGGGCCGAGAGGCTGATCGTCAACGGCGACGTGGTGAACCGGGGGCCGGATTCGGTGGAGGCCCTCTCGCTGCTGCTCGCGCGGGAGGACGTGACCTTCACGCTGGGCAACCACGACGACCTCGTGCGGCTGTGGCACGGGCGCTCGGACACGCTGCCGGGAGACTGGTTCACCGATCCCTTCTGGGGCGCGACCGACTGGACGGCGACCGAGCTGGACCGCGCCGGGCTGCTGGACGTGCCGGGCGGCTGGCCGATGACGCAGACGCTGGAGGTGCCTGGCTTGCCTCTGGTCCTCATCGCCCACGGTACCCCCGCCGACTACCGCGAGAGCCTCAGCGAGCGCACCGACCCCCGGCGGGTGGCCGAACTCGCGGCCGGGTTGGGGGGTGGGGCGGGCGTGCTGGTGGGCTCGCACATCCACCGCCCGGCGCGGGCCACGCGCGGCGGCGTGCTGGTCCTGAACACCGGGGCCGCCGGAACCCCGATGGACGGCGACCCCAGGGCGCAGTACCTGCTGCTCACCGCCGCGCCGGGAGGCTGGGTGCCCGAGCTGCGGCGGGTGCCCTACGACCGCTCCGGGGTGCTGCGCCGCTTTGAGACGAGTGGGCTGCTGGGCACCGGGGTCAGCGCCGAGATCTTCCGCGACGAGGTTCAGACCGCCCGTAGCCTCTACACGCCCTACTGGGTCTGGACCGGGGAAGGGGGTCTGCCCCGCGACGCCGCGACGTGGGCGGCGTTCCGGCAGGGCGTGGGGCAGTGAGCGGCCCCCGTTGTCAGAAGTTCGTGTGAACCCCCCTCCTATACTCGCCGGGACATGATTGAACCTTCTCTCGCCCTGTACGGCGACGCCTTCGAACGGGTGGACGGGCATCTGGAAGAGTTGCTGGGCGCCACGGGCGTCCGCTACTGCCTGCTCGTTGACCGCAAGGGCTTCGTGCTCTCGCACAAGGAGGCGCTGTGGGCGCCCCGGCCTCCCGCGCTCGACAGCGTCGCCACCCTGGTCGCCTCCAACGCCGCCGCCACCGCCGCCCTGGCGAACATGCTGGGCGAGCGCACCTTCAGCGAGCAGATTCACCAGGGCGAGCAGGGCACCCTGTACGTCGAGTCGGTGGGCGACTCCGCGCTGCTGACCCTGATTTTCGACGTGTCGGTGCCGCTGGGCCGCGTCAAGGTCCACACCAAGAAGACCATCGCGCAGGTCGCGGCGATCCTGGTCGAGCTGGAGGCCGCGCCGCCCGTGCAGTTCAGCGACGACTTTTCCAGCGGGGCCAATGCCCTGCTCGACGACCTGTTCGGCTAAGGACTGCGGTTGGCCGAAGCAGGTCAACCCGAGCGAGGCGAGTGGGAGCAGGGACGCCCAGGCACAGGTTTGGCCGGGCGGGCCCCCTCACGGTAGACCGGAAAGCTGGAGCCTGGGCGTACAGGCGAGGGAGAGACACAGCATGAGCACCATCAACTTCGCGGCCCGCGAGATCAACTGCAAGATCGTCTATTACGGTCCCGGCATGTCCGGCAAGACGACCAACCTGAGGCACGTCTTTTCCAAGGTGCCCGGTCACCTGCGCGGCGAGATGGTGTCCCTCGCCACCGAGGACGAGCGCACCCTCTTCTTCGACTTCCTGCCGCTGGACCTCGGCACCGTGCAGGGCTTCAAGACGCGCTTTCACCTGTACACCGTGCCGGGGCAGGTCTTTTACAACGCCAGCCGCAAGCTGATCCTGCGCGGGGTGGACGGCATCGTCTTCGTGGCGGACTCGTCCCCCAACCGGCTGCGGGCCAACGCCGAGAGCATGCGCAACCTGCGCGAGAACCTCGCCGAGCACGGCATCGACGTGCGCGAGGTGCCCATCGTCTTGCAGGTCAACAAGCGTGACATCGAGGGGGCGCTTCCCACCGACATGATCCGCGCGGTGATCGACCCCAGAAGGGAACTGATTCTCTTCGAGGCGACCGCCCACAACGGCGGCGGCGTCTTCGAGACGCTCAAAAGCGTGAGCAAGCTGGTGCTGGACCGGCTGTCGCAGAACAAGTAGCGTGTGGGGCGTGGCTTGTCGTGTGTAGAACGTGTGGAAAAGGAGGAAGGTGGGAGACGTTGTTCGCGTCTCCCACCTTCTTTGGCCCTGAGCCAGACGCTGCGAGCTACGAGCCGCTCTCCTCCTCGGTGCCCGGCAGCGGCGTGGTGCGGGGCGGGCCGCCGTCGATGCCGCCCGACCCGGCGATGGGGGCGCCCCCCACCTCGCCGCCCGCGTCCTGGCTGGGGTCCGCGAGGCGGGTGGTGCTGTCACCGAGGTCGGCACTCACCACGCTGAAATCGGAGAAACTGCCGGGCACGCCGTCGTCGAAACCGGGCTCGTCGTTCACGTTGTTCGGCACGAAATCGGTCCCGTAGGCCGCCGCGTTGTCCAGCATCTCGGTGCGGATGTCCGGGTCGATGCCGTCGTCGTAGACCACGCCCGCCCCGGCCAGCGCGTCGCTGCCGCCCTCGCCCACGCGCCCGCCCGAGACCTCGCCGGAGACGGGAAAGTCGGCGTCCACCCCGGCCACGTCGCGGACCATTCCGGCGTTCGCCTGGGTGTCCTGGTGGGCGGGGTCGTCGTCCTCCGGCAGCGAGTAGTCCATCGTGGCCGCGCCCGTGATGCTCTCGCCGCCCACGGGGCGCAACTCGGCGTCGCTGAGCTCCCGGTCGCCTTGCCCGAACTCCTCGGTGGTGACGGTGCGGTCCTCCTGCACGGGGTCGGCGGGCCCGTCGTCGATGGACGGGTCGCGGCGGATGGGGGCATTGGGATCGGTCATGGGGTTCCTCCTGTGGGTCCGCGTTCCTGATGGACACGGGCCGCGCTGCCCCGATTACAGGCCACGCCCGGCCCCGCCCGGTGAGGAATTCGGAAACGCACGTTGGCGCATCTGTCCCCGCTCTGTCCCTGCTCTGTCCCCGCGCGGCCTTAAGCCGCCTGTCACCGCTCCCGGCGCCGCGCTGCCTACAGTGACCGTCTGACCGGAGGCCGCCGCGCCCCCGCGAGCCCCCCCCGCAGGACCACAGGAGGAGTTATGGCAGAAGAAGTGCAGATGACGGCCGAGGGCTTCCAGCGCCTTCAGGACACGCTGGACAGGGAACGCCAGCGCCGCGACGACGCGGTCGCCCAGATCGCCGCCGCCCGCGACGACGCGGTGGACCTCGAGGACCGCAACCTCGAGACCGCCCAGATCGACCTGCCCAGCATGGAGGCCCGCATTCTGGAGCTGGAGGACGTGCTGGCCCGCGCCGTCATCGTGGAGGGCACGCCCGACCAGGACGGCCGGGTCGCCTTGGGGTCCAGGGTTGTCCTGCGCGACGACGAGCATGACCGCGAGCTGGAGGTGCGCCTCGTGAGCGCGGTCGAGGTGGACGCACTCGCGGAAGGCGCCGCCCAGGTCAGCGAGGACAGCCCGGTCGGGCAGGCACTGATGGGCCGCCGCGTGGGGGAGAGCTTCGAGGTCACGCAGGGCGAGCGCCAGCTCCGGTACACCGTCAAGAGCGTGGGGTAGGGCCGGGGAGGGGGCGGGAGGGCGAGCTGGCATGAAGGCGGCTCGCCCTCCCGCTTGTGTGGGCGTGAGCACAGCGTCTCTGGCTCCTCCCTCCTTGCGGGGAACTGGGACAGCTCGCACCGCGAGAGGCTGGGACTCGCAGAGCTGCGGAGCAGAGGGGGTGGGCAGCAAGCCACCCATTCTGAAAATCAGGGCCACGATCAGAGATGAGGGACTTGCCCGTGTTCCCCAGTTTCGCCAGGGAGAGGGGTCAGGACGCCCTCTGGCCGGGAGGGGGTGGGCTTTGTGTCCTACACGTCGCGCCGCTCGAAGGCCAGCGCCGCCAGCACCCCGAAGCCCGCCGCGTAGATCAGCAGCAGGATCAGCCCCGAGGCCACGTCCGTCTGCCGGGCGTACAGGTCGAAGTGGCTGGTGGGCAGCAGGCGCTGCACCCACTCGGGAAAGACCGCGAACAGGCGCAGGATGTTCAGGGTCGCCAGCGTGGCGAGGGCGGCGGCGGCGGTATTCAGGTACAGCACCCCGAACAGCACCGCGAGGCTGGCGACCGGCAGCAGCATGGCGGCGGCCAGGAGCGAGGCCCGCAGGACCTGCCCCAGCGCCTGCCCCGGCGTGAGCGCCCCGACGCCCTGAAAGAACCCCGGCCCCAGCCCGGTCCCCCCGGTGAACGGCCCCAGCCCCAGCACCAGGCCCGCGAGCAGCGACCCCGCCACCGTCGCCAGCACCAGCAGCAGCGGGTAGAGCAGCGCGACGAGCAGCTTGCCCGTCAGCACGCGGGTGCGGTTGACCGGCCGCAGCAGCAGCGGCGCGAGCGTGCCCCCACTGACCTCCGACCCGATCAGTTCCGCGCACGTCACCGCGATAAAGAGGGGCAGCAGGAACTGCACCAGCACGCCCAGACTGACCGCCGGAAGCTGCCACCCGCTCACCAGTTCCACCCCGAAGAGGGCCTCCACGCGCGGCGCCCAGGGCCACAGCAGCGGCAGCAGGAGGCACACCAGCAGCCCCAGCCGGGCGCTGCGGCGGCGCAGCAGCTTGCGAAGTTCCAGCGCGAAGAGGGTCATAGTAACTCCGATTGAATCCTGCCCCCGGCAGGACGAAATCCGACCGAAGGGACTTGCAAAGCTGCGAAGCAGAGAAGGACAACAACGCGTTCCGGGCGTGGAGTGTCCAGTCCGGTGTTTTCCCGGATTGGACACGAAACAGACGGGATGCGTGTCATACCGCCACCTCCACCCGTTCGCGGTAGTACTCGTAGAGGTCGAAGTGGTCCGGGGCGGCCTCCAGCACCCGGAACCCCCCCTGGCTCAGGTGCGCGAGCGCGTCGGGCACCCGGTCCTCGCCCCCGAGGTGCGCCAGCGCGTAGGGCGTGCGGATGCCCACGCCGCTCACGAAGGGAAGGCGCCGCAGCCACTCGGCGGCCCCGGCAGGGTCAGACACCCGGAAGCGGTAGGCCGCCTGCCGCGTCCGCAGGTCCACCGTATCCACCAGCCGCCCGCCCGTCAGGATGCCGACCCGGTGCGCGTAGGTGGCGATCTCGCGCAGGTGGTGGGTGCTGAGCAGCACCGCGCAGCCCTCCGAGGCGAGGTCGGTCACGATGCGGTGAATCAGGCCGATGCCCAGCGCGTCCAGCCCGCTCGTCGGCTCGTCGAGGATCAGGACGCGGGGCCGGGCCAGAATCGCGCTCGCCACCCCCAGCCGTTGCCGCTGCCCCAGCGAGTATTCCCCCACCCGGCGCCCTTCCATCCGGGTGAGTTCCAGCAGCGCCAGCACCTCGCGGATGCGGCCCGTATCCACCCGCCCGGCCCCCGGCGCCATCGCCGCGAGGTCCGCGTGCATCCGCAGGTTCTGGGTCCCGGTGAACTCGGGGTGGAAGCGGGCGGGGGCCTCCACCACCGCTCCCAGCGCGGCGCGGGCACGCGGGCCGTCCCCATGCACGTCGCGCCCGCACAGACGCACCGTCCCCGAGGTCGGAAAGGCCAGCCCGGTCACCGTGCGGATCAGGGTGCTCTTGCCCGCGCCGTTGGGGCCGGTCAGCGCGTAGACCTCGCCGGGCGTGATCGCGAGGTCGATGTCGTGCAGGACGCTGTGGCGCCCGTACCGCTTATGCAGGCCGCGCACCTCCAGGGCGGGGGCGGGCGCTTCGGGGGGAGGCTGGGTCACGCCCGCCAGGGTAGGAGGGCAAGTGCGTCGGGAGTCTTACAAAGGAAAGGGAGAGACCCGCTGGCCTCCCCCTGTGATCTGCCGACCTTCAGAACTTGCCGAAGCGCGTCAGCCGGAACGGCGTCTCGGGCGGAATCCCCGCCATGCTGCGGTCGAGCTGCGCCTGCGTCACCACGAGGTCACCCTCCACCATCGCCAGCGTCGCCGGGAAGCGCAGGCCACGCAGGGGCTCTTCGGCGACGAGCTGGCCCGTTCCGTAGTCCGCCGAGAGGCTGACCTTGCTCACGACCTGATCCTTGTTGCGGGCGACGTAGAGGGTGCGCCCAGCCGGAGACACGTCGAGCAGCAGGCCGTCGCCGTTCGTCAGGCCGGTCATCACCCGGCGCACGGCTTTCGTCCGCAGGTCGATGCGCCACAGCTCGCCGGTGTTGAGCTGCATGGCGAGCAGGTAGCGCCCGTCGGGGGTCGCGGTGATCCCGTTGAGGTTCACGCCGGGGCCGTACCTGATCGGTGTGTTCGCCAGGTCCAGCCACTCCGTCAGGTTCAGGTTGCGGTCCACCCGGAAGATGACGGGCCGGGTGGAATCGGTGACGTACACGTTGCCGTCGGCGGCGGGCGTCAGGTCGTTGATGTACGGGTTGGGCGACTTCGGAGTCTCCAGCACCTTCAGGGTCATGCCGTCGGGGGTCAGGATGCTCACCGTGCCCTGCGCCCCGCCCGCGATCCACAGGCGGCCCTGCGCGTCCACCTTCAGGCCCAGCGCGGCCTGACGCCCCAGCGCTCCGCCCTCCTGGAACTTGCTGACGGCTCCGGTCGCGGCGTTGATCGCGTAGACCGTGCCGTTCACCGCGCTGCCGGTGTAGATCACGCCCCGGCGGGCGTCATAGGCCACGCCCTCGGGGAAGTCCTGGGCGCCGGGCAGGCCATAGTCGCGGGTGGTCAGGCCGTCGCGCACGATCACGCCGCAGCGCTCGCGGGCGCCCGACATGCCCGCCGGGTCGGTCTTGTAGTCGTCGGGGCGGGCGTGGACCACCAGCGTGCGGTTCAGCACCCCGTTCATGCCCGTCAGGCTGAACTTGTCGGTGGTGAAGCTCGCGCGGCCCACCCCGTCGGCGCCCACGTTCAGCATCGGGGCGTCGCCGCCGTGGCCGTACTTGTTCGGGGCCTGCGGGTCGTCGTGGTTCTTGCTCAGGCCGGGGTCGAAGTGCCCGCCCGCGCCGCCGAAGGGGACGACCGTGTTCGTCGCCTCGTCCACGCCCGGGGTGCAGCGCCCGTACTCGTGGACGTGCATCCCGTGCTGCCCGGGCGTCAGGCCGCGCACCTCCACCGTGACCTGCACGCCCATGCCCTGCTGGACGAAGCGGGCGGTGCCCAGCACCTGTCCGGCGGGGTCACGCATCGCCGCCGTGGCGCTGAGGGGCGTGCTGGCCGGGGCCAGCGGCATGGGGGCGCCTGCTCCGCCCGCCACCGCTGCCCCCAGCGCGAGGGCTCCCAGCGCGAGATACCGCTTGGTCTGAAGCTTCATCACTGGCCTCCCGTGTACAGCACGCGGTAAATCACGCCGCTCTGGTCGTCGGTGAACAGCAGGCTGCCGTCGGTGTAGGTCGCCACGCCCGCCACGCGCCCGAACTGCTTCCACTCGCCGCCTTCCTCGTACACGAAGCCGGTGATGAAGGGTTCGATGGCGGTGGGCCGGTTCCCCGCGTCGAAGTTCACGCGGGCGATCTCGTAGCCGCTGGGTTCGCTGCGGTTCCACGAGCCCCGGAAGGCGACGAAGGCGTCGTTGCGGTACTCGGCGGGAAAGCTCGTGCCGGTGTAGAAGTTCATGCCGATCGCCGCCGCGTGCGCCGTGTAGTTCAGCAGGCTGCCCTGGGTCAGGTCGCAGAACTCGGCCTTGGTGATCTTGCCGGGAATCTGGCTGGAGTTGGTGTAGGGGTCAGGGTTGCGGGCGCCGTAGCAGAAGGGCCAGCCGTAGTTGCGCCCCCTCTGGATCACGTTCAGTTCCTCGGGCGGGATGTTGTCGCCGTGCCAGTCGCTGCCCTGGTCCATCCCGTAGAAGGTGCCCGTGACCGGGTGCCACCCGAAGCCGATGGTGTGGCGCAGGCCCCGGGCGTACACCTCGCGCCACTGCCCGTCGGGGCGGATGCGGAGGATGGTCGCCTCTTCCGGGTTCTGGGTGGGGGCGTCGTTGTTGGTGGAGCCGAAGGACGCGTAGAGGAAGCCGTCCGGTCCCCACTTCAGGCCACGGGCGGGGTGCTGTCCGGCGTCGGGAAAGCCGTCGGCGAAGACGCGCGGCACGCTCAGGCCACCGTCGCGGCTCATATCCATCACCCAGATGGTCTTCTCACCCACCGCGTAGAGCTTGCCCTGCCGGACATCCAGCCCATGCACCAGCTTGAGGTTCTGCGCGACCATCCGGCGCTCGCCCGCGTCGAAGAGGCCGTCCCTGTTCACGTCCTTGAGGTACCAGATGTCGCCCTGCGCCCGCCGCGTCAGGTAGAGGCCGCCGTCGGGCATCACGTGCATCATCCGGGCGTTGCCCAGGCCCGTCGCCATCACCTTGATCTGGAAGCCCGCCGGGACCTTCAGCCGGGCGAGCTTGTCCGGCGTGAAGCCCAGGGCGCGGGGCTCGTTGCGGGTGGCCGTCACGGTGACGGGCGGCTCGGGGGCGGGCAGCGGGCGCGGCGTCGGGGTGGTCGTCTGGGCGGGGCCGGGGCCCGTGGGCGAGGCCGAGCCCTGGGCGAGAGCGGCTCCCAGGGCACCGAGCGCGACCGTCAGGGCGGCGAGCATGGGCTTGTGCATGGTTTGTTCCTCCGGTGACCAAAGTCCCATACCGCCGGGTGCGTCCATCTGGCCTCAGCACACCTTCTGAGAGCGGGCACAGGGTCGTCTTAACCCCGAGTCCACTTCCCTCATTCCCTCACGAAGAGCGGCAGCTCCGAGGGCCGCGCCGCGCCCACTTCCACGGCCCGGCGGTACAACTCGCGCACCGCCCGCTCGCCTTCCTCGCCCACGTCGCGGGAAAAGTCGTTCACGTACAGGTCGATATGCGCCTGCATCACCTCGTCGCTCATCTCCAGCGCGTGCTGCCGGATGTAGGCCCTGGGTTCTTCCGGGTGCGCGTAGGCGTAGTCCAGACTCTCCCGCACCGCCGCATTCAGGCCGCGCTGCACCTCTTGCGGCAGATCGCGCCGGACCAGAATCGCCCCCAGAGGCAGCGGCAGCCCCGTCTCGCCCTCCCACCACGCGCCGAGGTCCATCAGTTTGACCAGCCCGTGTTCCTGATACGTGAAGCGCGACTCGTGGATGATCAGCCCGGCATCGTACTCGCCGCGCGCGACAGCGGGCATGACCTCGTCGTAGCGCATCGGCGTGAGGAGCGCGTCCGGGTACGCCAGCCGCAGCAGCAGGTCGGCGGTGGTGAGGTTCCCCGGCGAGGCGACCCGCTTGCCGTTCAGGTCGCCCAGCTCCTCCCGGGCCACCACCAGCGGCCCCACGCCCCGGCCGAGCGCCCCGCCCGAACGCAGGGCGACGTAGCGGTCCATCACCTCGAAGTAGGCGCGGTAGCTGATCTTGGTGACGGGGAGGCGGCCCTCGCGCGCCCACTCGTTGAGGGTCTGCACGTCTTCGAGTCGCTCCTGCACGGGCAGCGGCGCAGGCACCCGGCCCGCGTGCAGGGCGTAGAAGATGAAAGTGTCGTTCGGGCAAAAGGAGTAGCCGAGGTCGAGGGTGGGAGGAAGGCTCATGGAGTCAGGGTACGCCCGTCCCCTCCAATGCCTATGCTGAACCCATGACACTTCTGCGCCGGGTGGTTCTGGGAACCGTGTTCGGGTTGGCTCTCGGGGCAGGTTCGGTTCAGGCGGGGGGCGGGGGAGCGCCGCCTCCACAGGCCGCCGTGCCGTGCGCCCCCGGGTACGTGCGGCCCGATTTTGCCGCGCTGGAGCGGGAACTGGTGGCGGCGCGGGCGCAGTGGGCGCTTGCGGGGGTCCGCAGTTACCGCTACGAGTTCCGGCAGGTGGCCGCGCCCGTTCTCTTTCCCACCGTGCTGGTGCTGGTGCTTGACCGGACGGTCCGGGAGGTGACCCTCGTTGCCGGGGAAAGCGGTCCCGTTTCTCCCCTCGCCCGGGTCACGGTAGAGGGCCGTTTCGACCAGATCGCGCAGACGTTGGCGGCCCAGAGGGGGCAGCCCTGCCCGGTTGTGGAGGCCGAGTATGCCGCGGAGGAGGGTTATCCCACGCGACTCTACAGCGGTACGGGGACTGCGAACGTGGCTGACGGCTGGGGCGAATGGACAGTGACCCGCTTCATCCGGGTGGTGCAGACGCTTCCGGGTGGGTAAAGGCTACTCCACGTCCCGCAGCGCCTCCCGCGCGGCCTCGGCGTCGCGCGCGATCTGCGCCTTCAGTTCGTCCAGCCCACTGAACTTCTGCTCGCCGCGCAGCCGGGTGAAGAACTTGACGCCGACCTCCTCGCCGTAGAGGTCGCCCTCGAAATCGAGGAAATGGACCTCGAAGCGACGCCCTACGCCGTTCACGGTGGGTCGCCACCCCACGTTGGCGACGCCGTGATGGCGTTGCTCGTGCCCCGGCCCGCGTTCGGTGATGGCGACGACCGCATAGACGCCGGGCGGCAGCGCCTTGCCGTCGGGCACGCGCAGGTTGGCGGTGGGCCAGCCGAGCTGACGGCCGAGCCGGTCGCCGGGCACCACCACCCCCTGAGCGTCGTAGTGGCGGCCCAGCAGGCGGCGCGCGCCCTCCACGTCGCCCACGCGCAGGTATTCGCGAATCCGGGTGCTCTTGATGTCCTCGCCGCCGAGCTGGTGCAGCGGCACGGTCACCACGTCACGGGTCACTTCCCGCAGGTCCGCCACCGTGCCTGCCCGCCCGCGCCCGAAATGGAAGTCCTCGCCCACCACAACCGAGCGGGGCCGCAGCGCCCGCAGGTCCTCCAGAAAGGCGTCCTTGGGCCGGGCGGCGAACTCGCGGGTAAAGGGCACCGCGACCGTCTCGTCGATGCCGTAGCGGGCCAGCAGCGCCAGCTTCTCGGGCAGGGTGGACAGGAACTCGACGCCCTGGGTCAGCACGCGGGTGGGCGGGTCGAAGGTGTAGACCACCGTGGGGACGCGGTGCTGCCGCCCCCGTTCCTTGAGCTGGGCGAGCAGGGCCTGATGCCCCAGATGCACCCCGTCGAAGGAACCCACCGCCACGACCGTCTCGGTGTCGGGCCGCCCGGTGGGGGAGACGTAGGTTTTCATGGGCGCCGCTCCGCGAGGCGCTGAAGCCCGTACAGCGCCGCCGCGACCGTGCTCGCGCTTCCCAGGAGGGTGCCGCCCCGCAGGCCGTCGAGTACCGCCTGCGGGGGCATCCACACGACCTCGATCTCCTCGTCCTCGTCGTGGGGGAGTTTGCTCTCGCGGAGTCCTTCGGCGGCAAACACGTACAGCAGCTCGTCGCAGAAGCCGGGGCTGGAGTGGAAGCGGGTCAGCAGCGTCATCTCGCCGTCGAGGCCCACCTCCTCCTGAAGCTCGCGCTGGGCGGCCTCCCCGGGCGTCTCGCCGTCGTCGATCAGGCCCGCCGGGGCCTCCACGGTCAGGCCCCCGATGGCCGGGCGGCGCTGGCGCACCAGCAGCATCTCGCCCGCGTCGTTCAGCGCCAGGATCGCCACGGCGTCCGCGTGCCGCACGACCTCCCACTTGCCCTCCAGCTTCTCCAGCCGCACGATATGGCCGTCGTAGATGACCTGGGTGTCGGTCTGGGTCTGCGTGTCGTTCGCCCCGGCGTCGCTCATGGGGGCAATCTAGCGCCGCCCATGAAGCTTTTGCCCGCTGCCGCTGTCCGCCCGCGCTCTGCCAGACTGGCCCCCATGTTCACCCGCGCCGATCTGGAGGCCCGCGAGGAGGCCACCCTCGCGCCCTACGCGACCCTCAGCCGCGCCGCGCGGGGCCGCGCCTTTCCCGAGCCCGAGAGCGAGACCCGGACCGCCTTTCAGAAGGACCGCGACCGCGTCCTGCACACGACGGCCTTCCGGCGGCTGGAGTACAAGACGCAGGTGTTCGTGAACGTGTCGCTCAGCGGCGGGCAGGGCGACCACTACCGCACCCGGCTGACGCACACGCTGGAGGTCTCGCAGGTGGCCCGCTCGGTGGCCCTGACCCTGGGCCTGAACGAGACGCTGGCGGAGGCCATCGCCCTCGCGCACGACCTCGGGCACCCGCCCTTCGGGCACGCGGGCGAGCGGGCGCTGGACGCGCTGATGCAGGAGCACGGAGCCGCTCCCGACAATACGTTTGACCACAACTCGCAGGCCCGCCGCATCGTGACCGTGCTCGAGGACCGCTACCCCGACTTCCGGGGCCTGAACCTCACCCGCGAGACCCTCGACGGCCTGAACAAGCATGGCCGCGCCGGGCTGGGGCCGCCGGGGCTGGAAGCGCAACTGGTGGACGCTGCCGACGCGCTGGCCTACACCGCCCACGACCTCGACGACGGGCTGCGCAGCGGGCTGATCACCCCGCAGGACCTGACCGCGCTGCCGCTGTGGGCCGAGCTCCTCTCGCGGGTTCCCCCGGCGTCCCCCGCCCTCACCGAGCGCGACCGCCGCACCCTGCACCGCGAGTTGCTGGGCTGGCTGATCGGCGACCTGACGCGGGCCACCCACGTGGCCATCGTGGCGAGCGGCGTGCAGAGCCCGGAGGCGGTCCGCGCCCTGCCGGGGCGGCTGGTGACCTACAGCCCCGGGATGCGCGACCGGCTGCGCGAGACGGGCGAGTTCCTGCGCTCGCGGCTCTACCGCCACTGGCGGGTCGAGATGCAGGTCGAGCAGGGCACCCGGCTGCTGACGGACCTGTTCACGGCGCTGCTGGCCCGGCCCTCCATGCTGCCCCCCGGCGTGCGTGCCCGCGCCGAGGAAGGCGGCCTGCCCCGCGCCGTGTGCGACTACGTCTCGGGCATGACCGACCGCTACGCCGCCGAGCTGCACGCGGCCCTGCGGCCCCCGACGCCGGGGNCCCGGCTGCTGACGGACCTGTTCACGGCGCTGCTGGCCCGGCCCTCCATGCTGCCCCCCGGCGTGCGTGCCCGCGCCGAGGAAGGCGGCCTGCCCCGCGCCGTGTGCGACTACGTCTCGGGCATGACCGACCGCTACGCCGCCGAGCTGCACGCGGCCCTGCGGCCCCCGACGCCGGGGACGGGCTGGCGCTAGAGCATTTGACAGAATTACGGCCCCCGGGGAAGGGCGCCCCAGGTGCCTCCATTCTGCCCAATGCTCTTCTTCAATTCGCTCGCTCCGCTCGGCCAACGAATGCGGAAACCCACCGCATTCTTATGGCAAATGCTCTAGGCCGGGTCGGGCGCGGCCACCCGTACCCCCGCCGCCTCCAGCGCCCGCCGCAGGTCGCGGGCCACGTCCGCCGCCTCGGCCCCGTCCCCGTGCAGGCAGAGGGTCCGGGCAGGCACCCGCACCGTTTCCCCGGTCACCGCCGTG
>NZ_JASNGB010000073.1 GCF_030271215.1 Deinococcus rhizophilus | reverse complement strand
GTGGCCTGCGCCGCGTCCACGACCAGCAGCGTCTCGGTCGCGGAGAGAGGCGCCATCAGCAGGTAGGCGGCCACCGGGCCGTTGGCGCTCCCCGACACGAGCAGCGAGCTGGCCTTGCTGTTCGCCGGGGTCTTCCAGTCTCCCAGGGCGCGGGCGCCGAGCTTGCCGCGCACCAGGGCCCGCAGCGACGCCGGGGAGTTCTTGACATACAGGCACACGGCCGCCGCGCTCACCTTGAGGCTTGCCGGGCAGCCCACGATCTGGCCCTTCACGGCGCCGCTGACCTCCACAGCGAGGCTGCTCGCGGCGCGGGCGGTCGCGGCCGAGACCGTGGCTTTGGAGGTCGCAGGAGCGGCCGGGGTGGCGGGAGCCGTCTGCGCGGCGGCGAGGCTGAGAGACCCGCTGAGGCTGAGGCCCAGCAGGGCAGCACGGGAGAAGTGACGCATGAACGGCATCTTAGCCATTCACCATGAGCTGTTCACGCGGGCCTCCACATGAACGCGTCAGCTTCTTCATGAACGGGTGGCGCTCAGGGGCGTCCCAGGCGGCGGGAGCCTCGGGTACACTCGGGCCTGTGCCTGCCTTTCGCCTCCTGCTGCTCCCGCTCGGCCTGCTGGTCGGCTGGGGTGCCGGGCGCCTGCTGGCCGCGAACGCCGGGGACGACGGGACCGCCTGGGTCAATACCCTCAGCCTGATGCTCGCCGGGGCGCTGGCGGCCCTGCTGCTGGGGCCACGCGCCGAACGCACGGCGACCCGGCTGTGGAAGCGCCTGAGCCGCTGGTACGGCGGCCTCTCGCCCCGGCGGGTGGCGGCGGCGACCTTCGGGCTGATGGTGGCGCTGCTGCTGAGCGTGCTGCTGGGGCCGCTGGTGCGCTCCCTGCCCTTCTACGCCTGGCCGCTGAGCCTGCTGGTGACCGGGGTGCTGGCGGCCTTTTTCGTGCCGTTCGCGGTGCGTCACGCGGAGGCGTTCGGATTTCTGGACGTGGCCCCGGTGCGGCGGCGAACCGGCGGCAAGATTCTGGATTCCAACGTGATTATCGACGGCCGGGTGCTGGACCTCGCCCGCAGCGGCTTCCTGGAGGGCGAGGTGATCGTGCCCGGCTTCGTGCTGCGCGAGCTGCAACTGCTGGCCGACAGCCAGGACGCCCAGAAGCGCACGCGCGGCAAGCGGGCCCTGACCCTGCTCGAGGACCTGCGGGCGGTGCGCCCCCTGCGGGTCGAGGACTGGGACGATCCCGCGCTGCCCACCGTGGACGACAAGCTGGTGCGCCTCGCCCGCGAGACGGGGGCAGGGCTGCTCAGCAACGACACCAACCTCGCCCGCGTCGCGCGGCTGCACGGGGTGGAGGTGCTGAGCCTGCACGCGCTCGCGCTCGCGCTGCGGCCCCAGGTGCAGGCCGGGGACGTGCTCACCATCACGGTCACCAAGGGCGGCCAGCAGCCCGGCCAGGGGGTCGGGTACCTCGAAGACGGCACGATGGTCGTCGTGGAGGGCGGCATCAAGCTGCGCGGCAAGCCCGCCCGCGTGCAGGTCGTCAACAACGTGCAGACCGGGGCCGGGCGCATGATCTTTGCCCGCCCGGAGGACGCCGGGGCCGCCTGACCCGCCCGCGTTGCCCCGCTCCCGCCGGGGGCGGATACTGGGCACATGGACCCCGCGCCCGGCCCTGATCCGTCGCCCCCGGCCCTGCCGCCCTCTGCACGGCGCACCCGGCGGCGGCGCAAGGAGGACCCGCTGGGCCTTCTGGCCCTGCTGATCCCGATCTTCGTGCTGAGTCAGGTGTTCTCGCGGGGCAATCCGCTGCCGGGGCTGGCGGTGTTGCTGCTGGTGGCGCTGGCGCTGCTGCTGCTGTTCGGAAACCCCCGCACGGGCGCGAACCTGCGGGCCGTCTTCGCCCGGCCCCAGGCGGCGGCGGTCCTGGCCCTGATGATTCCGGCGGTGGCCGTGAGCGGCGTCTTCGGTGGCCCGTGGCTGATGCTGGCGGTGCTGTCGCTCGCCTTCGTGGGGCTGCTGCTGGCGGCCTTCCGGGGGACAGACCTGATCCACGAGGCCGGGCTGACTCCCGCCCCGTCCGTTCCTGCCGTCTCCCAGCCTGTGCCCGCCGCCCTCCCCGCCCAGCCCAGCGCCGAGGTGCTGCCCTTCCCCGACGTGCGCGAGCTGTGCCGGGGGCTGCCGCCTGCGCTGGCGGGGGAGGTGCTCTCCACCGTGGACCACCTCGAAATGGCGGCGGTGCAGGCCCGCGAGGGCGGCGACACCCGCCGTGCCTTCGACGCCCGGCAGAGCCTCGGCGATTACCTCCCCGGCACCGTGAAAGCCTGGAAGGCCCAGCCTGCGGACGAGCGCGACCCTGCCGAACTGGAACGCGCCCTGAGCCAGATTCGCCGCATCGCCGGGCCAGACACCTCGTCGCGTGAGAGCGCCCGCCGCGCCTGGGACACCCAGCAGCGTTTTCTGGAGGCCCGGACGGACAGGGAGACGCCGGGAGATGACTTCATCACGCCGGGCACAGCGAGAACGCGGGAGTAGCTCTGGGCACAGCTGAAGCGGGTTCGGGGACCGTTCCCGGACACGCGGAGCCGAAGTCCAGCGGGCGAGAATCACGGCGACCCCGAGTGAGTGACCCTTTGCCCCTGCCCGCAGGGGGCTTGAACCGGACGTAACGTCAGCCCTTACGGTGGGGTTCGGAGGGAAGCGGTGAAACTCAGAATCGGTGAACTGGCCGCACGCAGCAGCGTGACGGTGCGGACCCTGCGCCACTACGACCAGATCGGCCTGCTGTGCCCCGGCGAGCGCACCGACGGTGACCACCGCCTCTACTCCGAGGGCGAGGTGCGGACCCTGCACCAGATTCAGTCCCTGCGGACCCTGGGGCTCTCGCTGGAGCAGATTCGCGGGGCGCTGCAAGACCCGGCCCACGACCCCGCGCAGGTGCTGGCCGCCCAGATTCGCCTGCTGAAGGCGCGGCTGGAGCGCGAGGGAGCGCTGCTGGAGCGCCTGAAACGGCTGGACCCGCGCGGGGCGAGCTGGGCCGAACTCCTGGAGGTGATTCGAATGAACGAGAAGGTAGAAAAGATGCTGGACACCGCCCGTCAGGTGGGCGAGCAGCCCAGGTTCGACGACGAGCAGCTGCGGTATCTGGAGGAACGCCGCGAGGTGGTCGGCGAGGCCCGCCTCGGGGAAGTGGAAGCCGAATGGCCCCGGCTGATGGCCGAGGTCGTGCGCGAGATGGAGGCCGGAACCCCAGCGTCCGACCCGCGCGTCCTCGACCTCGCCCGGCGCTGGCAGGAGCTGGTGGCCGAGTTCACCGGGGGGCGGCAGGACATCGGCGGCACCCTGAGCGACGCCTACCAGGGGCACATGCCGCCCGAGATGCAGGCGATGTGGAGCTACATCGGGGAGGCGATGGGGCACCTGAAGTAAGTCAGGCGAAGGCGGCGGCCCATCTGCACGGGGCCGCCGCCTTCTTGTTGCCGCGCTCAGTCCTTGACGAGTTCGATTCCCGCCAGCTCGTCGACCGGCAGGCCCCATTCGTTCATCGCGGCGATGAAGGGGTCGGGGTCGAATTCCTCGACGTTGTAGACGCCGGGCTTCATCCACTCTCCCCGCAGCATCAGCATCGCGCCGATCATGGCGGGCACGCCGGTCGTGTAGGAGATGCCCTGCGCCTGCACTTCCCTATAGGTCTGGGCGTGGTCGGTGACGTTGTAGATGAAGTGCACGTTGGGCTGGCCATCCTTGCCCAGCCCCTTGGCCTGCACGCCGATGCAGGTCTGCCCGGTGTAGTTCTCGGCCAGCGATTCGGGCGCGGGCAGCACGGCCTTCAGGAACTCGATGGGGGCGATTTTTTGCCCCCGGAAGTCGATGGGCTCGATGGAGGTCATGCCGATGCCCTCCAGCACGTTGAGGTGCTTGATGTACGCCTCCCCGAAGGTCATCCAGAAGCGGGCGCGTTTGATCGTCGGGAAGTTCACGACCAGCGATTCGAGTTCCTCGTGGTACAGCACGTAGCTCTTGCGGGTCGCCACGTTGGGGTAGTAGATATCCTGGCTGATCTCCAGCGGGGCGGTTTCCACCCACTGCCCGTTTTCCCAGTAGCGGCCGTTCGCGGTGATCTCACGGATGTTGATTTCCGGGTTGAAGTTGGTGGCAAACGCCTTGCCGTGGCTGCCGTTGTTGCAGTCCACGATGTCGAGGTAGTGAATCTCCGAGAAGTGGTGTTTGGCGTGGTGGGCGGTAAAGACGTTGGTCGCGCCGGGGTCGAAGCCGCAGCCCAGCAGCGCCATCAGGCCCGCTTGCTCGAAGCGCTCGCGGTAGGCCCACTGCCACGAATACTCGAACTTCGCCACGTCTCTGGGCTCGTAGTTGGCAGTGTCGAGGTAATGCACGCCCGTCTCCAGGCAGGCGTCCATGATGGTCAGGTCCTGGTAGGGCAGCGCCACGTTGATGACGAGTTCCGGCCCGAACTGCCGGATCAGCGCGGCGAGTTCCGGCACGTTGTCGGCGTCCACCGCCGCCGTGCTGAATTTCGTCCGGCTCTGCGGGAAGTGCTCGTGGATTTCCGCGACGATCTTGTCGCACTTGCTCACCGTGCGGCTGGCGAGCAGCACTTCCGTGAACACGCCGTCGTTCTGGGCGCACTTCTTGGCGACGACGTTGCCCACGCCGCCCGCGCCGATAATCATGACCTTGCTCATCGGGGGCCAGTGTACCCGCTTGAACCTGTGTACCCGCTTGGACCTGTGTACCCGCTCGCGGCTGCTAGCCTGCGCCCCATGCGGACCTTCGGCCTGACCCTGCTCGCCTTCGTGACCGGCGTGGGGCTGCTCGTCGCCGCGCTGTCGTGGCAGGGCCGCGCCGCCCGCGAGTACGCGGGGGAGGCGGTGCGGGCCGCCGTGAAGATGGGCGCGGTGGCCCAGATCTCGTGCGAGGCAGTGCTGGGGCGCGAGCCGCCCGCCACGGTGCAGGAGTGCGTGGTGGACGGGGCGAGGGGGGCACGGCCAGCGCGGGCCCTGCTCACCCTGGAAGGTGGGCGGGTGTCGGTCGTGCGGCCCTGAGCTGGGGGTTCCCAGAACTATTGCCCGCCCCCGGATGGGATACGGTGAAAAGATGCTGACTCTTCAGGGAACGTACCAGGTCGCGCCCAACAAGCGCCTCACCATCCTCGCCGAACCGCAGGGCACGCACCCGCAGATGCCCGTGCTGCGCGGAGACGCCCAGGCGCTGCGGGCCGCCTGCGAGGAGGGCGAGGGCCGCTGCGACGTGCAGGTGCAGACCCAGCACGGCCCCATGCGCGGCACACTGGTCGAGAAGCGCCCCCGCAAGTTCTCCATGTGGCAGTTCGAGGGCCACCTCGGCTTCCTGCCGCGCGACGAACGCGCCTGATCAACGCTGCCCGGCAGTGAACGTTGAACGCGCCCCGGAGCACAGGTTCCGGGGCGCGTTTCTCATGGACAGTGGCTCTGGGCAGTGGCTGTGGGCGGCGGCTTCAGCCCGGCGGGTGGTCGTCGGGTTCGTCGCCCGCCTGCCCACCGGCCTGCACCCAGGCGTCGGCGGCGGTTCCCACGGCCCTGGGGGTGACGTGCTGGCGCAGCGGCCCCATCAGGGTGGCGAGGTGCGTCAGGGTCACGGGCAGGGTGACCACGCCGCGCAGATACAGCGGGTTGAGAGTGTGGGCGTCGGTGCGCTGAACGTCGACCAGCAACACCGTGAAGGTGCGGCCACCGCGCTCGAACTGCACGCGGTCGTTGGTGCCGGGCACCCAGCGCAGTGTGAGGGTCCGGGGCTGGCCGGGCGGAGTCTTGGGCATGAGAACCTCGGCTTTCGGTGGGCGTCCGCTGCCGGACTGTCCCGGTCAGGAAGAGCGGGGCCACCCCCGGTAGCCTGACACAGCTGCATGATGACCGGGTGCTGCGGATGCTGCGGCCTGCGGTGAACCCAGGGGCCACCCCCGTTTTCCTCCTGCCCCCCGGCCTGGGCGGATGTGGTCTGCTGGCCGCATGACGACTGCCGTGGCCGACCTCTACCTCTCCGACGTGCGGGCGCGGCTGCGCGGGGTGGGGGCGCTGGGGGACGGGGCGCTGACCCAGCTGCGGCCCGGCGAGTGGCACACGGCCCTCTCCTCTCGGTGGGGGGCAACTCTGCGGCCGTCCTCGTGGGGCACCTGGCGGGCAACATGCACTCGCGCTGGGGCGGGCTGCGCGGGGGTTACGCGCCGGGCATGGAAGGGGAAACGCCGGGCCGTAACCGCGACGCCGAGTTCGGGGAAAGCGACCGGACGGCCGACGAACTGCAGGCGGTATGGGAGGGGGGCTGGACCGTCTTTCTGGACGCGCTGGACCACCTCCGGTCCGCTGACCTGACGGGGACACTGACCATCCGGGGCGAGGCACACACCGTGCTGGAGGCGACCCAGCGGCAGGTGGCCCATTACAGCGGGCACGTGTATCAGCTGGTGCTGCTGGTCAAGACCCTGCGGGGCGCGGACTGGCAGACCCTCAGCATTCCGCGCGGGGGATCGGCCGCGTACAACGCCCGGCTGGTGGCGGAAAGGCGGGGATGACGACGGGCCAGTGCCAGGCTCGTCTCTGTTTCCCAGGTCTCCGGCTCCCGGGTCTCTCCCCTCGCAGGACTCGCAGAGCAGCGGAGCAGCGGGGGCAGGTGACTGCCACCCTCGCCTTCCTGGACCACCCCCACCTGCCCCCGCCAACCAGCCCGCCCTGACCCGCCGCGTCACCGTTCCCCGCCCCGGGGCGCTAGCCTCCCTCCCATGACTGGTGACGGCCTGCCCGAACGCTTCGACGTGATCGTCCACCCCGCCCACGGGTTGAGCGGCGAGGTGCGGGCGCAGCCCAGCAAGAACTACACGACCCGCTATCTGCTCGCGGCGGCGCTGGCCGGGGGGGAGACGCGGGTGGTGGGAGCGGCCACCAGCGAGGACGCCGGGGCGCTGCTGGCCTGCCTGCAAGGGTGGGGCGCCGGGGTGGAGCGGGTGGGTGACGACGTGACCGTGCGCGGCTTCGGCGCCCGGCCCCGGCCCGGCGTGACCCTCAACCCCGGGAACGCGGGCGCGGTGGCCCGCTTCCTGATGGGTGCGGCGGCGTTGACCACGGACACGACCCTCGTCACCGACCACCCCGATTCGCTGGGACGGCGGCCCCAGGGCGACCTCCTTATGGCGCTGGAGCGGCTGGGGGCACGGGTGACGAGCGAGGGCGGACGCCTCCCCGTGACCATTTCCGGCCCGGTGCGCGGCGGGCGGGTCGAGGTCAGCGCCGAACGCTCCAGCCAGTACGCCTCCGCGCTGCTGTTCCTGGGGCCGCTGCTGCCGGGCGGCTTGGACCTGCACCTCACGGGCGAGATCAAGAGCCGCGCCCCCCTGCGGCAGACGCTGGACACGCTGTCGGCCTTCGGAGTCACGGCTGCCGCTTCCGACGACCTGCGCCGCGTCTCCATTCCCGGCGGGCAGGCGTACCGGGCCGGGCGTGTGCTGGTGCCGGGGGACTACCCGGGAAGCGCGGCCCTGCTCGCCGCCGCCGCCGTGCTGCCCGGCGAGGTGACGGTCACCAATCTGCGCGAACACGACCTTCAGGGCGAGCGCGAGGCCCTGAGCGTGCTGCGCGAGATGGGCGCCGAGGTTGTGCGCGACGGCGACCGGGTGACCGTGCGCGGCGGGCGGCCCCTGCATGCCGTGACCCGCGACGGCGACGGCTTCACCGACGCGGTGCAGGCCCTGACCGCCGCCGCCGCCCTTGCGCGGGGCACGACCACCTGGGAGAACGTGGCGACCCTGCGCCTCAAGGAATGCGACCGCATCAGCGACACCCGCCGCGAGCTGGAGCGGCTGGGCCTGACCGCGGCAGAAACGGCCGATAGCCTCAGCGTGACGGGGGCAGGCCGGATCGCCGGGGGCATGACCGCCGACGGGCACGGCGATCACCGCATGGTCATGCTGCTCACCGTGCTGGGGCTGCGGGCCGACGCGCCCATTCGCATCACCGGGGCGCACCACATCCGCAAGAGCTACCCGGCCTTCTTCCGGCATCTGGAAGGGCTGGGGGCACGCTTCGAGTCCGTGGAGGCGACGCGGGATTGACCGCCGTCACGGTCGCGCCTCACGGCCCTGTGGTCTCCTGTGCCCATGCGGAAACGACTGCTGATGGCGGGGATGCTGGCCCTGGCGGGCGCGGCGGCGGCCCAGGCCCCCACCCTGAAGGCCCCGGACGGCTTCAAGGTCACCGTGTACGCCGACGGCTTCGGGCAGCCGCGCTTCATGGCGGTGGCCCCGAACGGCGACGTGTTTCTCTCGGACTCGCGGGCGGGGACCGTCGTGGTGCTGCCCGACCGCGACCGCAACGGGCGCTCGGACCGCCAGATCGTCTTCGCGTCGGGGCTGAACCGCCCGCATGGGCTGGCCTTTCACGGCGGCTTCCTGTACGTGGCGAACACCGACGGGGTGGTGCGCTTCCGGTACGCGGGCGGGCAGACGAAGGCGAACGGGGCCGCCCAGCGCGTCGTCTCCCTGCCGCCCAACGGCGGCCACTGGACCCGCACGGTCGAGTTCGGCCCCGACGGGCGGATGTACGTGTCGGTCGGCTCCAACTGCAACGTCTGCGAGGAAACCGACCCCCGCCGCGCCGCCGTGTGGGTCTACGACGCGGACGGGAAGAACGGCAAGCCCTACGCGACGGGCCTGAGAAATGCGGTGGGCCTGGAGTGGTTCGGTGGCACCCTCTATGCCACCAACAACGGCCGGGACATGCTGGGCGACGACCTCCCGCCCGAGGGGTTCTACAAGCTGAAGGCGGGCGGCTTCTATGGCTGGCCCTACTGCTACACCGTGAAGGCAGGACAGGCGCAGGTCTGGGACAGTGACTTCGGGCAGAAAAGCGCCGCCGCCTGCAAGTCCGCCACCCCCGCCTTCGCCCTGACAACAGCGCATTCGGCCCCGCTGGGCCTGGCCTTCTACACGGGCAAGACTTTCCCCGATCAGTACCGGGGCCAGATGTTCGCCGCCCTGCACGGCTCGTGGAACCGCAGCGAGAAGAGCGGGTACAAGGTGGTCACCGTGAACCCGCAGACCGGGCAGGTGCGCGACTTTCTGACCGGCTTCCTGCGCGGCGACGAGGTGCTGGGCCGTCCGGTGGACCCGGTGGTGGCGCGGGACGGGGCGCTGCTGGTCACCGACGACGGCGGGGGACGGGTCTGGCGGATTCAGTACGTGGGACGGTGAGCCGCCAGCGGCCAGCCTGAAAAAGCCTGAGCGTCGGCCGGAACCGTCCCTGCTGGCAGCTGGAAGCTGGTCGCTGGCGGCTACACTGACCCATGACCACCACCCTCCCCGCCGCGCCCGCGCCCGTGCCCGCCGCCGCGCTCACCCGCGCGACCCCGGCGCAGAATCTCGTGACGCTGGGGCTGGGGTGGTGGCTGACCACGGGCATCTTCGTGGACGGCTGGGCGCACAACCGCTACGGCGAGAGCCTGCTTCACGCCCTGGCACGCGCTGTTCTACTCGGGCTTTCTGGCGGTGGCGGCGTGGGTGCTGTGGCTGGGCTACCGGGGCTGGCGGTCGGGGCGGCGGGGGCTGGCGGCCTTCCCGGAGGGGTACGCCCTCGCCGCGCTGGGGGTGCCCCTCTTCGGGCTGGGCGGGCTGGGGGACATGACCTGGCACACCGTCTTCGGGATCGAGGTCGGCATCGAGGCGCTGCTCTCGCCCACGCACCTGCTGCTGTTCGCGGGCGCCTCATCCATCCTGGCGGCCCCGCTGGTGAGCAGCTGGCGGGTGCCCACGCCCCGCGCGGCCCCGGCGGGGGTGGTGTGGCCCACCGTGCTGTCGGCCACGGCGCTGCTGAGCTTCACGTCCTTCATGCACATGTACCTGTGGGGGTTGATGGCCGCCCCGCAGGGTCTGGGCTACGTGCAGACGCGCGGCGAACTGAGCAGCATCCTCCTGACCGCCCTGATCCTGGCCGCACCCGTCCTGCTGCTGCTGCGGCGCTTCCGGCTGCCTTTCGGGGCGGTCACGCTGATGTACGGGCTGAACACCCTGCTGATGACCCTGATGCTGGTGCCCGGCGAGTGGCGGGTGCCCCTCTTGATGCTTGCCGCCGGGCTGGTGGCCGACGCCCTCTTGCTGCTGCTGAACCCGTCTCCGGCGCGGCCCTGGGCGCTGCGGGCCTTCGCCTTCGGGCTGCCGCTCGCCGTGTGGGGGCCGTATCTGGGCGGGCTGGTGGGTCTGGGCCTGACCAACCTCAGCCTGGAGCTGTGGCTGGGTGTGGCGGTCATGGCCGGGCTGGGCGGCCTGGGCCTGAGTGCGCTGGTGGTGCCGCCGCCCGTGCCTGCGGAAGCGAACAGCTGAGGGCTGGCCGCTATCCTTCCCCCATGACCCCGCGCACGCCCGAGGAAGTCCGGGCCTTTTTCGACGCCCACCGCACCGTTCGCCAGTACGTCACGCGGGAGGACGGCTCGCCCCTCCCGATGCCGCCCGAGCATCTGGACGTGTTGCTCCACGCCGCGCAGCGGGCACCGACCGACGCGACGGCGCAGCTCTACTCCCTCGTGCGGCTGGTGTCGCCGGAGGTGCGGGCGCGGGTGGCCGAACTGACCACGAACGCGCACATTCAGACGGCCTCCGAAGCCTTCGTGGTCTGCCTCGACGTGCGGCGGGTGGGCCAATTTCTGCGGGTCGCCGGGCACGAGGCCGGACGCTGGCCCGCCATCGGGGTGCATTTCGGCATCGGGGACGCGGTGATGGCCGGGCAGAACCTGCTGACCGCCGCCGAGCTGCTGGGCTACCAGGGCTGCTGGATCGGCGGGGTGATGAATGGGTTAGAAGGCCTGCTGGACGTGCTGGAGTTGCCCCAGGGGGTGCTGCCCTTCGCCGCCCTGACGATCGGCCTCCCCGCCGAGACGCCGCCCCAGCGCCCGCGGGTGCCCCGGCCCCTCGTCGTCCACGAGGACCGCTACCGCGACGGCACGGACGGGGAATTGCGCGGGGCTATCGAGGTTATGAACCCCATCGCGGCCCGCGCGGGGAAACCCGGCGACTGGGCGCGGCTGCTGCGGGCGTACTGGGCGCCGGGCGGAGGGATGGAGAAGCGTGAGCCTCACCTCGTCGCGGCGCTGAGGCGGCAGGGGCTGTGGGCGGGGGAGGAGGCAGGGGCAACCATGCCTCCAGCTGAGGCTGCGCCCGCCCGCGAGGGGTGACCGGCTGGGCGGTGGGTGGCCTGGAACTGGCCGCCAGCCTGATGCTGGGACTGGCGCTCGTGGGGTTCCTCCTGACTTTTGTGTACTGGATGCGGTCGGCGCCTCTGGGCCGTTTCGTGATGGTCTGGGGGCTGGCCGTCTCGGTCGCGGCCCTCACCCTGGCGCTGCTCTGGTGGCATCTGCGAACGCCGGATGCCGAGTGGCAGCTTCTGGTGAGTCCGGGGCCTTCCGTCTCCGTGCCGTTCGGGAAACGGACCTTCTCCGGTCTGTTCTGGGGGCTGCAGCTTTATCTGGCCGGAGCTGCCGTCGCCACCATGTGGGCCATCCGGCCCCCGGCCATGTTGGAGCGGCTTAGCGTCGGGCAAGTGCGGGCACTGATGGGGATGGCCGTCCTGACGTGGCTGTCCTGGTTCATGCTGTTGCTCTGAGCCTTATGCTCCCCCCATGCCCCGCTCGCCGCTAGACCTCACCACCCTCGCCGCCCGCGCGGGGGAAGAAGCCCGGCCCAACCCGTCGTTGCCGCTCGCCGAACCCATCTACCAGTCCACCGTCTATGCCTTCCCCGACCTCGACGCCCTCGAACGGGCCATGAGTGGCGAGGAGTCGGCCAGCTTCTACTACCGCAACGGCACCCCGAACGCGGCCACGCTGGAGCGGGCGCTCGCGGCGCTGGAGGGAACGGGGGCGGCCCTCGTCGCCGCGAGCGGCATGGCGGCGATCAGCGCGGCACTCCTCGGTGTATTGAAAGCCGGGGACCACGTCGTCGCGGACGCCCGCGTATACGGCGTGACCTACGCGCTGCTCGCCGAGGAACTGCCCCGGTTGGGCATCCACACGACCTTCGTGGACGCCTGCGACCCGGAAGCGGTAGAGGCCGCCTTCCGCGATGAGACGCGCGTGCTGCACGTCGAGAGCCTCACCAACCCGCTGATGACCGTGCCGGACGTGCCCCTTCTGGCCGAACTCGCCCACGCGAGGGGAGCGCTGCTGAGCGTGGACAACACCTTCGCCAGCCCGGCGGTCTTCCGGCCCGCCGAGCACAGCGCGGACCTCGTGACCCACAGTGTCAGCAAGTACCTCTCCGGGCATTCCAACGCCTTCGGGGGCGTGGTGTGCGGGCGGGCGGACCTGGTGGCCTCGGCGCGGACGCGGCTGACCCGGCTGGGCGGCACCATGAGCGCCTTCGACGCCTGGATGACCCTGCAGGGCCTCAAGACGCTGGGCCTGCGGATGCGGGCGCACTCCGGCAACGCGCAGGCGGTGGCCGACGTGCTGGCGAACCACCCGCGCGTGCGGGCCGTGTACCACCCGGGCCTGTCGGACCATCCGCAGTTTCACCGGGCGATGGAGCTGTACCCGAACGGCTTCGGCGGCATGCTGAGCGCGGACATCGACGACGCCCCCGCCTTTGTCCGCGCCCTGGCGGGCCGGATTCCCCTGGCGCCCAGCCTCGCGGACGTGGTGACCACCCTGTCGTGGCCGTGGGGCACCTCGCACCGCGCCCTGCCGGAAGCAGAGCGCCGCCGCCTGGGCATCACGCCGGGGCTGCTGCGCCTCTCGGTGGGTATCGAGGACATCGGGGACCTGCTGGGCGAGCTGGAGGAGGCGCTGGGGGAGGGCTGAGGCCAGGCAGTGTTCTGCCATCCGCCCGACTCATGCTTCCCCGAGACAGGGAATGTTGCCCCCTCTCCCGTGGGGTGAGTGCCCCTTCCCCTACCGCCCCGCCGCCTCGATCTCCCGCAGATGCCCAATTCGCCCCGCTGTGCCTGGATGCGTCTCCAGCAGGTCGCCCACACCTCCTGCCCCGGCCTCCACGTCCGATTCGTCGGCGCTGCGGCGGCCCGTCTCCAGCCGGGCGAGGATGTCGCGCAGGGGCTTGGTGGTGCCGTAGGTCTGCATCAGGTAGGCTCCGGCGATCCGGTCGGCCTCGGTCTCGGCGGCGCGGGAGTAGCCGCCGCGCAGCAGGGCGGCGGGCACGGCGGCGGCAAAGGTGCCTGCGCTGATCAGGTCGCCCGTCACGGCCACGGTGAGCAGGGTCAGCCCCAGGCCCTGGTACACCGCCGAGAGGCCGTGTCGCCCGGTGACGTGCCCCGCCTCGTGCGCGAGGACGCCGACGAGTTCGCGGTCACTGCGCGACAGGGCCACAAGCTGATCGGTCATGACCACCGTGCCGTTCGGGAGGGCGAAGGCGTTGGGCCCCAGCGGAAAGGGCGCTCCACCGGGCAGCCCGTCGCGCAGCAGCAGGCGGTATCCGTAGCCGCCGCCCGCCGCCCGCGTGACCCGCCGGAAGGCCGCCTGAAGTTCCGCCTGCCGCGCCCGGCTCAGCCGCGTGGGGCCGAGGTACTCGCCGTCCAGAAACCCGGTGGTCTCGCGGTCGAAGGTCGCCAGCACCGGGCGCGGAGTGGCTGCCGCCGCGCCCCGCGCCAGCGCCGGAATCCCGAAGACTACGAAGGCCGCCACCAGCGCCAGCGTCACCCCGAGCGCCCCCAGCGCCGTCGCCCAGCGCGACTCCAGCCGCCG
>NZ_JASNGB010000072.1 GCF_030271215.1 Deinococcus rhizophilus | reverse complement strand
CGCCAGGGCGCACCCTCGCCTTCGTGGCCGCGCAGCCCGGCTGGAGCGGGGGCAGCCTGTGCAGCCCGCACGCCTTCGGGCACACCGGCTTTACCGGGACCGGGCTGTGGGTGGACCCCGCGCGGGGGCGGGCCTGGGTGCTGCTGACCCACCGGGTCCATCCCAGCCGCCACGCTGCCCCCGACATCCAGACGCTGCGGCGGGCGGTGGGCAACACGCTGCTCGCGGGAAAGGAGTGACCATGCTGCCCGACGCCCCCCACGCCGGACCCCTGCTGATGGTGGACCTCCCCGGTCCCGACCTCGACGCCGACACCCGCGAGCACCTGCGCCGCCATCACATCCGGGCGGTGTGCCTCTTCCGGAAGAACATCGGGACGGAAGAACAGTTCGCCCGCCTCGTCGCGGAGCTGCGGGAGGTGCTGGGCGAGGGGGCCCTGATCGCCATCGACCAGGAGGGCGGCGGCGTGTACCGCACCCCCTTCTGGCCCTTTCCCCCCAGCGCGATGAGCCTGGGAGCGGCGGACGACCCGGCGCTGGCGCGGGCGGTCGGAGCGGCGGTCGCCCGGCCCCTGGCGGCCCTGGGTCTCAACTGGAACTTCGCCCCGGTGCTCGACGTGAACGTGAACCCGCACAATCCGGTGATCGGGGACCGGGCCTTCGGGTCGGAGCCGGGACGGGCAACCGACCTCGCCCTTGCCTGGCTGGAGGGCTCGCTGCTGGAGGGCGTGGCCGGATGCGTCAAGCACTTTCCGGGGCACGGCGACACCCACCTCGACAGCCACCTCGCCCTGCCACGGGTGGACAAGCCCCGCGCCGCGCTGGAGGCGGGGGAGTTCGTGCCCTTTCGCCGCGCCCTGGGGGAGGCCGACGTGCCCGCCGTGATGACCGCCCACATCGTCTACCCCGCGCTGGACCCCGAACACCCGGCGACCCTCTCCCCCGCCCTGCTGACCGGGCTGCTGCGGGAGGAGTGGGGGTACCGGGGGGTGGTGGTCACCGACTCGATGGGCATGAAGGCCATCGACGACCATTACGGGCGCGGCGAGGCGGCGGTGCGGGCGCTGCGGGCCGGGGCCGATCTGGTGATGGCGCTGGGCCGCCGCTCGGCGCAGGAGGACACCCTGCGGGCGGTGGAGGCGGCGATTCTGGAGGGCCGGGTGCCGGACGTGCCCGGCAAACTGGCCCGGCTGGACGCGCTGGCCCGGCGCTTTCCCAGCCGCCCGCAGCCCGGCGGGTACGGGCCGCAGGAGCAGGTCACCGACCGGACCCTCTTCCGGGAGGCGTGGGGGCGGGGGCTGACGGCGTGGCGCAGTCCGCAGCCACCGCCGCCCGGCTCGGCGGTCACGCTGGTGGTCCCAGGGGACGTGCCGGGCCAGAATGTCACGGAGGCGGGCGTGACCGGGCGCGACCTCGCGCAGCGGCTCTCGCGCCTCTACGACGTGGAGGCCCATCTCACCGCCGACCCGGAGGCGCTGGACTGGGCGGCCCTGCGAACGCCGGGGCGGGTCCTGATGCTCGCCACGACCTCCCGGCACCGGCACCCCGCGTGGCGGCGGGCGACGCCCGACCTGCACCTCGCGCTGTGGAATCCGTACGCGGTGCTGGACGTGGACGCGCCCGCGCTGCTGACCTACGGCGTTCGCCCGGAGGCGCTGGACGCCTTGGAGGGGTGGCTGACGGGCGAGGTCGCGGCGACGGGCCGGGCCAGCCCAGAACTGACCGGCCCCGAGCTGACCGGCCCCGATCTGGAGAGCCCCAAGCTGACGGGTCCCTAGCCGGAGCGGCCCTGCCGCACGCCCAGCAGCTCCAGAAAGGCGCGGAAGGGAGCCAGCGCGTCCGGGTGGCGGCCGAACAGCATCTCCGGGTGCCACTGCACGCCCAGCAGGCCGTCGCCCTCGATGCCCTCGACCACCCCGTCGGGGGCGGTGGCGGTCACCGTCAGGCCGGGGGCCACCGTGTCGACCGCCTGATGGTGGTGGGAATTCACCCACGCCGCCGCCCCGTGCGCCCGCTCCAGCAGGCTGCCCGGCTTCAGCGAGACCTCGTGGCCCAGGGCCGGGGGACGGGCCACCTGCGCGTGGTCGGCCCAGACACCCGGCACGTCGGGCAGGTGCTGGTGCAGGGTGCCGCCCTCCAGCACGTTCAGGACCTGCATCCCCCGGCAGATGCCCAGCACCGGTGTGCCCTGCTCGCGGGCGGCCCGGTAGAGCGCGGTCTCGAAGGCGTCGCGCTCCTCGTCGACCTCGCCCAGCCCGCGCCGGGGCGATTGCCCGTAGTGGCGGGGGTGCAGGTCGACGCCCCCCGTGAGCACCACCGCGTCGACCTGCGCCGCGTAGTCGGCGGCCAGTTCCGGCAGGTTGGGCAGCAGCAGCGGGAGCCCCCCGGCCACCCGGACGGCCTCGGCGTAGCGGCGCGGCACCCCGTTCACGTCGTGGGCCAGCCCCTGGGTCAGCTGCGACGTGCTGAGGCCCAGCCGGGGACGGGCGCTCACGCTTCCCGCCGCAGGGTGACCGCGACCCCGCCCGTCACGAAGGTCATGCCCGAGGGACCCGGCCGGAACCCCAGCAGGGCACCGGGGCCGAGATCGAGGCTGTGGACCCCGTGCGCGTCGTAGACCTCTCCCGCAGCCCGGACAAAAGCCTGCACGTCGGCCATGCCGCGCGGCCCGTCTCCCGCCGTCACCGGGAGAACCCCCAGCGCCCCGGCAGCGGCCCGGTGGTCGGCGGGGGCCAGGAACTCGAAGGCGAGGTCGCGGGTGACGAACCCGCCGTTCTCGGTCAGGCCCAGCACGCCGCCCCCACCCTGCGGCCGGATGGCCGACACCCCGTGTTCCACCATCCGGGTCATCAGGGCCTGCGCGAAGGTGCTCATGCGGTCCGTCCGGAGGTCAGCAGTCATCGCCTCCCAGACTACGCGGCGCGGCGGCCGGGGAAGGGAGGGGAGCGTCCCACCCCCGCGCGGGTCCTACGGTTTCCGTCCAATGCGTTCGGATGGAACAGTTTTTGTCACTGTTCCATTGAAATCTGTATCAGCGCCCGCCCGCCGCCCGCAGCAGCCGCACCATGTCCCGGTCGCCGCGCCGCTGCGCGTGGGCGAGGGGCGTCACCCCGTCCCGGTCGGCGAGGTTGGGATCAGCTCCCGCCGCGAGCAGCAGCCGCACGATCCGGGTGTGGCGGGCGCCGCCGTTCCCGAGGATGACGGCCTCCAGCAGGGCGGTCCAGCCCAGGGCGTTGACGTGGTCGACGTCGATGGCCGTCTTCAGGAGTTCCTGGACGTACTCGGCATGTCCCCGGTCCGCCGCCGGAATCAGGGCCGTGCCGCCGAACCGGTTGGTGCGGGTGAGGTCCGGCCCCGCCCGCAGCACCTCGCGCAGCAGGGCCACGCTTCCCGTCTCCCCGCTGACGAGCAGGGCGTTGTTGCGGTCCGCGTCCTGCGGGTCGGGGTCGGCGCCCGCCGTGATCAGCAGCCGGGCCACCGCGATGTGGTTGCCCAGGGCAGCGGCGGTCAGGGCGGTGCGGCCGTCCGGGCGCCGGGCGTCCGGTGAGGCGCCGCGCGTCAGGAGGTCCTGAACACGGGCGGCGTCGCCCCGCTCGGCGGCGCCCCACAGGGCCGCGTTCAGGTTCGTCTGTCCCACGTGGGTCTGGCCCATGCCCTGCGGAAGTGGGGTGGCCGCCCCACCCGCTTCCGCGACGGGAAGCAGCAGCAGGGCGCCCAGCAGGGCGCGTTTCACCGGCCCAGCACGGCGGTGAGCGCGTCGACCGCGCACCTCTCGTCGGTCAGACCGCTGGGAGCGCCGCCCACGCCCACCGCGCCGACCACCACGTTGTTCACGCGCACCGGCACGCCGCCCGCCAGGATCAGGAAGCCGGGGATATCCGCCAGGGTGGGGGTGCTGGCCAGGTTCTGGGCCATCGCGGAGGTGAGGTTGCGGGCCGAGGCGCTGGTGTAGGCCTTGCGGAAGCTCGCGTCCACCGTGTGCGGCCCGGCAGTCTCGGCGCGGGCGACGGCCAGGATGGTCCCGGCCCGGTCCACGACGGTCGCCGCGACGCTGTACCCCCGCCCGGCGCAGTTCTGCACGGTGAGCTGGGCGACGCGCAGGGCGGCCGCGAGGCTGAGGCTCGCCTGGGGCACGGTGGCCGTGGTGGCGNCGGGCCGAGGCGCTGGTGTAGGCCTTGCGGAAGCTCGCGTCCACCGTGTGCGGCCCGGCAGTCTCGGCGCGGGCGACGGCCAGGATGGTCCCGGCCCGGTCCACGACGGTCGCCGCGACGCTGTACCCCCGCCCGGCGCAGTTCTGCACGGTGAGCTGGGCGACGCGCAGGGCGGCCGCGAGGCTGAGGCTCGCCTGGGGCACGGTGGCCGTGGTGGCGAGCTGCACCGGCTGGGGCGCGGGCTGAGGGGCCACGGGCGCGGTCTGGGCCAGGGTGGTCTGGGCCGGGGTGGTCTGGGCCGGGGTGGTCTGGGCGAGGGCGGCGGCGGGCAGGCTCAGGGCGAGCGCGGCGATCAGGGTCCGGTTCATGGCCCCACTCTGGCGCGGGCGCCCGGCCGCGCACCATTCGGGCGAGTGCGGGGCGGCCTCCGTAGAACTACGGACCCTCCCCCAGACTGGTGAGGTACACCCGCACGAGCTGCGCCAGGGAAGCCACGCCCAGCTTGCCGAAGATGCTCGCGCGGTGCGTCTCCACCGTCCTCGCCGAGATGCCCAGGGTGCGGGCGGCCTGCTTGTTGCTCGCCCCGTCCACCATCAGCCGCAGCACCTCGAGTTCCCGCGCCGAGAGCCCCGCCACCGCTTCCCGGGCTTCCCGGGTGGCGGCCAGCCGCGTGCGCCGTGCGAGGTGGGTGCGGATGCCCAGGCCCGTGGCCTCCAGCAGCGCGAGCTCGTCCACCGGCTTGGTCAGGAACTCCACCGCGCCCCCCTTGAAGGCGCGGCGGCACACGTCGATGTCGCCGTGCCCGGTCATCACGATCACCGGAAGGTCCACCCCCTCGCGCGTGAGCTGCTCCTGAAGGTGCAGGCCGCTCACGTGCGGCATCCGCACGTCGAGAATCAGGCAGCCGATGGCCTCGCGGTCGAACTGCGCGAGAAAGGTGCGCGGGTCCGCGTAGTCGCGCACGCTCAAGCCCACCGTCCCCAGCAGGGTGGCGAGGGCGTCGCGCACCGCGTCGTCGTCGTCGACCAGAAAGATGGTGGGTTCGGTGGGCGGGCACTCAGGCACGCGGCCCCACCTCCACGGCCAGGGGAAGCGTCACGGTAAAGACCGCGCCCCCGGCGGGAGCGTTCTCTCCGCGCAGGTCGCCGCCCATGCCCTGCATCAGCGTCTGGGACAGCGACAGGCCCAGCCCCAGCCCGCCCGCCTTGGTGGTGGTAAAGGGCGTGAACAGGCGCTCCCGCACCGGGTCGGCCAGACCGGGACCGGTGTCGCGCACCTCGATCCGGGCGTGGAGACCCTCGCGGCGGGCGACGACCTCCACCCCGGCGCCGGGGCTGCCCCGCGCCGCTTCCACCGCGTTGCGCACGAGGTTGAGCAGCACCTGTTCCAGATGCACCGGGTCGGCGGGCACGGTCAGGGGCCGGGGGCTGGAGCGCGTCAGCAGGTCCACGTCGGCCTGCTCGGCCTCGTGGGCCATCAGCGCCGAGACGTTGTCCAGCACCTGATTCACGTCGACCGGGCGGGTCTGGGTGGGCGCCCGCCGCACCAGGGTCCGCAGGTGCACGATCACGCTCGCCGCCCGCTTGGCCTGGGTCACGGTCGCCTCCACCGAGCGGCGCACGCGGGCCTCGTCGCGCTCCGGGTCCCCGAGCAGCCGCAGGGCCGCCTGTCCGTGGCTCACGATGGCGGTGAGGGGCTGGTTGAGTTCGTGGGCGAGACCCGCGCTCATCTCGCCCAGGGTGGAGAGGCGGGTCACGTGCGCCAGGGTCTCGGCGTGGTCGCGCACCCGGCGCTCCCCCTCCTCCAGCGCCGCGACCACCCGTGCCCGCAGCGGCCCCACGTCACGCAGCACCAGCACCCACCCGGCGCCCGCGCCCGGCCCCAGCACGGGCGCCAGCGCTCCCTCCACCAACCGCGCCCCCCCCGGCGTGACCAGCGTGACCCCCTCGGGCAGGGCCGCTGCCTCGGGCTGGCCCCAGAAAGCACTGGGGTCAAAGGGTGCCCGGTCAAGCGTGGCCCGGAACTGCGTGACCTCCCGCAGGTCGCGGCCCTCGGTCAGGGCGGCGCCCAGCAGGGACCGGGCCGCCGGGTTGGCGAGTCGGACCCGGTGGGCGCCGTCGGTCACGATCAGGGCCTCGCCCACCGCGTGAAAGGCGCCCTCGGCGCGGGCGCGTTCGGCCTGCAGGGCCTGCTCGGCCGCCTGGGCCGCGCGGCGGGCACGCTCGCGGCCCTCGACCAGCCGGACCCCGCCCCCCGCCGCCAGGGCAGGCTCCCGCCGAAGGGCGGGCGCAGCCGCCGGGTCTCTTCTGGAAGGGAGGCGTCCACCTTCTCAACACGGACGCGCGAGCGGGTCCCTGTCGGTCCCAGACTGGTCCAAGCCCAGTCGCCCGCCCCACCCCGAGGAGAGAGCCTGTCTGGTTCTCTCCTTTTTCCGTGGGTCCGTTCCCTGGGTCCGGCAGGGGTCCACCGCCAGGGGCCGGATTGGGCCAACCTTGGGACTCGCCCGGGCCCTGGAGACGGGGTGCCCATACTGGGGCCGATGACCTTCTCGCACCAGGATTCCGGGTTCGTGCAGGTGCGTGGGGCGCGGGAGCACAACCTGAGGGACGTGTCGGTGCAGATTCCCCGGGGCGCCCTGGTGGTGTTTACCGGCGTCTCCGGCTCGGGCAAGTCCTCGCTGGCCTTCGGGACGCTGTATGCCGAGGCGCAGCGGCGCTACCTCGAATCGGTGTCGCCCTATGCCCGGCGCCTCTTTCATCAGGTCGGGGCGCCCGACGTGGACGCCATCGAGGGCCTGCCCCCGGCGGTGGCCCTCCAGCAGGGGCGGGGAGCGCCGGGCACCCGCTCCTCGGTGGGCAGCGTGACCACCCTGTCGAATCTGGTGCGGATGCTCTACTCGCGGGCCGGGGACTACCCCGAGGGGCAGGGCGTCGTCTACGCCGAGGGCTTTTCCCCGAACACGCCGGAGGGGGCCTGTCCCAACTGCCACGGGCAGGGACGGGTGTACGAGGTGACCGAAGGCTCGATGGTCCCCGACCCCTCGCTGACCATCCGCGAGCGGGCGGTCGCCGCGTGGCCGCAGGCGTGGGGCGGGCAGAACCAGCGCGACATCCTCGTCACGCTGGGGATCGACGTGGACGTGCCCTGGCGCGAGCTGCCGCCGGAGACGCGCGAGTGGATTCTCTTCTCCGAGGAGCAGCCGGTCGTGCCGGTCTATCCGGGGCTGAGCCCCGAGCAGACACGGCGGGCGGTCAGGCGCGGCGACCCGCCCGACTACATGGGCACCTTTTCCAGTGCCCGGCGGCACGTCCTGCACACCTTCACCCACACGGGAAGCGCGGCCATGCGGCGGCGGGTGCAGGCGTACATGATCGCCGCCGAGTGCCCGGTCTGCCACGGCAAGCGGCTGCGGCCCGAGGCGCTGGCCGTGCAGTTCGCGGGCCTGGATATCACTGAATTCTCGCGGCTGCCGCTGGCGCAGGTGGCCGAACTGCTGCGGCCCTACGCGGGAGAACAGGACCCCGACGCGAAGGCCGAGGCCCACCCCGAGCAGGTCCTCGCCCGGCAGCGCCTCGCCGGGGACCTCGTGGCGCGGCTGGAGGTGCTGCTGAATCTGGGGCTGGGCTACCTGCACCTCGAACGCTTCACGCCCACCCTGTCGCCGGGGGAACTTCAGCGGCTGCGGCTCGCCACCCAGCTCTATTCGCATCTCTTCGGGGTGGTGTACGTCCTGGACGAGCCCTCGGCCGGGCTGCATCCCGCCGACACCGAGGCGCTGCTCGCGGCGCTGGCGGGGCTCAAGGCCGCCGGAAACTCGCTGTTTGTGGTCGAGCATGACCTCGACGTGGTGCGCCGGGCCGACTGGCTGGTCGACGTGGGGCCGGGCGCGGGCGAGGGGGGCGGCCAGATTCTCTACAGCGGGCCGCCGGAGGGACTGCGGGAAGTTGCGGCCTCCCAGACCGCCCGCTACCTCTTCCGGGAGGACCGGGAGGAAGCCCGCGAGCGCCGCGCCCCGCGCTCCCCGTCGGGCTGGCTGGAGCTGACGGGTGTGACCCGCCACAACCTGCGGGACCTGTCCGTGCGCTTTCCGCTGGGGGTGCTGACGGGCGTGACCGGCGTGTCGGGGTCGGGCAAATCGACGCTGGTGAGTCAGGTTCTCGTCGAGACGCTGGCCGCCCACCTGGGACAGAGTGTGGTGGAAGGGGACGGGGAGGAGGAGGAGGAGGCCAGGGACACTCCCGCGCCGACCACCGCACGGCTCGGCGGCGATGTGGGCACCGTCTCGCGCCTCGTCCGGGTGGACCAGAAGCCCATCGGACGCACGCCGCGCAGCAATCTGGCGACCTACACGGGTCTCTTCGACCAGGTCCGGAGGCTGTTCGCCGCCACACCGCTGGCACGGGAACGGGAGTACGGGGCGGGCCGCTTTTCCTTCAATGTGAAGGGCGGGCGCTGCGAGCACTGCCAGGGCGAGGGCTGGGTGATGGTCGAACTGCTGTTCCTGCCCAGCGTGTACGCGCCCTGCCCGGTGTGCCACGGCACGCGCTACAACGCGGAAACCCTGGAGGTCGAGGAGCGGGGCAAGAGCATCGCCGACGTGCTGGGCATGACGGTGGACGCGGCCTGGGACTTTTTCCGGGACGACGCGGCGGTCTTCCGGGCGCTGGACACCCTGCGCGAGGTGGGGCTGGGCTACCTGCGGCTGGGGCAGCCCGCCACGGAGCTCTCGGGCGGCGAGGCGCAGCGCATCAAGCTGGCGACCGAGTTGCAGCGGGCCGGGCGGGGCCACGCCGTGTACATCCTCGACGAACCCACGACCGGCCTGCACCCCGCCGACGTGGAGCGGCTGACCCGGCAGCTCGGGCGGCTGGTGGACGCCGGGCACACCGTGATCGCGGTCGAACACGACCTGGGCCTGGTCACGGTCAGCGACTGGGTGATCGACATCGGCCCCGGCGCGGGCGAGGCGGGCGGGCAGGTCGTGGCCCAGGGCACACCGGAGGAGGTGGCGCGGGCGGAGGGAAGCCGGACGGCCCCCTACCTGGCGCGGGCGCTGGGGCTGAGCTGAGGAGGGAGCGGCCCCGGCTTTTCAGGGTCCGGGGCCTCATACGGACTCCGGTGGAATCATCGACGAAGTGATGGGGGTCCGAGCAGAGGCGAGAGGGAGAAAGGGCGGGTTCCGGGAGATGGATTTCCTTCCGGTGGTGTCCCGGAAGGAAAGGACCTGGACGGAACCCGTCTCAGGAGGCGTGTTTGCTCAGTTCGCGTACCGCTCGGCGCGGCTCTGTGCCCCCAGGCGGCGGTGCAGCCGCATCTCTTCCTCGGTCACCACCAGGGCGCGGCTGGTGATCTCCTCACCGCGCCGCTCCCAGGACAGGGGGCGGCGGGTCAGGTCCGACAGGAAACGGCCAGAGCGGAATTTTTTCAGCAGGGAGGGCGTCTTCATGCCCTGAACGTAGGCTGGACACCACCCCGCCGCCACGTCCCTTCGCCCCGGGCGTCCCGGCTGGCGGAACGGCCCTGGGTCAAGCGTGGTCAATCCTCCAGCTCCCGCTTCTGCAGGAAGGGCAGCCGCGTCCGCAGGTCGGCTCCTACCCCCTCGATGGGGTGCTCGCGCTTCTGGCGGCGCTGCTCCTGCATCAGGGGGAAGCCCGCCTCCGCGTCTGCCGTGAAGCGCCCGGCGAAGCGCCCGCCCTGGATGTCGGCCAGCACGGCCCGCATGGTGGCCTTCGTCTCCGGGGTCACCACCCGCGCCCCGGTCACGTAGCCGCCGAACTCGGCAGTGTTGGAGATGGCCTCCCGCATCCCGGCCAGACCCCTCTCGTAGATCAGGTCCACGATCAGCTTGACCTCGTGGACGGTCTCGAAATAGGCGACCTCGGGCTGGTACCCGGCCTCCAGCAGCGTCTCGAAGCCCGCCTGGATCAAGCTGGGCACGCCGCCGCACAGCACGGCCTGCTCCCCGAAGAGGTCGGTTTCCGTCTCCTCCCGGAAGGTGGTTTCCAGCACCCCGACCCGCGTGCAGCCGACCGCGCGGGCGTAGGCGAGGGCCAGCGCCCGCGCATTCCCGGTCGCGTCCTGCGCCACCGCGAAGAGGCCCGCCAGCCCGCTGCCGCCCAGATACAGCCGCCGCAGCATCCGCCCCGGTCCCTTGGGGGCCAGCAGGAACACGTCCACGCCGGGGGGCGGCACGATGCGCCCGAAATGGACATTGAAGCCGTGCCCGAAGGCGAGCGCCTTGCCCGGCGCGAGGTGGGGCGCGACCGACCCGGCGTAGACCCCCGGCTGCGCCTCGTCGGGAATCAGCAGCATGACCACGTCGGCCTCACGGGTGGCGTCCTCGATGCTCAGGACGCGCAGGCCCGCCCGCTCTGCCCGCTCACGGCTGGCCGATCCCTCCCGCAAACCCACGACCACGTTCAGGCCGCTGTCGCGCAGGTTCTGGGCGTGGGCGTGTGCCTGGTTGCCGTAGCCGATCACGGCCACGAGCCGCTCCTCGATGGGCGAGAGGTCCACGTCGCGGTCGAAATGCAGGGTCGCGGTCACAGGGGGATTGTCCTACAAGTGGGGCGCGGGGGAGTGTCCCCGGCGCGCGTTACCCGTCCCGGCCGTGAACCTGCGCCGGGGGATGGGTCGCCTCCACGGCCGTGAAAGCTTCGAGAATCTGGTAGCGGTGCCGCGCTCCCTCGGGGACCACCCAGGAGTTGCCGGGCTCGAGCAGCAGCAGGGAGCCCTCGACGTGCAGCTCGGCGCGGCCCGAGATCACGAAGCCGACCGTCTCGTAGGGCCGGGTGTGGAACCCGTCGTCCTCGCCGGGCTGCTGGTCTTCCCACAGCCGCATGGCGAGCGCCTTGCCGCTGGCGAGGTACTTCTGGCCGTCGGGGCCCCTGGGCGAGTGGCGGGAATCGACCTTCTGCGCGGTGGTGTCGCTCATGGTGAGGCCAGTATTCCGGCGCCCCGGCCCGGGCGAAAGACCCGAAACGGTCATGAAGGCCCGGCCAAGATGGGGGGCAGGTGGAGGGGGGTGCCGCCGTCAGGGCGTCACGGGGTCAGCATCCCCCGCCAGCAGCGGGTGCAGGGTCCCCTGCGCCACCAGCGCGAGCGCGTGCAGCCCGCGTGAGGCAGCCACGTACAGCAGGCGGCTCTCGAACGGCACCGCCGGGTCATAGGTGCCCGCGTCCGCCCCGACCACCACGCAGCCGTCGAACTCCAGCCCTTTCGCCAGATTCACGGGGAGCACCACCACGCCGCCCTCGTACCTCGCCTGCTCGGTCGTGATGGGCCGGGCGTCCACGTCCTCGAACTGGAGGTCGGCGGCCAATCGCTCGGCGTCGGCGGCCCGCCGCGTCACCAGCGCGATGTTCCGGTGCCCGGCGGCGAGCATTCCCCCCACCGCCCGCGCCGAGAGGACCGCCAGGGAGCCTCCGCTGAGGCGCTCGACCTCTGCCCCCTCCCGGTCCACGCCGATCACGCTGGCGTCCGGGTTGTAGGTCCGGGCGATGCGGGCGCCCAGCTCGGTGATCTGGCGGGTCGAGCGGTAGGTGCGCGACAGGGTGCGGACGGTCACCCGGTCCACCCCGCCCAGGGCGGCCTGCACTTCCCCCCAGTTCGCGGGGCCCTTGAAGCCCGCGACCCCCTGCGAGGAATCGCCCAGCACGGTCAGGTGCCCCGGCCTCGCGGCGCGGGCGAGCAGCCGGTAGAGCAGCGGGGCGTAATCCTGGCCCTCGTCCAGCACGATGTGGTCGTAGGGCGTCAGGACGCGGCCTTCCCGCCTGCCCAGCCCGTCGAGCAGGGCGGCGACGGCGAGCACCACCGGCAACTCGGTCACGTCCACGTGGGAGCGCCGGGGCCTGGAAATCCCGGCAAGCGGGTCCGAGAGGAGAATCCGGATCGTCCGCTCGTCGAGCACACCCTCGGCAGCGGCGCGGAGGGCCCCCTCGTCGGTCAGGAGCCTTCGGCCCTCGCTGACCGGGAGCATGCCCGCGAAGGTCTTGCCCACCAGACCGGTCAGTTCCTGGGCGAGCTGCCGGGAGACCAGGGTGATCTCCTCGTCCGGCACCCGGAGGCGGCTCAGCGTTTCTTCTTCCAGGGCAGCCCGGAACGCGGCGCGGTAGCCCTCCAGCGGTGAGCGGGTGAGCACGTCCGACAGGAGGTCCCGCAGCCGGGGACTGTCCAGCACCAGCGCCCGCCGCTCGCCCCGCACCACCGCCGCCGTGTTCAGGCTCAGCCGCTCCACCTGGGCCAAAGTTTTCCCCGCGAGGTGGCGCTGCACCACCGCGAGCATCCGGGCGTCCCCCAGGGCCTTGCCCCGGCGCCACGCGGCCTTGCGGCGCCCCGTGTCGTGGTCGTTGAGCAGCAGCGAGAGGGTGCGGTCGGTGACCTCCATCTTCTCGATGCCCAGGAACGAGAGCGCCCAGGCTTCCGGGGTGGTCACCGCCACCCCCTGCAGGTTCAGGCCGGGCAGGACGCGGGCGGCGTAGCGGGCCAGGACCGCGTTCGGCATCAGGACGAGGAGGTTCGTGGGGCTGGCCTGATGCACGCCCCGGTCGGGGTGCGCCAGCCACGCGAGGCGGTGGAAGCCGATGGTCGTCTTGCCGCTGCCCGCCGCGCCCTGAATCACGACTGGCTGCCCGGCCGGGGAGCGCATGGCCCCGTTCTGCTCGGGCTGCAGGGTCTCGACCACGTCGCGCATCGCGGTGGTGCTGGCCTCCGAGAGACGGCGCACCAGCACCTGCTCGCGCCCGCCCGTGTCCCCGCCTGCCTCGTCGTCGTACAGGTCGGTGAGGCGGTGCAGGGTCCTGTCCGCCACGTCGAGCTGGCGGCGCCTGCGGATGGTGCCGGTGAGTCCCCGCCGGGCCTCCCAGGTCAGGGCGTCGCTGTAAAAGAGGCTGCCCACGTCCGCCTCCCAGGAGACGACCGAGTGCGGCCCCTTGAGGTCCCGGAAGGCGTGCTTGCCGACGTAGAGGGTCTGCTCGCGCCCGGCGACGCGGACCCTCAGGCTGCCGAAGTACGGCTGGTGGACATGCACAGACAGCATGGCGGCGTGTTCCTCAGCGGTGTCCGCGAGGGTGAGGCTGGTCTCCAGATCGGCGCCAACATTGCGGCCCCGGTCCTCCCAGACCCCGATCTGGCGCAGCATGGCGGCCACGGTGTCCGTCAGGTGGTCCTGTTCGAGCGGGAGGTCCGGGTGGACGGGGGACTCGGCGGCCCGCGTCACGGCCCCACCCTCCCCCACCCGCCGCCGGTGGGGAGGTCGGCGCCGTGGCCGTGGGCGGCGGGGGACTGCCGCAGGATGAACTGAACCGGTCGCATACGGGCGACATCCTACCGGTGGGGGCCGGGCGGCGAGGGGCAAGCTTCGGCTGCGGTGGGCGGTCGGCGCTCAGGCTGGAGTCCACTCCTGCGGGTCTTCTGTAAGCGGTCACAAAGCTGTCTTCCCCTTTTTGGGGATTCTGTCAACCCCGTTTAGGGCTTGTGGCGATGGTGAGAAATCTCCCCCAGCACGGTAACGAGCTGAATGGCTCGGGGGCTGGAGGTCTGTGGACGGTCTGCTTTCCCTGACCCTGGTTGACTGACCGGTCAGCGCATGGCCTCCATCTCCAGGACAACCGTTCTGCTGAGAGTACCGGACCATCAGCCAGAAGCCTTTTCTCGCTCCCAGAATCCGCAAAGTCCGCTCACAAACGCTCTAGAGCATTTGACAGAGGCTCATCCTGGGTTTCAGGGAGTTGGGG
>NZ_JASNGB010000071.1 GCF_030271215.1 Deinococcus rhizophilus | reverse complement strand
GCCCCGCGCCCCGCGCCAGCGGCGGCCACCCCGCAAAAGCAGCTGTCCGACGACCTGCTGGCCGCGCTGCTTGAGCCCGATCTGGAACAGGCGGCGGTGACCCTGGGCGCGGCGCACGCGCAGTTTCCGGTCGAGGAGGTGGTGCTGGCGGTGGTCGCCCCGACGCTCGCGGAGATCGGGACCCTGTGGGCGCGGGGCGAGATCACCATCGCGCACGAGCATCAGGCCAGCGCCTACCTGCGCGGTCGCCTGATGGGGCTGCTGGAACTCGCGGGCCGCGCCGAGTTCGGCCCGCGTGTGCTGGCCGCCTGTGCTCCCGGCGAGCGCCACGAGATCGGGCTGCTGATCCTGGTGCTGCTGCTGCGGCGCCGGGGAGTGCAGGCCGAGTACCTGGGGGCCGACCTGCCGCTCGCGGACCTGGCCGCCTATGCCCAGCAGCGGCCCGCCGACGCCCTGCTGCTGGGCCTGAACGGCGACTGGGCCCTGGGGCCGACCCAGGCGCAACTCGGGGCCCTGCGCGGCCTGAGGATTCCGGTCTTTTACGGCGGCGGGCTGCTCAATGCCCGCCCCGGCCTCGCCGCCGAGTTCGGCGGACACTACGCGGGGGCCGACGCTCAGAAGGCCGCCGACACCATCGTCGCGGCGCTGCGGCCCGGCGCACACGGCGCACAGGAGGAGTCATGAAGATTCTGGTCACCGGAGCGAGCGGGTTTGTGGGCAAGGCTGTCGTCACGGAACTTGTGCGGCGCGGACACGCGGTCGTGGCCGGATCACGCCGGGGCGAGGGGTTGTCCGGTGCCTCCGGCGTGGCCGTGGACGTGACCGACCCCGGCAGCGTGCTGCGGGCGGTGGCAGGGACCGGGCCGGACGCGCTGATTCATCTGGTGGGCATCATCACGGAAGAAGGCGAGCAGACCTTTGCGCGGGTGCACGTGGAGGGCACCCGGCACGTCCTCGCGTCGGCCCCGCGCCCGGTCCGGTACCTGCACATGAGCGCCCTGGGCGCGGACGAGGCGAGCGCCAGCGGCTACAGCCGTTCCAAGGCGCAGGCCGAGGCGCTGGTGCGGGCGAGCGGGCTGGACTGGACCATCTTCCGCCCCAGCCTGATTTTTGGCCCCGGCGACGACTTTTTCGGGCGGGTGCTGCGCGACCTCGTGAGCACGGCCCCGGTGGTGCCGCAGATCGGTGACGGCAAGTTCCTCTTCCGGCCCGTCAGCGTGCAGGACGTGGCGCTGGCGTTCGCGGGGGCACTGGAGCGGCCGGAGACGGCGGGCCAGACCTACGACCTGACCGGCCCGCAGGAGTACACCTTCCGCGAACTGCTGGAGCTGGAGCTGGGGGCACTGGGCAAACGCAAGCCCATCGTGCCCGTGCCGCTGGGCCTGATGGACCTGATGGTGCCCCTGATGGGAGTTCTGCCCAAGCCGCCCATCACCCGCGACCAGTACGCGATGCTCAAGGCCGGGAACACCGCCCCCCACGAACGCGCCCGCGACACCTTCGGGCTGCCCATGCGGCCCTTGCCGGACGCGCTGCCGGGGATTCTGGGGCGGTAGGGGCGAGGACTCCTCACCCTCTCACCCTGCCGCTTCGCAGCGCCCCTCTTCCGCTGGTAGCGGGACTAAAAAAGCCCTCTCCCTGGCAAGACCCGTGGAGCTACGGAGCAGAGGGTTGGGTGGGGGGGTCTTTTTCCGGCAGCCCCCTCAGAGGCTCTTGGGCAGCTCCTGCAAATACGTCAGCGGCAGGGTGCTCTCGCCCTGCTTGAAGGCGGCGAGGTACCCGGCCAGCGTGCCGCCCGAGCGCTCCACGAAGCGGCCCAGGGCCTGGGCGGTGCCGCCCGAGGCGATCACGTCCTGCACGACCGTGACGCGCTTGCCGCGCAGGCGGTCGGCGTACGGGCCGTCGAGCCACAGCGTCTCGGCCACGCCCATCGTCATGCTGGGCACGTCCTGAATCAGCGGGGACTGCATGTAGGTGCGGCGCTTCTTGCGGGCAACCACGTAGGGCACGCCCGAGCGGTCGCTGATCTCGTGAACCAGGGGCACCGCGTTGGTCACCACCGTGAGCAGCACCTCGGTGCCTTCCGGGATCAGCGGCAGCAGGGCCTCGGCGGCGGCGTTGGTGAACTCGCTGTCGCCCAGGAACTCGACGAGCGGCACCCGTCCCACGCTGCCGACCCGCACGGTGGGCAGGGAGCGGGTCACGCCGCCGACGGTCACGCTGAGGCTGGTCTGCTCGGTCAGGGTCATGGCCCTACCCTAGCGGAAGGCGGGAATCCAGCGCCAGACGGTAGGAATATTCGTCGCTCGGGCGGCCCCGGATCATGTCCGCCCGGGGAGTAAGGCCCGTGCGCCGGAAGCCCAGCCGCTCCAGCAACCGGATGGAGGCGAGGTTGCGGGTATCGACCTGGGCCAGCGCCTCCCGCACCCCCCATTCGCCCGCCAGAAAACCGAGCAGGGCCGTCATGGCCTCGGCCGCGTAGCCCTGCCCCCACGCGAACGGCGCGAGGACGTAGGCCACGTCCGCCTCAGCCAGAGCGGGACGGACGGTCGCCTGCACGGTGCCCAGGGCAGCCCCGCCCGCCCGCGCGAACACCACCCAGTTGAGCCACGCCTCGGCCCCGTCGGGCGAGGTCCGCGTCTCCAGCCGGGCGAAGCGTTCGCGCAGGTCGCCCTCCTGCGGCGGCGAGGACGGCAGGAAGGTGTGGACGCGCGGATCGGCCAAGGCGGCGGCCATGACAGCGGCGTGCCCGGCCTGCTGGGGTTCCAGCGTCAGGCGGGGCGTGAAGAGGCGGGGATTGGGGTCCTGGGGCGCCTGCAACTCAGGAAAACAGCGGCAGGTGTCCCAGCGCCGTGACCTCGGGCCGCTCCTGGCCCTCGGTGAAGACCGCCACGACCGCCGCGACCTCGCCGCCGACCTCCTCGATAATCTGGCGCAGCGAGTGCAGGGTGCCGCCGCTGGAGACCACGTCGTCCACGATGGCGACCTTCTTGCCGCGCACCTTGGGCACGTCGAAGCCGTCGAGGACCAGCAGTTGGGGCTTGCCGGTGGTGATGCTGATGACCTCGCGGGCGACCGGCTCGACCATGTAGGGCTTCTCGGTCTTGCGAATGACGATGTAGGGCTTGCCCGTCTCGCGGCTGATGACGTGCGCGAGCGAGAGCGCCTTGACCTCGGGGGTCACCAGCACGTCGATATCAGCGGGCAGCAGGGCGGCGAGTTCGCGCCCGGCCGCCTCGGTGACCTCGGTGTCGCCCAGCATGTTGAAGAGGGCCACGCTGACGCCGGGGCTGACCTCGACCACCGGCAACTCCCGCGTCACGTTGCCGACCTCGACCTTGTGCATTCTCACGTGCCCGAGTGTAGCGCCCACCTTCATAGGTCGTCGTCACGCCTGCCTCAGCGCGACGACCTCCTCCACCCCGCGCGGTCCCAGCCGGACCAGGAAGCCCGCCGGGTCGCGGTAGGCCATCGCGCTGTCGAGGGCCACGCAGCGCCCGCCCCGGTAGGTCAGCGGCTCGCCGGGACCGGGCGGCCACCCGCCCCCGCCTCCACCTCCCAGCAGCAGCGGCACCGGGGTATGCCCGTGCGCCAGCCGCTGCCCCCCGAAGGTGTTCAGCAGCGCCTGCACCACGGCCTCGCCCCCCGGCTCCGCGAAGGCGAAGCGGGCCGCGAAGTCGCTGGCAAAGTGGGCCCAGGCGTGGGGATCGTCTCCCTGGAGGCGGCGGCGCACGGCGGCGTTGACGGCCTCCACGCTCTCCCCCAGCCCCAGATACAGGGCGCTGTCGGCGTGCAGCAGCAACCAGCGCCCGGCGCGGGCCAGGGCGGGGCGGGCCGCCAGCCACGCGAGGTCGTCCTCATCCAGCGCCCGCAGGTCGGCGGGCTGGCCGCCGTTCTCCAGCCAGTACGCCCGCAGGCCCGAGGGATCGCGNGGCGTTGACGGCCTCCACGCTCTCCCCCAGCCCCAGATACAGGGCGCTGTCGGCGTGCAGCAGCAACCAGCGCCCGGCGCGGGCCAGGGCGGGGCGGGCCGCCAGCCACGCGAGGTCGTCCTCATCCAGCGCCCGCAGGTCGGCGGGCTGGCCGCCGTTCTCCAGCCAGTACGCCCGCAGGCCCGAGGGATCGCGCCGCCCGGAGCCGAAGCGCCGCGCCCCCAGCAGCATCACCTCGTGGTTGCCCAGCAGCGCGGTCACCCGCCCGCCCACCAGCGCGGCCTGCGCCTCCAGCGCCCGGATCAGCCGCACCACCCCCGCCCCGTCCGGCCCCCGGTCGACGTAATCGCCCAGGAAGGCGAGGTGGGCCGCGCCGCCGGTCCAGCCCGCGTCCTCCCCGATCAGCCCCGCGCCGCGCAGCAGCGCCCGCAGCTTGTCCGGCACCCCATGCACGTCGCCCACCACCCACAGGGGGGGCGGGGAGGACGCCGGGATCACCGGGTCAGCTCTCCGGCCTCCTGCTCGGGGGCAGGGTCGTCCTCTGGCCCGTCTCCGGCCTCATCCTGCGGGGCGGGGAGGGTGCGCCAGCCTGTCATCCGGTCGGTGATGTCCTGCTGGAGACGGCGGACATTGCCCTCCATCTGCGAGCGGGCGCCCTCGAGCTGGTGGCGCAGGCGCATGATCTCCTCGACCCCGGCGAGGTTGACGCCGAGTTCCTGGGTCAGGCGGCGAATCTCGCGCAGGTGATCGATGTCGCGCTCGCTGTACAGCCGGGTCTTGCCGCTGCTGCGCCCCGGCCGGATCAGCTGCTTGCGCTCGTAGAGCCGCAGGGTCTGGGGGTGCATGTCCACCAGCTCGGCGGCGATGGAGATCACGTAGACGGGGCGGTCCCGGGGGTCGAGCCTGCCGCCCTGCTCCAGCGGCTGGGGCGCGGCGGCCTGCTCGCGCAGCTCGTCCTCGAGGCGCTCGATCTCGGCCTCGAACTCGCCCTGCAGGTCGTCGAGTTCGTGCTGAAGGCGCATCACCTCCTCGACCCCGGCGAGGTTGACGCCGAGTTCCTGGGTCAGGCGGCGAATCTCGCGCAGGTGCTCGATGTCGCGCTCGGAATACAGCCGGGTCTTGCCGCTGCTCCGGCCCGGACGGATCAGCCGCTTGCGCTCGTAGAGCCGCAGGGTCTGGGGATGCATGTCCACCAGCTCGGCGGCAACCGAGATCACATAGACGGGGCGGTCCTTCGCGTCGGCGGGCATAGGTGGGTTGAGTATACGGGAGGCAAGGTTCTTGAAGGTGGCCAAAGGTGGGAAAGGCGAGCTTGTGCGGGAGGCGACCCCTCCGCCCGTGCCTCTGCGGGTGTGAATTGCAGGTTGGGTCGGTGGGGGCCACAGAATCATATCCACCGTCTGGCGCGAGGGCGAGCTTCACCCGCCACCCCCCTGTCGACACTCTTTGCCGGGACCTGCCAGAACCGTGAATCAGAGGGGCCCTCGGCGAAAGCTGCCCCCTCCCCCCAGCCTGCCGCCCGCCCCCTGCCCCCGCTATCATTCCCGCATGACCCCCTCCCCGACAGATTCCGTCCAGACGGACCTCGCCGCCCTGCTTGACCGCGAAGGGGCCGAGCGCGAGCTGTTCGAGCTGCTGCGGATTCCCTCCGTCAGTGCCGACCCCACCCGCACGGGCGACATGACGCGGGCGGCCGAGTTCCTGCAGCGCAAGCTGGCGTCGCTGGGCTTCTCGGCGCGGGTGGACCCCACCGCCGGGCATCCGCTGGTGTACGCCGAGCGCCTGAACGCCCCGGGCAAGCCCACCGTGCTGATCTACGGGCACTACGACGTGCAGCCCGAAGCCCCGCTGGAGGAATGGACCACGCCGCCCTTCGAACCCACCGTGCGCGACGGGCGCATCTACGCGCGCGGCGCCACCGACGACAAGGGCCAGGCGTACGCCCACGTGCGCGGCGTGGAGCTGCTGCTCTCGCAGGGCGAACTGCCCGTGAACGTCAAGTTCCTGCTGGAGGGCGAGGAGGAGGTCGGCAGCCCCAACCTCGAGCCCTACCTGCGCGAGCACGCCGGGGCGCTGAAGGCCGACGTGATCGTGATTTCGGACGGCAGCCGGTTCGCGCCCGACGTGCCCACTGTGACCTACGGCCTGCGCGGGCTGAGCTACGTGGAAATTCACGTCCAGGGGGCCAACCGCGACCTGCACTCGGGCTCCTACGGCGGTGCGGCGCCCAACCCGATCAACGCGCTGGCCGGGATCATCGCCAAACTGAAGGACGACCAGGGCCGGGTCACCATCCCCGGCTTCTACGACGGGGTGGAGGAACTGACCCCCGAGGAACGCGAGATGTGGGCCAGGCTTCCCCACTCGGACGAGGAGTTCGCGGCCTCCATCGGCGTCCCGGCCCTGCCCGGCGAGGCGGGGTACTCCACCCTGGAGCGCCTGTGGGCGCGGCCCACGCTGGACGTCAACGGCATCTGGGGCGGCTACCAGGGCGAGGGCAGCAAGACGGTGATCGCGGCGAAGGCGGGCGCGAAGGTGTCCATGCGGCTGGTGCCCGGCCAGGACCCCGACCGCATTACCCAGCTCATCAAGGACTACGTGCCCACCATCGCCCCCGCCGGGGTCACGGCGGAGGTGCGCGGGCACCACGGCGGGCAGCCGGTCAAGGTGGACCTCGACTCGCCCTTCGTGAAGGCCGCCGACCGCGCCCTGACCCGCGTGTACGGCAAGCCCGCCGCCTTCGGGCGCACGGGCGGGAGCATCCCCATCGTGGCGGCCTTCCGGTCGCTGCTGGGCGCTCCGGTCCTGCTGGTCGACTTCGGCCTGAACGAGGACGCGCCGCACTCGCCCAACGAGAGCTTTGCCGTGGAGGACTACCACAACGGGATTCTGACGAGCGCGGCGCTCTTGCAGGAGCTGGGAGAGTTGGCAGAGTGACCCCCGGCGCGTCCATGCGCCTGGGCTTCCTCGCCTCTCACGGGGGCAGCGCGGCCCGCTTTCTCACCGCCGCCTGCCGGGAAGGGCGGCTGGACGCCGTACCGGTGGCCCTCGCCAGCAACAACAGCGGCAGCCCTGCGCTGGCCTGGGCACGGGAGGCGGGCCTGGCGTCGGCGCACCTGAGCGCGGCGAGGTTTCCCGACCCCGACGAACTTGACCGGGCGATCCTGGCCTTCTTGCGGGGGGCAGGCGTGGACACGCTGGTTCTCAGCGGTTACATGAAGGCGCTGGGGCCGGGGGTGCTGGGGGCCTACGCGGGCCGGGTGCTGAACATCCACCCCAGCCTGCTGCCCCGGCACGGCGGGCGCGGGATGTACGGGGACCGGGTTCACGCGGCGGTGCTGGCCTCGGGAGACGCGGAATCGGGCGCGACCGTCCACCTCGTCACGGCGGGGATCGACGAGGGGCCGGTGCTGGCGCGGGCGCGGGTGCCCGTGCGGCCCGGCGACACGCTGGAGAGCCTCAAGGCCCGCGTGCAGGCGGTCGAGGGCGAGCTGCTGCTCTCGGCGCTGCGTGGGTTGGGCTCGCGGGCACTGGCATGAAGCGCAAAGTCTTCGACCTGCGCCCGTGGTCCCGCGCCCTGCGGCACACCTAGACCGTGCTGCACGTCCCCGGCTTCGTCATCGTGGACTTCACCGCCCACGAGGTCGGCCGTGTGCTGGACGTGCCGTTCGGGGAGCGGACGGTGCGGATTCTGGACCACGGCTTCCGCTGGGTCCGCGTCCACCCCACGGGCACGGGCGAGGGCACGCTCGGCGACGCCCTGACCGCCATGCTGGACGCCTCGGGCGAGGTCCGGCAGCTCTATGTGGACCTTCACGGGGGCGAGGGCATCGGCGAAGGCGGCCTGCCCTGGTGCGACGACCTCTATCTGGACGTGATCGCGGACTGGACCCCGGACGGGCGCGTCACCGAGACGCACGTCATCGACGGCGACGAGCTGGAGGAGGCGGTGGGGGCCGGGTTGGTCACGCCTGCACTGGCGGAGGCGGCCTGGACGCGGGCGCGGGGGGTGGAGGCGGCGCTGCGGGCGGGAACGTATCCGCCGCTGCGGGTGATGACCGACTACCTGCGCGACCCCTACACCTGAACCCTGGCCGGGGTTTGCTTTTCGGAGGCTGACCCGCTAATCTTCTGTGCGCTGGAACGGTGCCCGAGTGGTTGAAGGGGCACGCCTGGAAAGCGTGTGTACGGGCAACCGTACCGAGAGTTCGAATCTCTCCCGTTCCGCCAGCCTTTGCCCCCGCGCCCTCCCCGGTGCGGGGCTTTTCGTCGGTCGGTCTTGGGGAGGGAGGGAGGCTAGAGCATTTGACAGAATTACGGCCCCCGGGGAAAGGCGCCCCAGGTGCCTCCCCGAATGCCCAATGCTCTTCTTCAATTCGCTCGCTCTGCTGCGCAGCTTTGCAAGTCCGCTCGGCCAACGAATGCGGAAACCCACCGCCTTCTTATGGCAAATGCTCTAAGGTGGGACGGTGGCCGACACGCTGCTCACCCTGCTGCTGTGGTTGCCCCTGGCCCTCCTGCTGGGCTCTGCGCTGCTGGGCCCTCGCCGCCCTTGGCGAGCGCTGGCGCACCGGGGCCTCTGCTGCCGGATGGCGGGCGGCGACGTCTCTGGCAACGGCGGCGGCTTGTGGACCACTGGCGTGGGCACCCATCGACGCGCTTCTGGGAGGGAACGGGACCAGCTTGGGCAGCCCGCTTCCGCCATTGTTGCTGATGGGATGGTCGGCGCGGCTCTGTACATCCCCGCACTACGGCAGACCCGCCAGGAACGCGGACGGCCCACGGCCGGGCTGCGGCTGTGGCCTCTGGCCTTCCTGCTGCTGATCGTGCTGTGGGGGGCGTGGAACCTGCGGTCCTGATCCCTACCGTCCCGCCCGCCACGCGCTCAGCAGCGGCAGCAGGGCCAGTACGGCGCAGGCGTAGGCGAGCACCGGAAAGCCCGCACGCGCGATGATCAGGCCGCCCAGCAACGTCCCCGCCCCGGCCGCCACGTACCCCAGGCCGTCGGTCACGCCCTGCGCGGCGGGGTGACGCGAGAGGGCCTTGCTGCCCGACACGAAGGCGAGGTTCCAGCCCAGCCCCAGCACGAACATGCTGACGCCCAGCCACGCGGTGCCCGGCAGGGTGGCCGTGAGCGCCGCCGCCCCCAGCAAGGCGGAGCCGCCCACATACCCCACCCGTACGCCCAGACGGTCGATCAGCGGCCCGGTCAGCCAGCCGAAGCCGAACATCCCGACGATGTGGCCCGAGATCAGCGCCGCGACCCCGGCGTGGTCCACACCCATCTCGTGGGCGCGGTGGGGGGTCAGGCTCATCAGGGTGACCATCAGGCCCTGCGCGGTGGCGAGGGCCAGGGCGGTGGAGCGCACGCCGGGCTGCCGGAAGGTGGCAGCAAAGCCGGGACGCGCCCCCGCCACCCGCTGCGCCGGACCTGCCACCGGACGCCACACCAGCATGAGAAGGGCCGCCACCCCCAGCAGGCCGCCGCCCACCAGCCATCCGGCGACCTCGGGGCTGGCGCCCAGGCGCTCGCCCAGCCGCTCCACCCCGCCGGAAAACCCGGTCATCAGCAGCGAGCCTGCCACGCTCATCAGCATCAACAGGCCCAGGGCGGTGCCCCGGCGCGACTCGGGCACGCTCTCGGCGGCGGCGTAGCGGGCCTGCTGGTAGCCGCCCTGCGCCGCGCCCATCAGTGAGGCTCCCAGCAGGAAGACGGGCAGCAAACCCGCCCGCGCCCCCGCGAACCCCAGCCCCGCCCCCACAGCTCCCAGCACGAAGGCCGAGGCCAGCCCCACCCGCCGCCCCCGCGAGAGCATCAGCGCTCCGAACAATCCCGCCGAGAGCGCGGCCGACGCGCTGATCAGGGTGGCGGGCAGGCCGATCAGGGACGTAAAGCCCAGGTTGCCCACCACCAGCGCCGCGAGGATGGTGCTGACGGTGGTGGCCCCGGTCGCCAGCGCCTGCGCGGCGTACAGCGGAAAAAGCCGCCCCAGCGGCAGGGCGGGAGCGGCGGCGGTGGGAACGGCGGGGGCGGGGGCGGGCGGCTCAGCCACCCTGGGCCGCCCAGCGCTGGGCCACGGCGGTCTTCAGGTACGCGGCGGCGTCCTGGGTGCTCGCGCCGGGCGTGAAGACCTTGCCCACGCCGAGTTCTTCGAGCTTGGGCAGGTCCTGATCGGGAATGATGCCCCCCCCGAACAGGATGATGTCCTCGGCCCCGCGTTCGCGCAGCAGCGCCGTCACCTCGCGGAAATAGTGCATGTGCGCCCCCGACAGCACGCTGAGGCCGATGGCGTCCACGTCCTCCTGAATGGCGGCGTTCACGATCATCTCGGCGGTCTGGCGCAGGCCGGTGTACACCACTTCCATTCCGGCGTCGCGCAGCGCCCGCGCGACCACCTTGGCGCCCCGGTCATGGCCGTCCATGCCGGGCTTGGCGATCAGGACCCTGATGCGGCGATCTTCCATAGTCTGTTTCCTCCTGAAACCTGCTCTTGGAGCGCATTGTAGCCGTCTCCCGCACGCAGAACCCTTCAGGCAGGGGTCACCCGGACAGTCCAGGATGGGAGGGTGCGAATACCCTTGGCCCTGAGTCTGGCGCTGGTGACGGCTGCCCAGGCCGCCGTACCTCTTCCTACCCCCGTGCAGAGCATGACGCACCCGAACGCCCGAACGGCCCAGCACGTGGACCGTCTGCGTGCCGTGGCGACCGATGCAGACGGCGGGGCCGCCGTGCTGGTGCCGCGCACGGGCACGCCGCGCACCGTGAGGTTGCCCAGAAGCAGCAGGCTCTATTCGTCTCTCGTCACGCCGGGGGGCCGCACGCTGGCCGTGCAGGTGGACTATGCGACGTGCCAGGTCAAGGTCGCGGTCTGGAACCTGACGTCCGGGAAAGTCATTGCTCCCCTGCGCGGCCACTTCGCACGCGCCCTCGGCTGTGACAGGGCAGACGGAACCGACGAACTTTTCGGCACCCACTTCACTCCGGATGGCGGCTTTCTCATCACCCACAGCGCGGCGGGGCTGCGCCGCTGGGATGCGCGAGGTGGACAGCCGCTCCAGGCACTGCCGGGCACCTTTTTCAACGTCAGCATCAGCCCGGATGGCCGTTCGGTGGCCGCGCTCGCCCAGAACCGCCGGGTGGAGGTCTGGACCTCCGACCTCACGCGCCGCCTCAAGGTCCTGCCGCAGCAGCCCGCCGACTGCTTCCGGGCGTCGGGCATGTTCCCCAGCGGCGTGGCCTGGAGCGCCGACAGCACCAGACTGGCCTTTTCCTGTGACCGGGAAGTGCGGGTCTGGAACGTACAGGCCGGGGGGCTTCGCGGGTTGCAGCGGGAACAGAAGGTGGACGCTCCCGATGCCCCCACTTTCAGCCCGGACGGGCGCTTCGTGGTGGCCGACGAGGACGCGGCGGGCGTGGCGGTCTGGAACGTGGCGAGCGGTCAGCGGGTCGCGCAACTGAAAACCCCCGGCCCCAGCGTGCAGGTCACGGACGTGGAGGTCACGCCGGGCAACATGCTCTTCGCCGCGCTGGACGACGGCCGCATCCTGCGGGCGAATCTGAATCAGCCCGCGCAGGTGCTGGAGCCGCTGCGCCCCTTCCCCGGTGGGGCCAGACTGTGGCCCACCCTCGCCGTCAGCCGTGAGGGAGACCGCCTCGCCGTGGCCTCCGGGGATGGCCGCCTGAACGTGTACGCGCTGCCGGGGAACTGAGCCGCTCTATCCGCCCCGCGCCGCCCGCTCTACCCGCGCCACCACCCGTTCCCGGCCCAGCGCCTCCAGCATTTCAAACATGCCGGGGCTCTCGCCCGTGCCCGCGACCGCTGCCCGCAGGGGCTGCATCACCTTGCCGGGCTTGAGGCCGCGCTCCTCGGCAAAGGCCCGCAGCTCGGCCTCGGTCGTGGCCTGGTCGAAGGCGGGCAGGTTCTTCAGGCGGGCGGCGAGGTTGCCCAGGAAGGGGCGGCCCTCCTCGATCAGCTTCTGCGCCTTCTCGTTGACGGGGTAGTCCTCGGACCAGAAGTAGGAGGTCTTTTCCAGGAACTCGGAAAAGACGTCCATCCGGGGAATCATCATGCGGACGACGGCGCGGAAGTACTTGTCCAGCGGCAGCTCGTGCTTCTGCCCCGCGAGGTAGGCGTGCAGCCGCTTCGCCACCTCGTCTTCGCTCAGCACCTCGCGCAGGTACTTGCCGTTCATCCATTTCAGCTTGTCGAGGCTGAAGACCGGGCCGCCCAGGGTCACGTCCTCCAGCCGGAAGACGCGCTGGAACTCGGCGAGGTCGAAGAGTTCCAGACCGTCGGGATGCGTCCAGCCCATCGTGGCGAGGAAGTTGAGCATCGCCTCGGGCAGGAAGCCCTGATCCATGTACCACTCCACCGAGGTGGGGTTCTTGCGCTTGCTGATCTTGGATTTGTCGGCGTTGCGCAGCAGCGGCATGTGCGCCCAGACGGGTTCGGGCCAGCCGAAGGCGCGGTACAGCAGCACATGGATGGGCGTGGAGGTGATCCATTCCTCGGCGCGGACGACGTGGGTGACTTCCATCCGGCGGTCGTCCACCACGTTGGCGAGGTGGTAGGTGGGAAAGCCGTCGGCCTTGAGCAGCACCTTGTCGTCGATCTCGCGGTTCTGGAAGGCGATGGGCTTGCGGAGGCTGTCGTTCACGACCGTCTCGCCCTCGCGCGGAACCTTCAGGCGAACCACGGCGGCCTCGCCCGCGTCCACCCGGGCCTGCGCCGCTGCCGGGTCGAGGTCGCGGCTGGGAACGGCGATCACGCGCCCCTCCCCCTGGGCCTGCTCGCGCAGGGCCGACAGTTCCTCGGGCGTCTCGAAGGCGTGGTAGGCGTGCCCGGAGGCGACGAGCTGGCGGGCGTAGTCTCCGTACAGCCCCGTGCGCTCGGACTGGCGGTAGGGACCGTTGGGGCCGCCCTGCAGGGGCGATTCGTCGGGGGTCAGGCCCAGCCACCCCATCATCTGGAAGATGCGCGTCTCCGAGTCCGCGACGTAGCGGCCCCGGTCGGTGTCCTCGATGCGGAGGATGAAGCGGCCCTCCTCGCCGCGTGCGCGGGCCTGCGCGGCGAGGGCGTGGTTGAAGAGGCCGATGTAAGCGGTCCCGACGTGCGGGTCTCCGGTGGGGCTGGGGGCGATGCGGGTGACGACAGGCATATGGGGGCCATGTTACGAGAGCAGGGCGGGATACGGGGCCGGAGGCAGGGCGCCCTATCCTCGGGGCCATGCTCTCCGCCCAGACCACCCGCTTTTTCGGCTACTACCCCGGTACCGTCGCCCTCGTGACCGCCGAGCACGCGGGGACGCGCAACCTCCTGAGCGTGGGCTGGCACACCGCGCTGAGCGCCGAGCCGCCCCTGTACGGGGTGGCGGTGGGGCGGGAGCGGGCCACCCACCCCTTGATCGTCGGGAGCGGGTGCTTCGGCGTGAACTTCCTCCCCTTCGCGGCGGCGCGGGCGGTGCAGGGGGCGGGGGTGCTGAGCCTGCACGACCTGGATGGGCACGGGGGCGGCGACAAGTTCGGGCGGCTGGGGCTGGAGACGCTGCCAGACGCGGGGCTGGCCCTCGCGGACGCGTACCTGCACTACACCTGCGAGGTGGTGGAGGCCGTGCCCACCGGGGACCACGACCTGTTCGTCGGGCGGGTGACGGGGGTGCGGTATGACCCGGCGATGTACGACGGGGAGGGCCTCTTCGCGGGCGAGGCCGCCGTGTACCTGGGCCGCAGCGCCTACGTGACGACGACGCGGGAGCGGGTGGCCTACCCGCCGGAGGTCTTCGGGGACTGACGGCGGTGTTCCGTTGCGTTGGAGGGAGGACAGCACCCCCCTCAACTCCACTCCAACCGCTGCCTGTGGCAGCCACCCGCTCCGCTCGCCCCACAAGACCTGAAGGAAAGGCCCTCAGGTCTTGTGGTTACCGCTGTGAACGGCGTCCCGCCCCCGCGCCACGTCCCGCACCCCGCGCCGCCCGAAGGCGTGGGCGAGGTCGCGCTCGGGCAGGCGCAGCACGGTGGGCCGCCCGTGCGGGCACGACCAGGGCTGCTCGC
>NZ_JASNGB010000070.1 GCF_030271215.1 Deinococcus rhizophilus | reverse complement strand
CCCGCTCCTGTACAGCAAAAACCTCAACCTGTCAGGTACTGAGGTTGATTCCTACGCATCTGTTCCACTTGTGGTGCATTGCCGAGCTGCCCGCAGTACTGGGAGCGAGGCCTTGGCTGTCGCGGTGGCCTGCTCGTCAGTCCTGGCTTGGTGAAGTTGGGCCGTCGTCACAGTACCTCAATATTATTTGAGGCCAGGCTCTACGCGCTGGCCCGGGCGTAGATTCAGGGACCGCTGCTGACCTCGCTGATCGTGATCCTGGCGAGCGTGCTGGCGACGCTGATGTTCGCCAATCTCAGCGTCTACGCCTTCGCGCTGATGGACTTTCCGGGGGGGCACCTGCTGTTTGGCCTGACCTCCGCGCTGCTGCTGGCACCCGAGTTGCTGACGCTGATTCCGCTCTCCGCGCGGATCCGGGCGCTCACACTCCCGAGCAATGACCTCGCGATCATCCTGCCGACCATCGTCGCCGGGCACCCCTTTGCCATCCTGGTGATGCGGGCGGCATTCGGGGAGATTCCGCGCGACCTGCTGGAGGCCACGCGGCTCGACGGGGCCGGGCACCTCGCGCTGCCACGCCGGCTCGTGCTGCTGGCCACCCTGCCCGTACTCGTCAGCGTGGCGATCATCCGGCTGATTCCGGTGTGGAACGAGTACTTGGCTGCCCTCGCTGGTGCTCGAAGAGCGGCACCGCACCCTGCCCGTCGCGCTGGTGGCCTTTCAGGGCGGCGGGGCGGCCACGGCGGTCACGCCGAACTACGGGGCGTTGATGCCTTCCTACGTGCTGGCGGCGGTGTCACTGGTGCTGCTGTTCGCCTTCCTGATGCGCTTCTACATCAGGGGTGTGAAGGGCTGAGCGGGAAGGGGAGAGGGCGGAGAGGAGCGCGGAGCAAAGCTTCCATTGGTGTGGAAGAGGCAGTGCTGGAAGCTCCTGCTCACGCCGGAATGAGCACCACCGCCCCCCGTGCGGGAACGTCCAGCTCGCTGTTTCCACCGAGGTCGTAGGTGCGGCCACTCAGCGCGTCGCGGTACATGCCGGGCCGCACTCCGGTCAGGGGCAGCCGGACCTGCGCCTGCGCAGTGTTGAGGGCGACGTAGGCCGCCTGTTCCCCCAGTTCGCGGGTGTAGACGAGGCCCTCGCCCTCCGCGTGGGTGAAACGTAGCTCGCCCCGGCGCAGGGCGGGGGTGGCGTGGCGGGCCGCTGTGAGCCGCTGAAGCAGCTCCAGCGTCTCGCGGTCCCAGCTCTCCTTGTCTTCCCAGGGAAAGGCGCGGCGGCAGTCGGGGTCGGGGCCGCCGGGGAGGCCGATCTCGTCGCCGTAATAGATGCACGGCGCCCCGACGTAGGTCATCTGGAAGACGCTGGCGAGCCGGAAGGCTGTGGCGTCCCCGCCCGCCGCCGTCAGAAAACGGGCCGTGTCGTGCGAGTCGAGCAGGTTGAGCTGTGCCCGCACGATCTCGGGGTGGTACATCCGGGTGACCTCCCCGATGCGCCGGGCAAAGGCGGCGGCGTCCAGCGCGTCCACCCGGCCCATGCCGCTGACCTCGTTCAGCGCGTGGTCGATGGTCCGCGCCGCGAACAGGCCCAGGCAGGGGCGGGTGAAGTGGTAGTTCATCACGGCGTCGAACTGGTCGCCTTGCAGCCAGCGGTGCGCGTCGCCCCAGATTTCCCCGACGATGTAGGCGTCGGGGTTGACCGCCCTCACCCGCCGCCGGAACTCGCGCCAGAAGGCGTCGTCGTCGATCTCGTTGGGCACGTCGAGCCGCCAGCCGTCCACGCCGAAGCGGATCCAGAACTCGGCGACCGAGAGCAGGAACTCGCGCACGGCGGGGTGCGCGGTATTGAACTTTGGCAGCGCCCGGATGCCCCACCAGGCCTGATAGTTGGCGGGTCCCGCCTCGTCGTAGGCGTGCAGCGGCCAGCCGTCCACATGGAACCAGTCGCGGTAGGCGCTGGCCTCGCCCTGTTCGAGCAGGTCGTTGAACTGAAAAAAGCCCCGGCTGGCGTGGTTGAACACCCCGTCCAGCACCACCCGGATGCCCCGCGCGTGCGCCTCGTCCAACAGGTGCCGCAGCGCCTCGTTGCCGCCCAGCATGGGATCGACCTGGAAGTAGTCGTGGGTGTGGTAGCGGTGGTTCGACGCCGACTGAAACACCGGGCAGAAGTAGATCGCATTCACGCCGAGGCTCTGAATGTGATCGAGGTGCTCGGCCACGCCCCACAGGTCGCCGCCCATGTACCCGTGGATCGTGGGCGGGCTGCCCCACGGCTGGAGGTTCAGGCCCGTGACGCGCCCGCTGCGCGCGAAACGGTCGGGGAAGATCTGGTAGAAGACGGCGTCCGCGACCCACTCGGGCGTGACGGGCCATTCCGTGGTGACAGGGGAAAGTTCGGTCGGCGACATGCCGGGCCAGCATAGAGGCAAACCGTTCACCAGAGCCTGACTAACGGGGAGAGGAATCCTCGGCCCGCCGCGCCTGCAAGAAGGCCCGCGCCTCCTCCGGGGTCTGCACCTCGCCCAGCGCCTGCGCCTCCGCGACCGCCCGCAGCGCCTCCCCGACGGCGGGACCGGGGGAGAGGTGCAGCAGCCCCATCACGGCTTCGCCCGTCAGCAGGGGCCGGGGGGCCCGGGGCTGTTCCTCCAGGGCGGCCAGCACCCGCTCGAACGCCCGGGCGTAGGCGTGCCGGATGGCCGGGTGGCTGTCAGGGCCGCGCGAGGCTTCGCGGTCGGCCAGCATCAGCCGCAGCAACTCCGGCAGCAGCGGGCGGCGGCGGTGCACGAAGCGCCGGGCCTCGCGCTCATTGGCGGGAAGCTGCGCCATGTGCGCCCGCACCAGCGCCCCCGCCCGGTCCACCGTGGCCGACGGCAGCCGCAGCCGCGTCAGCATCTCGCGGGCCAGCTCGGCGCCTGCCCGGTCGTGCCCGTAAAAGGTGGTGCGGCCCGAGCGCGGATTGGTGCCCCGCGTGCGCGGCTTGCCCACGTCGTGCAACAGGGTCGCCCAGCGCAGCGGCAGGTCAGCGTCCGGAAAGCGGGTCAGGAGCTGGTGCAGCGCCTCGACCCCGTGGTGAAACACGTCGAGGTGGTGAAAGCCGCCCTGCACCATCCCCAGCCCCTCACGCAGTTCGGGCAGGGTCAGGGCCAGCAGCCCCAGGTCCTCCAGCCGCAGGATGCCCCGCGCCGCGTCCGGGTGGCCGAGCAGGGCCTCCAGCTCGTCCCGGACGCGCTCGGCGGCGGGAAGGGGCAGCGTCCCAGCGCCGAGGTCAGCGGCCACCCGCTGCACGGCGGCCTCGGTGCCTCTCTCCAGCCGGAACCCCAGCGTGACCTCGAAACGCACCGCCCGCCACGCCCGCAGGGGATCGGCGCGGAGGTTCGCCTCCGAGACCATCCGCAGCCGCCGGGAGCGCAGGTCGGCCTGCCCGCCGCTGGGGTCGATCACCCGCCGCTCCGGGGTCAGCGCCAGCGCATTCACTGTGAAGTCGCGCCGCAAGAGGTCGTCCACCAGGTGGCCCGGCAGCGGTACGAAGTCGTGCTGCACGCCGCCGGGGGCATGGACCCGCCAGTAGCTGCGTTCCAGGTCAAGCGCAAAGGCGGAGCCGCCCACCGACCCAGCGAGCGTCCCGGCGGCCCCGGCAGGGTCGGGGACCACCCAGTCGAAGTCCCCCGGCGCCACGCTGCGCAGCCAGTCGCGCACAGCTCCTCCCACCAGCAGGGCGCCGGGCGGAAAGGGGGGCAGGGGTGGGCGGCGGCGAACCATGGGGACCATGCTAGCGGGCGCTTGTCCTGGCGGGCGCACTCTGCTACCTTGAACGGCGCTGAGGGGGCTTAGCTCAGCGGGAGAGCATCCGCTTTGCAAGCGGAGGGTCAAGAGTTCGAATCTCTTAGCCTCCACCACCAGGAACAGGACGCCGTTTTGACTCGGCGTCCTGTTCTTTCGCGGCCCCTCAGTGCAGCGGCACGTGCCCCGGAAACCCGATCACCCAGTCCAGCAGGTCACCCACCATCGCCGACGCGGTGACCATCCCGCCCGCCCCGCCCCCGGCGAAGATCAGCGGGCCGCATTCCTCGCCCTCGTAGACCAGCGCGTTGCGGCTGGCGCCCTCGTTGCACAGGGGATGGGTCACTGGCAGGCGCTGGGGCGAGACGTGGGCGTGCCAGCCGTCCCCGTCGGGGCGCAGTTCGGCCACCAGCTTGATGCGCTGCCCGGCCGCCTTCGCCTCCTGCACGTCCTCCAGCGTCACGTCCTCGATGCCCTGGGTCTCCACCGCCGAATACGGAAAGTCCCCGTGGGCGCAGAAGCGGGCCAGCACGGTCAGCTTGTGGGCGGTGTCGAAGCCGCCAATATCCAGTGTGGGCGGGTCCTCAGCATAGCCCAGGGCCTGCGCCTGCGCGAGGGCCTCGGCGTAGGGCTTCCCGGCCTCCATCTGCGAGAGGACGTAGTTGCAGGTCCCGTTCAGCACGGCCTGGAGACGGGTGAAGGTGCTCGCCCGCAGCACCGTACTCATCGGGCCGATCACGGGCGTTCCGGCCATCACCGCCGCCTCGTAGTACAGCCGCCCGGCGAGGGCGTGCCCCTGCAGCTCGTCCCAGCGCTCGGCCAGCAGCGCCTTGTTCGCGGTGATCACGGGCCGCCCGCTGCGGAGGTAGGGCGCGAGCAGCGCCAGCGGCGCCTCGATGCCGCCCAGCGCCTCGATCACGACCGCGCACTCCTGAAGGAAGGCGGGGTCGTCGCGCAGTGGGGTTCCCGGCGGCACGTCCCGCTCGCGGTTCAGGTCGCGTACCAGCACGCCCGCGACCTCGACCTCCACGCCCATGCTGGCGAAAATGTCACGCCGCCGCTCCAGCAAGCGCAGCACGTTCTGGCCCACCGTCCCGCAGCCCAGCAGTCCCACTGTCACCGTTCGCCGCACTTCCGATTCCCCCGCTCGCGATTGCATGGGCCGACTGTAGCGTTCCCCCCAGGCGCGGGGCCTGGTGTCCGCCTTCCGGTCGGCTGCGGGGGCGGACAGTAGACTGACCCCATGAAGCCTGTGTCTACCCCTGTTCCGACCCCCGCCGGGCCGCCGTGGTAAGCGGTGCCCAGGGAGGCCGCCTGGAGGAACTGGCGGCCGAGTTCTCCCATATCGAGCGGGCGATGGGCGACCCGGCGGTCCTGGCCAATCCCGCCGAGTACACCCGCCTGACCCGCCGCCACCGCGAACTGACCCCGGTCGTGGCCCTGCACCGCGAGCGGGCGGAGGTGGTCGGGGCGCTCGCCCAGGCCCGCGAGCTGCTGGCCGATCCCGAACTGCGCGAACTCGCCGCCGGGGAGGTCGAGAGCCTCTCGGCACGGCTGACCGAGCTGGACGCCGAGCTGGAGGTCCTGCTGCTCCCCACCGACCCCGACGACGCCCGCGACGTGATCCTGGAGCTGCGGGCCGGGGCCGGGGGTGCGGAGGCGGGCCTCTTCGCGGTGGACCTCTTGCGGATGTACACCCGCTACGCCGAGGGCGCGGGCCTGAAGTTGAACGTGCTGGAGGCCTCCGAGAGCGACCTCGGCGGGGCGAGCCGGGTGGTCGCGGAGGTCACCGGGGAGTTCGCCTTTCGCGCCCTCAAGTGGGAGCGTGGCGTCCACCGCGTGCAGCGCGTCCCCGCCACCGAGTCGCAGGGCCGCATCCATACCAGCACCGTGACGGTGGCGGTGCTCCCGCAGGTCGAGGCCAGCGAGGTTCACCTCGACCTCTCGGAGGTCCGCATCGACGTGTTCCGCTCGCAGGGGGCGGGCGGGCAGGGCGTGAACACCACCGACTCGGCGGTGCGGGCGGTGTACCGCGCCGGGACGCCCGACGAGATCATGGTGGTCTGTCAGGACGGCCGCTCGCAGATCAAGAACCGCGAGAAGGCGCTGCAAGTGCTCGCCGCCCGCCTCGCCGAGCGCGAACGGGCTGCCCGCGAGGCCGAGGAGCGCCAGACCCGCGCCGCGCAGGTGGGCACGGGCGAACGCTCCGAGAAGATCCGCACCTACAACTACCCGCAAAACCGCGTCACCGACCACCGCCTGGAGGGGGAGGTCAAGAATTTCGCCCTCGACAGCGTGGTCGCGGGGGGGCTGGCCCCGGTCGTGGCGGCCCTCGCCCGGCAGGAGCGCGAGCGGCAGCTGCTCGACCTCGCGGAGGCCCCCGATGGCGCGGCGTGACCTGCTCGTCGCCGCCGGGGTGCTGCGCGACCGCTTCGGGCGGGTGCTGCTCGTCGGCAACGACTGGCAGGGCCTGGGTCGGGTGCGCCACACCCTGCCCGGCGGCGTGGTCGAACCCGGCGAGACGCTGCTGGAAGCCCTCTACCGCGAGATCGTGGAGGAGACGGGCCTGAAGCTCACCGGGATCAAGCACATGGTCTACACGGTCCATATCGAGGACGAACGCCGGGGCGAGCGGGCCATCGCGGTCGCGTTCGAGGCCACCTGGGAGGGGCTGCTCAATCCCGCCGACCCCGACGGCTTCATCGTGGAGGCCCGCTTCTGCACCCCCGACGAGGCGATGGACCTGCTGGAATCCCCGCCCATGCGCGAGCCGCTGCTGGACTACCTCCGCACGGGCGAGCCGGGCCGCTTCTACGCCTTCAAGGGCTGGGACGGGCGCGGCGGGCTGCGGGTGCCGCCCCTCAAGGCCGAGTCCTCGCGGTGAGCGCCGGGCCGGGCGTGTGGGGCGACCCCCTGCCGGGGCGCGTCCTGATCACGGGCATGTCGGGCACCGGCAAGTCGTCGGTGATCCGCGAACTCGCCCGGCGCGGCTTCCGGGCCGTGGACACCGACACGGACGGGTGGTCGGAGTGGACGACCGACGCCGAGGGGCAGCCTGACTGGGTGTGGCGAGAGGCGCCCATGCGCGACTTGCTCGCTGAGGAAGCCCGGCCGCTGTTCGTATGCGGCTGCAAGTCCAACCAGGGCGCCTTGTACGGGGGCTTCGACCGGGTGGTTCTCCTCAGCGCCCCCGCTGACGTGTTGCTGGCCCGTGTTCAGGCCCGCACCGACAACCCCTACGGGCAGACTCCCGGGGAACGGGCGCTGATCCTTCACCACCTGGAGACGGTGGAGCCCCTGCTGCGGGCCGGGGCCGATCTGGAACTGGATTCGGGTCGCCTGTCAGTCGCGGCGCTGGCCGACGCGCTGGAAGCCCTGGCGACGGCCCGCGAAGGTTGAGCAGGATTTACACTGCCCCGCGTGACCGAGCCCCTGCACCTCACCGCCGCGCCGGGCCGCCTCGACGCGGTGCTCGCCGACCTGACCGGGGTCAGCCGCTCGCAGGTCGCCGGGTGGATCGCGGGCGGACATGTGGCGGTGGCGGGCCTGCCCGCGACCAAGGCCAGCCTGAAACTCAGGGGCGGCGAGGCCCTGACCGTGCGGCCGCCCCCGCCCCCCGACGCGACCGTCGCTCCCGAACAGGTCCCCCTCGACGTGCTGTACGAGGACGAGCACCTGATCGCCGTGAACAAGCCGCCCGGCATGGTGACCCACCCCGCGCCCGGCGTGACCACGGGCACGCTGGTCAATGCCCTGCTGGGCCGCCTGACCCTGCCCCAGCAGCCCGGCGCCGAGGGACCGGACGGCTACCGCCCCGGCATCGTGCACCGGCTGGACCGGGACACCAGCGGCGTGATCGTGGTCGCCAAGACGGTGGAGGCCCACGCCCGGCTGGCAGGAGCCTTCAAGGACCGTGACACCCGCAAGACGTACCTGGCGATTGCCGCTGGAGCGTGGCGGGCAGAGGGGCCGGTGCACGTGGATGCGCCCATCGGCCGCCACCCCACCGCCCGGCAGCGCATGACGGTGGGCGGGGCCAACCCCCGAGAGGCGCAGACCCGCTTCACCCCGCTGGAGGCGCACCCGGACGGGCACGGGCGCACGCTCGCGCTGGTGCGGGCCCAGCCGCGCACGGGCCGCACCCACCAGATTCGCGTCCACCTCGCGCACCTCGGCAGCCCGATTCTGGGGGACGCGGTGTACGGCCGCGAGAGTGCCGTGATGCCCCGCCACGCCCTGCACGCCCACTTCCTGACCCTGCCCCACCCCGCGACCGGCCGGGCGCTCCACCTCCACGCGCCTGTCCCCGACGACCTGCTCTCGGCATGGGTGGCGCTGGGGGGAAGCATTCCGGCAGCGTTGGAGGAAGCGCCCCAGTCGCCCCAGTAAAGCTGCCCCAGTAGGCCGCGCCCCGACCTCCCGCCGCCGCTCACTCCCCGCTTGCATTCTCACGGCGTACCGTGTACACTTTCTTTTCGTGCGCCGACCAGGATACCACTGGCGGCTGGAGAGGACCCCCACCAGGACGAGCTTTCAGGGTTGAAGGCGTTTGTAGTTCTCAGGGGCACTTTCCCGAAAGGACTACAAATGAACTTTGATCAACTGATCGCGCCCGAACTCGCGGCGCGTCTCGCCGAGCGCGGCATCACCGAAGCCACCCCCATCCAGGTCGAGGCCCTGCCTCTGGCCCTGAACGGCAAGGACCTGATCGGCCGCGCCCGCACCGGCACCGGCAAGACGCTGGCCTACGCGCTGCCCATCATCCAGAACCTCGAACCCAGCCGGGAGCGTGCCCGGGCGCCCCGCGCCATCGTGGTGGCCCCGACGCGCGAACTCGCCAAGCAGGTCGCCGACGAGTTCTCCAAGAGCGGCGTGGGCCTCACCACCGTCACCGTGTACGGCGGCGCGGCCTATAGCCCGCAGGAAAATGCCCTGCGCCGGGGCGTCGACGTGGTCGTGGGCACCCCCGGCCGACTGATCGACCACCTCGAGCGCGGCAACCTCGACCTCGCGGCCGTGCAGTACGCGGTGCTCGACGAGGCCGACGAGATGCTCAGCGTGGGCTTTGCCGACGCCATCGAGACGATCCTGCAAAAGACGCCCGACGAGCGCCAGACGCTGCTGTTCAGCGCCACGCTGAACGACGACATCCGCCGCCTGTCGCGCAAGTACCTGCGTGAGCCGGTGATCGTGGACATGGTGGGCGAGGGCAAGAGCCAGGCCGCCCAGACCGTCGAGCACCTCAAGGTCAAGGTGGGCCGCACCCGCACCCGCGTGCTGGCCGACCTGCTGACCGTCTACAACCCCGAGAAGGCCATCGTCTTTACCCGCACCAAGCGCGAGGCCGACGAGCTGGCCAACGAGCTGATCCACCGTGGGCTGGAGGCCGAGGCGCTGCACGGCGACCTCGCCCAGACGCAGCGCGAGCGGGCGCTGGGGGCCTTCCGCTCCGGGCGCGTGGGCGTGCTGGTGGCGACCGACGTGGCCGCGCGTGGCCTCGACATCCCCGAGGTCGACCTGGTGGTGCAGTACCACCTGCCCCAGGACCACGAGAGCTACATTCACCGCTCGGGCCGCACCGGCCGCGCGGGACGTACCGGCACCGCCATCGTGATGTACGGCGACCGTGACAACCGCGAGATGCGCAACCTCGAGTACCGCACGGGCGTGCAGTTCCGCGAGCGGCCGCTGCCCACCCCCCGCGAGGTGCAGGAGGCCAGTGCCCGCGCGAGCGCCGAGATGGTGCGCCGGGTGGACTCGGGCGTCGCCGGGACCTTCCAGGCCGAAGCCGAGCGCCTGTTCAGTGAGTTGGGCCTGGAAGCGCTGGCCCGGGCGCTGGCCAAGATCAGTGGCGTGACCGAGCCTGCCAAGGCCGCCAGCCTGCTGAGCGGGGAAGAAGGCCTGACCACCGTCGTCCTGCACGGCGAGCGCCTCAGCGTGCCGCGCACGGTGGCACTGCTGGCGCGGGGCAGCGACCTCGACACCCGCCGTCTGGGCAAGGTCCGGCAGTGGCGCGGCGGCACCGTCGCGGACGTGCCCAGCGAGTTCATCGCCAAGCTGATCGCCGCTTCCCCGCTGGAAGGCGAGGTGCAGATCGAGGTCGCTCAGGAGCTGCCCGAGCTGTTCGAGGCCCCTGCCCGCGAGGGCCGTCAGGGGGGCAACTACAGCGGCGGCCGGGGCTACCGCGACCGCGACGAGGGCGGCTCGCGTGGCGGACGCGGCGGCGGCTACCAGGGCCAGGGCGGTGGACGCGGCGGCTATCAGGGCGGCGGCAACCGGGGCGGCGGTCAGGGCCGCTGGGACCGGGATACCCGGGGCGGCGACCGTGGCGAGGCCCGCCGCGAGGACTTCGCCGACCGCGAGTTCGTGCCTGCCGGGCGCTGAGCCAGACCCAAGAGCAACCCCCTGCCTGTGATGGGCGGGGGGTTTTGTCATGACGTTGTCTTGTCGAGCAGGCCGCAGGGCACCTTGTCCTGCCGCCCCACGGTCTAGCCTCGAGGGATGAAGCGTTCGCCTTTCGCCTTCCTGGCAGCCTTTTTCGCTCTCGCCCTGATCACGGTGGTCCTCGGCCTGTGGCAGGTGGACTGGAAGGTGGAGGCGGTGCCGCTGTGGTTCTGGGGGATTCCAGTGCTGGCAGGGATATTCGGCGTTCTCAGTGGCCGGCTGATGAAACGGGCCACACCCCAGCGTCCCCTGCGTGAGAGGACCCTCCTCATCGGGGCTGGCTGGGGCCTCCCCACGGCCACGATGGTTCTTGGAACCAGTCTGGTGAATGAACCCGTGACGCCTGTGCGCCTCACCCTACAGGTGCTGTTATGGGCCTTGATGTCGCTGGGCTACGGCCGGATCATGGCCGGACTCCGGCGCCCGGTCTGACTTTTACCTTCACGTCTCGCGCCTGTACACCAGCAGGTCGCCCGGCTGACACTCCAGCACCTCGCAGATCGCCTCCAGCGTGCTGAAGCGCACCGCCCGCGCCTTACCCGTCTTCAGGATGCTGAGGTTGGCGAGGGTGATGCCCACCCGCTCGGAGAGTTCGGAGAGGGTCATGCCGCGCTCGCGCAGCCGCTCGTCGAGCCGTATTTCGATGGGCATCAGACGGTCAGTGCGTCGTCTTGAATGAGGATATTCACCTCGCGCAGCACGGCGGCGAGGGCGAGGAGGCCCAGGCCGGGGAGGAGGGCGAGCACTGTGCCCACGCCTCCGACCAGGGCCAGCGTTGCGGCAGGCACGGACGGGCGTTCCGGCTCCAGCAGGCCCCACAGCAGTGAGAGCAACGCCTGTCCCACCAGCACCCAGCCCGCCCAGGTCAGGGCACGGGCCGTGTCGGGCAGGCTCCTCGCCCGCGCCGCCCACCACAGCAGCGCCAGGGCCGGGAGCGTCAGGGCGACCGACCCGGCCTCACTGCGCCAGTCCAGCTCGGCCCCGGACTGCCACGCGAGCGCCGTCCCCAGGGCCACGGCCAGGGGCGCAGCCAGACACAGCCATTCCAACCACCGCAACGCCGACGCTGCCATCACATCACCTTTCATCACACCACCTCGCGGGCGCGGTCGCGCAGGCGTCGGCCCTCGTCCAGCCACCCACTCAGCCCCATCAGCAGGAGGGGGAGGGCGAGTCCCAGCAGCGTGGATAGCAGGGAAGAGGGTGTCCAGAGGGTTGCTACTGCGTCCAGGCCGAGCCACGGCAGCATCAGCAGGAGCAGCAGTGCAGCGACCCCCGCGAGCAGCAGCCACTGTCCGCCCTGGCGCACCTGTTCGGCCACTTCGCCGTCAAGCGGTCCGGCCACGCCTGCCTGATGCAGCGCCGCCCGCAGATGCCCCAGCCCCTGGGCGAACATCAGGCTCAGCAGCAGGCCCACCAGCATCACCCCCACCCCTGCTCCCGGAGTGTTGAAAAGCGCCAGCAGCACCAACAGTCCCGCAAACGCGGCCCCCAGCCACGCCAGCCCCCAGGCCAGTCCCACTCCCGATCCCAGCAGACGAAGAAGCACAGACAGCCGCATAGAGACCTCCCAGCACGAGTTTATCGAGAAGCGATATTATCGTTTCTCAATATGCAGGCCAGGGCGAGGGCTGTCAAGCGGGTCCGGGCTTCACTCCCACTCGATCGTCGCGGGGGGCTTCCCGGTGATGTCGTACACCACGCGATTGACCTCGTGGACCTGGTTCACGATGCGGCTACTCATGGTCGCCAGGAAGTCGTAGGGCAGCCGCGCCCACTCCGCCGTCATGAAGTCGTCGGTGGTCACGGCCCGCAGCGCCGCCGTGTAGGAGTAGGTGCGCCCGTCGCCCATCACGCCGACCGACTGGATGGGGGTCAGCACCGCGAGCGCCTGCGAGCAGCCGTCATAGAGGCCGAACTCGCGCAGCCCCGAGATGAAGATGTCGTCCACCCGCCGCAGGATGTCGAGCTTCTCCTCACTGATCGCCCCCAGGCAGCGGATGGCGAGGCCGGGGCCGGGGAAGGGGTGGCGCATGCGGATGTGGTCGGGGAGGCCCAGCAACTTCGCTATCTCGCGCACCTCGTCCTTGAACAGCGTGCGGAACGGCTCGACGAGCTGGAAGGCGAGGTCGTCGGGCAGGCCGCCCACGTTGTGGTGGCTCTTGATGTTGGCCGCGCCCGACTTGTCCCCGTGCCCGCCCCCCGCCGACTCGATCACGTCGGGGTAGAGGGTGCCCTGCGCCAGAAAGTCGAAGGGGCCGTACTCGCGGGCCTCGCGCTCGAAGGCCCGGATGAACTCGCGGCCGATGATCTTGCGCTTCTCCTCGGGGTCGGAGACGCCCGCCAGCGCCCCCATGAACTCGGCGCGGGCGTCCACGGTCACGAGGTTGACGCCCAGCGGCCTCAGCGCGGCCTCCACCTGTTCGCGTTCGCCGAGGCGCAGCAGCCCGTGGTCGATAAAGACGGCGGTGAGGCGCTCCCCGACCGCCCGCGCGAGCAGCAGCCCCAGCGTGGAGGAATCCACCCCACCGCTGATGGCGAGCAGCACCCGGCCCTCCTCGCCCACCTGCGCCCGCACGCCCCCGATCAGGTCGTCGATGATGTGCTCGGCGTTCCAATCGCGGGCCACCCCGCAGATGTCCAGAAAGTTGGCGAGCAGTTGCCCACCCTTGGGCGTGTGGACGACCTCCGGGTGAAACTGCACCCCGTAGCGCCGGGTAAGCGGGTTCTCGATGGCGGCGACGGGGGTGTCGGCGGTCTCGGCCACCACCTCGTAGCCTTCCGGCAGCCGGGTCACCGAGTCGGCGTGGCTCATCCAGGCGACGAACTCGCCCTGGATTCCGGCGAAGAGTTGCCCGCCGTAGCGGGTCAGGTCGGCCTTGCCGTACTCGTGTTTGCCCGCCCGCGCGACCTCGCCGCCCGCCTCCTGCGCGAGAAACTGCATGCCGTAGCACAGCCCCAGCACGGGCACGTCCAGTTCCAGCACGCCGGGCGCGGGGCGCGGCGCTGCGGGGTCGTAGACGCTGCTGGGGCCGCCCGACAGCACGATCCCCTGGGGGTTTTCCTGCGCGATGCGCTCCAGGCTGGCCGTGCCCGGCAGGATCACGCTGTAGGTGCCCAACTCGCGCAGGCGCCGCGCGATCAGTCGGGTGAACTGGCTGCCGAAGTCCAGAATGACGAGGCTCACGGGCGTGATTGTGGCACAGCGCCCGCTGGGGCGGGGAAGCGGTGTCCAGCCACGCCGTCCTGCCGCTCGCGGCCCCTCNCGAAGTCCAGAATGACGAGGCTCACGGGCGTGATTGTGGCACAGCGCCCGCTGGGGCGGGGAAGCGGTGTCCAGCCACGCCGTCCTGCCGCTCGCGGCCCCTCAGCCCTAGAGCATTGGACAGAATGACGGCCCCCGGGGAAGGGCGCCCCAGGTGCCTCCCCGAATGCCCAATGCTCTTCTTCAATTCGCTCGCTCTGCTGCGCAGCTTTGCAAGTCCGCTCGGCCAACGAATGCGGAAACCCACCGCCTTCTTATGGCAAATGCTCTAGGGCGCGAGGTCGACCGTCACCGGCACCGCGCTGGGGGCCGTCACGGTGACCTGGGCGGGAGCGTAGCCGTCGGCGGCCACCCGCAGGACGTACTCTCCGGGGGTGGGCAGGGTCACGGCGCCGGGAGCGGTGCCGACCTCGTGGCCCGCCTTCAGGTTCGCTCCGGTCGGCGCCCGCACCACGCTGAGGCGCACCGGACCGGGGGCCTCGCCCTGCACGGCGAAGGTGAGGGTGCAGCAGGCGGGCGCGGAATCCGCCGCCCCGGTCGAGGTCGCCGCGTCCGCCCCGCTGCCGGAGCGCGACAGCAGC
>NZ_JASNGB010000007.1 GCF_030271215.1 Deinococcus rhizophilus | reverse complement strand
GGCCCTGAACGTGGGGTTGCGGCGCCTCGGGATGTCGCAGGCCGGGGCCACGCCGCTGTGGCACAGCGGGGCCGGGGCGCTGGGCGGCTGGCTGCTGGGCGGCCTGCTGGTGGCAGCCCTGACCCTGGGCTTTCCGCTGGGCGTGCGGGTGGGGGCCCAGGGACGTACGGGGGTCTACCCGTCGGCCGACCTGCCTGCCCCGCTGCAGGCCGCCGTGCGCCGCTCGACCTTCCGCGAGGGCCTGATGGACGTCTGGAGCGCCTCTCCAGCACTGCGGACCCTGCTGGTGCCCGACCGACGTTAGAGCATTTGCCATAAGAATGCGGTGGGTTTCCGCATTCGTTGGCCGAGCGGACTTGCAAAGCTGCGCAGCAGAGCGAGCGAATTGAAGAGGAGCATTGGGCATTCGGGGAGGCCCCTGGGGCGCCCTTCCCCGGGGGCCGTCAGTCTGTCCAATGCTCTAGGGCTTCATATGGACTCCGATTGACCCGTTGACGCAGTGATTCAAGCCGAGCAGCGCGAGTGGGAGAGACACGGGTTCCGGGCGTGGAGTGGGCCAACCGGTGCTGTCCCGGTGTACTGACGAGACAGACCGAACCCGTATCAGGAGACTTCGGCCTGCGGGGTGGGCGTCTCCGGGTGCGCCTCGCCCGCCCGCTGCCCCAGCAGGGTGGCGACCACGACGAGCAGCCCGCCGACTGCCCCGCGCAGGCCGATGCGCTCCCCGATCAGCAGGAAGCTGAACAGCGCGGCGGCCACCGGCTCCAGCGCATAGATCAGGCTGGCCTCGGCGGCGCTGACCCGGCGCTGCCCGACCGTTTGAAGCAGCGTGGTCACGGCGGTCGCCGCCACGCCGAGGTACAGCAGCGGTCCCCACGCGGCGGCGGGCGGCCAGAGCGCCCCCGGCTCGGCGATCAGCGCCCATACCCAGGCGAGCGCCGTGACCGCCAGCAGTTGCGCCATCGTGAAGCGCAGCGCCCCGTGCCGACTCGCCGTGCGCTCCAGCGCGATGATGAAGCCCGCGTAGGTCACCGCGCAGGCCAACGCCCAGGCGTCTCCCACGACCAGACTGCCGCCCTCCCAGGAGAGCAGGGCCAGTCCCCCGACGGCCAGCGGCAGCGCCAGCCACAGCCCCCAGGGCAACGGGCGGCGCTGCGCGACCGTGAGCCACAGCGGCACGAGCACCACGCTCAGCGCCGTGAAAAAGGCGGCGCGGTTGGCCCCCGTCGTTTGCAGGGCAATCGTCTGGGTGCCGTATCCCGCGATCAGCCACGCGCCCAGGATCAGGCCGTCGCGCCACAGGGGGCGTCCCGGGGGAGAGGATTCCGCCTCCTGCCGCCGCGTGAGCAACAGCACAGGCAGCAGCGCCAGCGTGGCGATCAGGAAGCGCCACGCGATCAGCACGGCGGGCGGCAGCAACTCCCCGAGTTCCTTGACCACCGCGAAGGTGCTGCCCCACAGCAGCGTGACGAGCACAAGCAGCAGCAGACCGAGCGAGTGGGGAGACACAGGGGGAATTGTAGGGCGGCACTCCGGGGAAAGTGGAAAAGGGACAGGCCCTGCCAGGAGAGCCTGTCCAGAGGGGTGATACGGCTTCCGTCCAATCCGTTACCGAACCGGGAGGGCACCGGGGCGATAACTCCTGGGGCTCCTTCGGGGGCGGGGCAGACTCGAGGACCGGGCATCTTCAGGCGTGAATCACCGGGACAAGGGGCAGATGAGCCCGCTGCTGGGGCGGGCGTGATGGGCCGCCGCGCAGTCAAGCTGACGGCCTAGCGCGGGGCATTACAAATCTGGGCGGCGGGACGCGCCATGCTGCCCCCCACGGAGGTCACCGGTATGGCGCGTGTTACGCGGTACAGCAAGTTCGAGGGCGAACTCGACCAGCTCGACTCCAGCGAGCTGATGCAGATGATTCAGGAAGCGTTGCTGGGGCAGGGCATGAATGACCCCTACGACCCCGATCCCAACGCGCGTCCCTCCATGGACGACCTCTTCGACGCGATTCTGGAAGCGCTCGCCGACCGGGGCATGATTCCGGAAGAGCAGCTTCTGGAGGCCCTGCAGGCCGACGACGTGCGGGAGACGCCGCTGGGCCAGCAGATCGAGCGCCTGATGGACCGGCTCCAGCAGGACGGCTTTATTCGCAAGGAGTTCGACGAGGAAGAGGGCCAGGGCGGGCAGGGCCAGAGCGGCGAGTCGCGCTTTCAGCTCACCGACAAGAGCATCGACTTTCTGGGCTACAAGAGCCTGCGCGACCTGATGGGGGGCCTGGGCCGCTCCAGCGCGGGCGCCCACGACACCCGCGAGTACGCTTCCGGCGTCGAGATGACCGGCGAGCTCAAGAACTACGAGTTCGGGGACACCCTCAACCTCGACACGACGGCCACCCTGGGCAACATCATGGGCAAGGGCTTCGACCAGCTCGAGGAATCCGACCTCGTCATCCGGCAGGCGGAGTACAACTCCTCGGCGGCGACCATCGTGCTGCTCGACTGCTCGCACTCCATGATCCTGTACGGCGAGGATAGATTTACGCCCGCCAAGCAGGTCGCCCTCGCCCTGGCGCACCTGATCCGGACCCAGTACCCCGGCGACACGGTCAAGTTCGTGCTGTTCCACGACTCCGCCGAGGAGGTGCCGGTCTCCAAGCTCGCGCAGGCGCAGATCGGGCCGTACCACACGAACACGGCGGGCGGCCTGCGGCTGGCGCAGCAGCTGCTGAAGCGCGAGAACAAGGACATGAAGCAGATCGTGATGATCACCGACGGCAAGCCCTCGGCCCTCACGCTGCCCGACGGCCGCATCTATAAGAACGCTTACGGGCTGGACCCCTACGTGCTGGGCGCCACCCTACGCGAGGTCGCCAACTGCCGCCGCTCCGGCATCCAGGTCAACACCTTCATGCTGGCCCGCGACCCCGAACTTGTCGGCTTCGTGCGCCGCGTCTCCGAGATGACGCGCGGCAAGGCCTACTTCACGACGCCGCAGAACATCGGCCAGTACGTGCTGATGGATTTCGTGACGAATAAGACGAAGCTGGTGAATTAGCGACCAGCGAGAAAAGAGGCGGAACGCTCGGGCCTGAGCCTTCCGCCTCTCTGATTTCCTGGCGACAGGCGACCTTCCTCTCCACTCCCGACCTCCCGGAAAAGCGCCGCCAGGTCGTCTGCTGCGGGGAACACCGCCCTTCTCCTGCTCGCTTCGCTCGGGGCGGCGCCCGGAATTACCCCATCTTCACGAACATCGGCGGCTTGACCCCCACCTGCCGGGCCATGACCCAGACCTGGCCCTTGTGGTGGGCCTCGTGGCCGATCAGCATGTCGAGCAGGGCCGCGACGGGGAGGGGGCGGCCCCCGAAGGCGGGCACGGTACGGGCCAGGTCATCTGCGCTGAGGGCGGCCACCGCTGAGGCGACCTGCTCGGTGGTCTGGCGCAGGCGCTCGCGCACGTCCGCGACGCTGGTACTGCCGCCGCCAGGGGCAGGGCGCTGGGGAGCCTGCCCCGCGATCATGCCCAGCATCATCACGCTGCTGTCGGCGAGGTGGTCGGCCTGCCCGATAAAGCTCATGCCGCCTTCCCACGCGGCCAAGGTACCGTGCTCCTCGGGCAGTTCGGCGTAGAGGTCCATCAGGGCCTCGCGGTGCATCCGGAAGGTGCGGGCGTGCAGCTCGGCGGGATTCATCGGCATGGTCAGAGGATAGGGCAGCCTGCCCCGGTCAGGGTCTGCGGCGCAGCTCGTCACGAATCTCGGCGAGCAGTTTTTCCTGGTTGCTGGGCTCGGCGACCGGGGCCTGCTGGCCGCGCTTGAGACGCTCGTTGAGCCGGTTGACCGGGAGCACCACCAGAAAATACAGGATGGCCGCCACGATCAGGAAGTTGAGGACCGCCGTGATGAAGGCGCCGTAGTCGAACACCGCCCCGTTCACTCTGAAGGTGCCGCCCACCTGCGCCCCGCCCCCGGTGATCGCCTTGATCAATGGGTTGATGAATCCATTGGAAAAGGCCGTCACGATACCCGTGAAGGCCGCTCCGATAACCACACCAACGGCCAGATCGACGACATTGCCGCGCAACACGAAATCCCGGAAGCCCTGAAACATGGCTCAGCCTAACGCGATCCGCAGATCAGGTCACATTTGACAGCCCCGTTACGCCTGCCCCCGGCTTTCCTTGACCGCGTGGGCGCTCATGCCCCACTGGTGGCCGCTGCTCTGCACGCCGTCGAGAATGACGCGGGCCAGCTCGCCCAGGGTCGCGCCGCCGGGGCGCACGTCCATGCGGAACTCGGTCCGCAGCTCCGTCAGGCTGGTGTCGTCCAGCATCAGCTCGGTGCCGTAGCGCAGGGTGGTGGGCGGGACGATCAGCAGGTCGGCCTCGCCGGGTTTGACGGCGTGACGGAAGCAGCGGCCCGTCAGCAGGCCTGCCACCGTCGTCACGCGCCCGAAGGTCTTGTTCTCCACGGGCCGGACCTCGATCTCCAGGCCCCCGATCTGGCGCAGCGGCTCCACGGCGCGGTCGAGCGACCCGGCGAACAGCAGCCCCGTGCCCAGAATCACCTTGCGGGGCGCGGGCAGCGCGGCGGGCAGCTCGGGCAGCCCTTCGGTCAGGAAGTCGCGGATCATGCCCACGCCGTTTTCCAGCATGGGGAAGCCCTCGTATTCCTCCTCGGTGGGGAGCGGCTCGCCCGCCAGCAGGTACAGCTCGTCGGAGGGGAAGACAAAGCGGGTGCCGCGCTCGGCCAGGAACTGCCGCCGCCAGCGGTTCAGGCGGGCCAGGGTGTCCTGCGCGTCCTCCCGCGTGAAGGTCCGCACGTCGGGGAGGTTCTTGCGGTGCCCGGTCAGGCCGATGGGCACGACCGCCGCCGAGATCACGTTGGGGCGGCTGCTAAGGTACTCCACCGTGTCGTCGAGGTGCTCGCCGTCGTTGCGGCCCGGCACCAGGACGATCTGGGTGTAGAGGTCGATGGATTCCAGCCGCTCGATCATCCCGCGAATCTGCACGGCCTGGGGGTCCTTGACCTTGAGCTTCCACCACTTCATCAGGTCCTGGCGCAGGTCCTGGTTCGCCGTGTGAACCGAGACGTACAGCGGCGAGAGGTTTTCAATGAGAATCCGGTTGATGTCGCCCTCGGTCAGGTTGGTCAGGGTGACGAAGGAGCCATAGAGGAAGGACAGCCGGTAGTCGTCGTCCATGATGTAGAGGCTCTTGCGAAAGCCGCGCGGCATCTGATGGACATAGCAGAAGTCGCACTTGTTGGCGCACTTCTTGATGCCGTCGAAGAGAACCTCCTCGAAGTCGAGGCCGGGGTCCTCCCATTCCACGTCGAAGGTGAAGGTGGGGGCCGCCGGGTCGTATTCAAGGCGGTGGTGGTCCTGCGCCACGCCGAGGACGCCGGAGAGGACCGAGGGGCGCTCCACCGGGCGGCTGATCTCCAGCGTGGCCCGCCCCTGCGCGAGCAGGTGACGGTAGGCCAGCACGTCGGTCACGCTCTGCCTGTTCACCCGGATCAGCAGGTCGCCGGGCCTGACCCCCGCACGCTCGGCGGGGCTGCCCGGTTCCACGGTCTTGATCGGTGCGGGAAACACCTCGTTCAGTTGCGGCATGGCTTCGGCTGCGGTCACGTCATCCCCCTGTACGGGACACCAGTGGCCCCGGTCAAACGGGGAAGTTTAACAGGTGGGGCGGAGGGGAGGGTGTGACAGGCGTCCCGGTTGGGGTGGTCAAGCCTCGCCCATCAGCGCCGCCAGTCCCTTTGACGCCACGTCCCGCACGCTGTGAGTCAGGGAGGACGTGAGTTCGGTCTCATCGGGGTTGACCTCGATGACCACGCCGCCCGCCCGCCGCGTCTCCAGCGCGAGACCCGCCGCCGGGTAGACCTGGCCGCTGGTGCCCACGATCAGGGCCACCTCGGCTTCCTGAAAGGCGCGGGTGGCAGCCTCCAGCGCGAGTTCGGGCAGGAATTCCCCGAACCAGACGATGTTGGGGCGCATGCGGGAGCCGCAGAGGGGACACGTCGGCGGGGGGGTGAAGGTGTCCGGCGCGGGCAGGGGCGCGACGGTCCCGCACGCCTCGCAACGGGCGGTGCTGAGGTTGCCGTGCAGTTCCACCAGACGTTCGCTGCCCGCCCGTGCGTGCAGGCCGTCCACGTTCTGGGTGGCGAGGAAAAAGCCGTCCCCCTTCTCGCGTTCCAGCAGGGCGAGAAGGTGATGGGCCTTGTTCGGCTGAGCGCGGGTCACGTCCCGGTAGCGGCCCGCGTACCACTCCCACACCATGTTCGGGTCGCGGCGGTAGGCGCCGGGGCTGGCGAGGTCTTCCGGGCGGAAGCGGGCCCAGTGCCCCGTCTGGGCGTCGCGGAAGGTGGGAATCCCGCTCTCGGCGCTGACGCCCGCGCCGGTCAGGACGGCCACACGGCGGGCGGTGTGGAGGGCGGCGCGGGCTTCCTCCAGGGTCACACGCCCACCCGGATGCGGCGGTAGGCCGCCTGGACGAAGCACCACAGCCCGTAAGCGAGGGTGCCCAGCGCGACCAGCCCCAGCAGCCAGGGCCCGGCAGGCTGGTCGCGCAGCCAGTCGAGAACGCTGCCCGTGTCGCGCACCCGCGCCGCGTTGTCACGGAAGGCGGCACTCAGCAGAAAGGCTCCGACGCCCCCCAGCACCAGCCCCCGCGCCGCGATGCCGAACTGCCCCACCCGCCGCACGAGGTCCGCGTGCCGGGCGGCCTGATCACGCAGGGCCACCCCCTCCATGAATTTGCCCCGCGCGGCCGAGACAAGCTGCGCGGCCCCGGCTCCGAGCAGCGCCAGCCCCGCCAGCCCCAGCAGCAGCGGACCGCCGGGCCACTCCAGCACCTGCCGGGCGAGGTTCTGCCCCGGATTCCCCCCGCCGGTCCCCAACCGCACCGCCGCGAGGGCCAGGCCGACATTCACCACCCCGCTGACGAGGTACCCGGCCCGCCGCGCGGCCCCACCCGGCCGGGTGCCCTGGCCCTCCGGGTCGAGGAGCGCCCGCACCAGTTGCCACGCCGCGTAGCCCAGCAAGCCCACCGCGAGCAGCCACAGCAGCACGCCCCCCAGCGGCAGATCCTGCACCCGCGTGAAGACGGCCTGACTGTCGGCCGTACCTGTTCGCCCTCCCAGCGCCGTGCCCAGCGCGAGCAGGCCGACCGCCGCGTACACCACGCCCTTGCTGGCGTAGCCGAAGCGGGCCAGCGCTTCCAGCCATGGGGCCGCCCGGCGCACGCCCCCCGTGACCCCGGCCTGCACCTGCTGCGCGGCCTGCGCTCCCGCCTGACGGAGGTCCGAACCGACTTCATGCTTTGCCATTCCCTCCAGCCTGCCTCAGCCCTCCGCGCGAGGGATACGGCGGGGCTTCAGGGAAAGGTGAGGAACTCCGGCGGCACCGCCTCCGCCAGCCAGACCCCGTTCTCGCTGCGGTAGAAGGGGTGCCCGGCCGCGTACATCCGCCCGGCCTGCACGGTGAGCACGACCGGCCTCCCGCGCCGCGCCCCGACCTGCCGCGCCGTCTCCTGGTCGCGGGAGAGGTGGACGTGGTGGCGGCCCATCGGCCTCAGGCCCTCCTGCCGGATCGCGTCCAGCACGCCCGCGTGGGTGCCGTGGTACAGCAGGGGCGGCGGCACGGTCAGGGGCAGCCGCAGGTCCACCTCCACGCTGTGGCCCTGGTTGGCGCGGATGCGCCCCTCCTGGAGGGTGTAGCGGCCCTTGCGGTCGGCGGCGACCACCCGCTCCAGCCGGGGCCGGGGCACCCGCAGGGTCCGCAGCACGGCCTCCACGGGGGCCCACCCGCCCGGCTCCAGCGTCACATTCATCTTGTCCGGCGCGTGCCGCAGCAGGTAGGAGAGTCGGCGGGAGAGTTGCTCGTCGGTCATGGGGCCAGCACAGCAGAGCGCCTGCCCGGAAAGGTGAAGCGGCGTCAGGCACAAGCCTCACGCCGCCTCCCTGTCGCTCCGGGTTCAGGACTTCAGTTCGCAGCCCTTGAGGGGAGCGGCCTTGCGCAGCTCTGCGATACGGCCATCCGCCTTCTCGATGACATCGCGGTTGTCCAGTTCGTTCACGACCGCACCCGGGAAGAAAAACAGCGTCCAGAGGACATTCTCGGTACTCAGCCCTTTCTTGTCCTCGGCCTGGGCGCGGACGGCAAGGGCTTTGGTGTAGTCCTCCTGCATCTCCGCGCAGCTCATGTCCGAGACAGGCTTGAGGGTGGTGGGGCTGTACTTGGGGGCGCAGGCAGAGAGGCCAAGTGCGGCGACAGCAGCGAGCATCACAATCTTTTTCATGGTTTTCCTCCGCCGCTCATTCAATACACACCTCGCGGAGAAGGCAAGCAGATTTGCCGCTTCTCCTGGTGCGGCACGCTACCTTGAGTTCCATGACCACAACCCGTACCGACCCGGCCTGGGCCGAACTCCAGACCCGGTTTCAGGAACTCGCCGACCTGGGCAGCATCGGCTCCCTGCTGGGCTGGGACCAGAGCACCTACCTGCCCGCCGGGGCCGCCGCCGGGCGCTCGCGGCAACGGGCGCTGCTCTCGCGCCTGCGCCACGAGCGGGCGACCGACCCGGCTTACGGGCGGCTGCTGGACACGCTGGGCGGGCGCGGCGACCTCTCCCCCATCCAGTCGCGCATGATCGCCGTCGCCCGCAAGGACTTCGAGGAGGCGACGCGCTTTCCCGCCGCCTTCGTGGCCGAGTGGAGCGGGCACGGCGGCGAGAGCTACTCGGCGTGGACCGGGGCGCGGCCCGGCAACGACTTCGCGCGGATGGTGCCTTACCTGGAGAAGTCGCTGGACCTCAGCCTGCAGGCGGCGAGCTACTTCCCGGAGTTCGCGGACCCGATGGACTACTTCATCGACCAGTCCGACGAGGGCATGACCGCCGCGCAGGTTGGCGAGGTCTTCGCGGCGCTCAGGGAGGCGCTGGTGCCCATGGTGGACGCCGTGAGTGGGGCCGAGGCGCCCCGCACCGACTTCCTGGCCCGGCACTACCCCGGTGCCGATCAACTCGCCTTCGGGGAGAGCGTGATCCGCGACTACGGCTACGACTTCACGCGGGGGCGGCAGGACCTCACCCACCACCCCTTCATGACCCGGCTGGGTGGCGCGGACGTGCGCATCACCACCCGCGTCAAGGACAACGACCCGACGGAAGCGCTGTACTCCACCCTCCACGAGTCGGGCCACGCGATGTACGAGCAGGGCGTGGCGGAAGACCTGCTGGGCACCCCACTGGGCGGCGGCGTGAGCGCCGGGGTCCACGAGAGCCAGTCGCGGCTGTGGGAGAACCTCGTGGGGCGCAGCCGGGCCTTCTGGGCGGCGTACTTCGGGAAGTTCCGCGACGCCTTCCCCGAGCAACTCGCCGACGTGACCGAGGACGAGATGCACCGCGCCTCCAACGTGGTCGCCCGCTCCTTGATCCGCACCGACGCCGACGAGCTGACCTACAACCTGCACGTCATCACCCGCTTCGAGCTGGAGCGCGAGCTGCTGTCGGGGCGGCTGGCAGTGCGCGACCTCGCCGACGCCTGGCACGCGGCCTATGAACAGAACCTGGGGTTGCGCGCCCCCAGCGACGTGAACGGCGTCTTGCAGGACGTTCACTGGTATTTCGGGAGCATCGGCGGGGCCTTTCAGGGCTACACGCTGGGCAACGTGCTGAGCGCGCAGTTCTACGCCGCCGCAGAAAAAGCCAACCCCGGCCTGGAGGGCGATATCGCCCGCGCCGACTTCGGGCGGCTGCACGGCTGGCTGCGGGGGAACGTCTACGCCCACGGCCGCCGCTATACCCCGAACGAGCTGCTGGAGCGGGCGACCGGGCAGGGCATGACGGTCGAGCCGTATCTGGGGTACCTGCGGGAGAAGTACGGGGCGCTGTACGGCGTGACGCTGTAACCGGGTCGGCAGAAAGGGCGGCGGACTTGTGTATCCGCCGCCCTCTCCCCTGCCCTCCTACTGCAGATGCCCCAGCCGCGCTCCCTTCGTCGCCAGATACCCCGCGTTGTGCGCGTTCTGGCCGACGTGCAGCGGCACCCGCTCGACGACCTCCAGCCCGAAGCCGCCCAGGCTGTGCAGTTTGCGGGGGTTGTTGGTCAGGACCCGCAGCCGCCGGGCGCCCAGCAGGTGCAGCATCTGGGCGCCGATCCCGAAGTCGCGGGCGTCGGCGGGAAAACCGAGTTGCAGGTTGGCGTCCACCGTGTCGGCCCCGGCGTCTTGCAGGGCGTAGGCGCGAATCTTGTTCAGCAGGCCGATGCCCCGGCCCTCCTGGCGCAGGTAGACGAGGATGCCCCGGCCCTCCCGGGCGATCGCCCGCATCGCCGCGTCGCGCTGGGGACCGCAGTCGCAGCGCAGCGAGTGGAAGGCGTCCCCGGTCAGGCACTCGGAATGCACCCGCACCAGCAGCGGTTCCTCCCCGACCTCGCCCATCACCAGCGCGACGTGCTCGGCCCCCGAGAGGCCGTCCTCGAAGCCCACCAGCCGGAATTCGCCGTACTCGGTGGGCAACTTCGCCTCCGCGACGATCCGCAGAAAGGGGTCGTGTTCCAGTCGGTGGGCGATCAGGGCCTCGATGGAGCCGACCTTCAGGCCGTGGCGCTCCCCAAACGCGAGGAGGTCGGGCAGGCGGCTCATCTCGCCGTCGTCGCCCATGATCTCGCAGATCACGCCGACGGGCGCGAAGCCCGCCAACCGCGCGAGGTCGCAGCCCGCCTCGGTGTGTCCGGCGCGGCGCAACACCCCGCCGGGACGGGCGACCAGCGGGAAGATATGCCCCGGACGGCGGAAATCGGCGGGGGCCGCTGCCGGGTCGGCCAGCGCCGCAATCGTCGCGGCGCGGTCGTAGGCGCTGATCCCGGTGGAGTTGCTGACATGGTCCACGCTGACCGTGAAGGCCGTGCCGTTGGGATCGGTGCCCGAGCGGACCATCGGCGCGAGGTCCAGCTCGGCGGCCCGTTCGGGGGGCAGGGTCACGCAGATCAGGCCCCGGCCCTCCCGCGCCATGAAGTTGACCCACTCGGGCGTCGCGGTCTCGGCGGGCATCAGCAGGTCGCCCTCGTTCTCGCGGCCCTCGTCGTCCACCAGGATGACGGGGCGCCCGGCCCGCAGCTCGGCGAGCAGGTCGGGGATGGAAGCCAGGGCGGTGGGTTGTGGGGAGGGAGAAGTGGACGTCACCGCGCCACCTCCGCCCGCCCGAAATCGCGCATCAGCAGCAGCCGCTCGACATACTTCGCCATCTGGTCGGCCTCCAGATTGACGACCGTGCCGGGGCGCCAGTCGCCCAGGGTGGTGACCTCCAGCGTATGCGGCACCAGCCAGAGGGTGAACTCGTCGGGGGCAAGGTCCGCACGGCTGCCACCGGGACCGCCCATGTCCACGACGGTGAGCGAGACGCCGTCCACGGTGATGCTCCCCTTGGGCACCAGGTAGCGGGCGAGGTGCGGCGCGGCGCGGACGCGCAGGGTGTACGCGCCGGGTTCCTCCCGCATCTCCAGAATCTCGCCCGTGCCGTCCACATGCCCGCTCACCACATGGCCCCCGAAGCGGCCCGAGGCGGTCATCGCCCGTTCGAGGTTGAGCCGGGCCCCGACCCCCCAGTGCGGCGCGGTCTTGGCGAGCGTCTCGCGGCTGAGGTCCACCCTGAAGCCTGCGCCGTCCCACCCCGTCACGGTGAGGCAGGCGCCCGAGCAGGCGACCGACTCGCCGGGCACGAGGTCCGGCCACATCCGCTCCGGCGTGACTGTCAGGGTGAGGGTGCCGTTGTGTTCGGCGGCGTGTGTGACGCGGCCGACCTGTTCCACGATTCCGGTGAACATCAGTTCTCTCCTCCCGCGCTCAGGCGGGGAATGTCATGCAGCAGGCCCGAGATAAGGACATCCGGGCCGAGGGGTTCGACGTGGGGGTCGCGCAGGGCGGCAGCCTGGGCCATGCCCCGCGCGGGACCGCTCAGCGGCGAGAGGCCCGCGCCGAGGAGCTTGGGGGCCACGAGCGCCCGCACCTCGTCGATCAGCCCGGCCGCGAACAGAGCGCTCGCCAGGGTGGGACCGCCCTCCAGCAGCAGGCTGGAGAGGTTCAGGCGGCCGAGCTGGTGCAGCGCGTCGGGCAGGCCGGTGGCCCGCAGCACGGCGGCTCCCCGTTCCTCCAGGGCGCGGGTGTCGGCCTCCGGGGCGGTCACGAGGATGGTGCCGGGGCGCAGCGCCCGTGCGGTCAGGGGGGTGCGGGCGCGGGGGTCGAAGATCACCGGGCGGGGGTCGCGCCCTCCCTCCACCCCGCGCGTGGTGAGCCGGGGATCGTCGGCCAGGACGGTGCCGATGCCCACCCCGATGGCGTCGGCCTCGTCGCGCCAGCGCATCACCCGCGCCCGCGCTTCAGCGGAGGTGACGGCCCCGTTCGCCTCGCCCGCCGCCGCGACCTTGCCGTCCAGCGTCACCGCGTACTTGTAGACCACCCAGGGCCGCCCGCGCGTGACCAGCGAGCGGAAGCCGGATTGCTGGCGCAAAGCTTCGGCCTCGCCCACGCCAACCGTGACCTCAAGCCCGGCCTCGCGCAACCGCCGCACGCCGCGCCCGGCCACCTGCGGATTGGGGTCGAGGGCCGCGACCACCACCCGCGCCACCCCCGCCGCGATCAGGGCGTCGGCGCAGGGAGGGGTGCGCCCGAAGTGGCTGCACGGTTCGAGGGTGACGTGGGCGGTGGCGCCGCGTGCCCGCTCGCCCGCCTCCCGTAGCGCGAAGACCTCGGCGTGGGAGTCCCCGGCGCGGGGGTGAAAGCCCAGGCCCACCACCTCCTCGCCCTGCACGATCACGCAGCCCACCGGGGGATTGGGGGCGGTGCGGCCCAGACCCCGCGCGGCCTGGGCGAGCGCGAGGGCCATGTGCTCTGCGTCTTCCGGGCGTGGCCCCTCTCCAACGGACAGGGCGCCAGTCCCAGGACTGTTCATTCCAGACATACAGTGTCGCCGCCCGCCGGGGTGGCGGGCAAAGCGGCCTCCTTCTTCCATCCGGACTTCGGGAGTGACTGCCATTCGGCCCGTCACGTCCCCCTTACCGTCGGCCCCGGAATCGCACCGGATCGGGCCCCCGCGTCGTGCAGTTTGCGCGGGCTTCGCGGGCTGACCAGCCAGGAGCTGGGTCACCGCCGGTGGGGAGTCTCACCCCGCCCCGAAAGAGGTCGGCCCCGGTCCCGCGTGGACTGATCCCGCGTGGGACGGGAGCCAGGGCCGATGCTAGCGCGGGTGTGCGCCGCGTACTGTGTGGGGTTATCCAGCCCGCACGTGCGCCAGCATCAGCCGGGCGGTGGCCTCCAGCGCGTCCGTGTGGGTGCGCTCGTAGGCGTGGCTGGCGTCCACGCCGGGACCGATCAGGGCGACCGGGTAGTCGCCGCCCGCCCGCCACGCCGCCGTGCCGTCCGAGGCGTAGTAGGGGTAGAGGTCCACCCGCAACTCCAGCCCCGCCCGCCGCGCCGACTCGCGCAGGCGGCCTCCGAGCGCGTGGTCATACGGCCCGCCGCTGTCCGCCACGCAGAGGGTGACGTGGTGCTCGCTGCTGGTCTGCCCCTCGCCCACGGCGGCCATGTCCACCGCGATCAGCTCGTCGGTGCGGGGCGGGATGCCGGTGGCGGCCCCGTGCCCGACCTCCTCGTAGGTGGTGATGTGGAAGGCGACCGTGCGGGCGGGCGGCGCCCCCAGCAGGGCGCGGGTCACGCCCACGAAGACGGCGACAGCCGCCTTGTCGTCGAGGTGACGGCCCTTGATGTACCCGGCGTCGGTGAGCACGGCGCGGGGCTCGAAGCTCACGAAATCGCCCACCTCGATCCCCAGCGCCCGCGTCTCCTCGGGGGAGGCGGTGCGGGCGTCCAGCCGGACCTCCATCACGGCCTGCTCGCGCTTCAGCTCGCGCAGGGCGGGCCCGTGGACGTGGGTGCTCTGGAGGGTGTTCACGACGGTGCCCGTGACGACCGCGCCGCTCCCGGTATGCACCTGTACGTACTCGCCCTCGACGGTCGCCCAGTCGTAGCCCCCGAGCATGGCGAGGCGCAGCCGCCCATTGTCCTTGATCTCCTTGACCATCGCCCCCAGCGTGTCCACGTGCCCGCTGAAGGTGGTGTGGCCCGCGCCCGTCCCGGCGACTTCCCAGGTCAGGGCGCCTTTCTTCGTGCGGGCATGAGGCACGCCCAGGGTGTCCAGCTCGGCCTCCAGCAGCCGGATCGCTCCCTCGGTGAATCCGGTGGGGCTGGGGGTATTCATGAGTCGCAGCAGCAGGTCCACGGTGGCGGCGAGGTCGGGGGACATGGGCGGAGGATAGCGGGCGCTTGACCCTCCCCCAGGGGCAGGCCGCATGCTGCCCTCACCTCCGGAGGCCGCATGACCGACACCCAGGACCCCCTTTCGACGGACCCCCTTTCTATCGGCGCCTTTGCCCGCGCCTCGCGCCTGAGCCAGAGGGCGCTGCGGCTCTACGACGACCTCGGCCTGCTGCCCCCCGCCCGGGTGGACCCGGACACGGGCTACCGCTTCTACACGCCCGCCCAGATTGGGACGGCCCGCCTGATCGGCCTGCTGCGCACGGTCGAGATGCCGCTGGCCGACATCCGCGCTCTGCTCGGCGCCCCACTGCACGAGCGGGCCGGACGGGTGGAGGCGCACTGGGCAGAGGTGCAGGCCCTTCACCTTCAGCGGGCCGCCGTCGCGCGGCACCTTATCCACACCCTCCGAGGAGATCCCATGCCCACCACCTACGAAGTCCAGTCCCGCGACGTGCCCGCCCAGACGGTCCTGACTGTTCAGCGCCGCGTCCTCCTGCCCGACCTCAGCGCGTTGATCGGCCGCTCTCTGGAGCGCCTGCACGCCGAGCTGCGCCAGCAGGGCGCCGAGACAGCGGGCCCGCCCGTCGTGATCTACCACGGTGAGGTGGGCGCCGACTCCGACGGCCCGGTCGAGGTGGGTGTGCCCTACCGGGGACAGGTCCAGCCGGGCGGCGACCTCACCGCCCGCGAGGAACCCGCCCATACGGAAGCCTTTGTGACCGTCTGCAAGGCTGACTTCGAGTACCACGAACTGATGGCCGCCTACGACGCCGTGAACCGCTACATCCGCGCCCATGGCACCCGGAGCGCCCTGTCCGTGCGCGAGGTCTATCCCTACGGGTGGGAGGCGGCGGGACCCGGCGACCCGGCGGGCGAGGTCGCCTGCCCCTTCGTGCCGGGGGACTCCCAATGACACAGATTCTCCCCTATTTCGGCAGTGGACCGTACTGCTTTACCAATTCGCTGATCTCCGCCCTGGGGCCGGACGCGCCCAGTCCTGCCATCGTGGAGACCCTGACCGGCTCGCCCTTCGGGTTTCAGTGGCTGGCAGGGCGAGTCCCCCTGTTTGACCCCTTCGGGTGGGACCCGGACCTGGGCCTTGATCAGGCGCTTGACCTGCTGGGATACACCTGCCGCAAGCACACCTCCGGGAGCGCGAATGAAGCCATGTCCGTTCTCAGGCGACATGTGCGGGACGGCCCGGTGGTGGTCGGCCCGCTGGATATGGGCCTGCTACTTCATCAACCGGGCAGCGACCGCGCCAGTGGGGCCGACCACTTCGTCACGGTGCTGGACGTGCAGCACGAAGAGATCATCATGCATGACCCGCAGGGGCACCCGTGGGCGACGCTGCCTGTCCAGGCGTTCTGCCGGGCGTGGAAGGCAGAAGAGATCGGGTACGGCGAGGCCTACGCCATGCGAACGGACTTCCAGCGTGTCCGGTCGGTGACTCCGCTGGATGCCCTCCGCCAGTCTCTGCCATATGCGGCGGCATGGCTGAATGGCTGCGACCTTCCCGTTCCTCCCGGGACGCTGGGCGGCCGAGCAGGACTGGAAGCCCTGGCTGACCGAGTGGAGGACCGCCTGAGTAAGGACATTCAGCAACTGCTGATTCACTTCGGCCTCCGTGTCGGCACCCGCCGCAAGGCCGACGCCGCGCACGCCTTACACCTGATCGGTGAGGACCACGCTGCCCAACTTCTTCAGGAACAGGCCCGCACACTGGGCGCCCTGCAATACCCCGCCATTCAGGGACAGGGTTCCCACCTCGCCACCGGATTCCGCCGCCTGGGTGAACTGCACGACAAGCTTACGTCCGCACTCTCCCCTTACGCTGAGGCATGAGCTACGCCGACACGCTGGGAATGCGGCTGCTGGAGGCCACGCCGGGCCTGACCCGCGTCGCGCTGACCGTCACGGAAGGCGGGCTGAACATGCACGGCACCGCGCACGGCGGCCTGCTGTTCAGCCTCGCGGACGAGGCGTTCGCGGCGATCAGCAACCTGGAGGCGCAGGCGGTCGCGGTCGAGACGCACCTGAGCTTTTTCCGGGCCGCGCGGCCGGGCGATGAGCTGATCGCCGTCGCCACGCCCGAGCGGGTGGGCCGCACCCTGGCAACCTACCGGGTGGAGGTCCGGCGCGGGGAGCAGGGGCCGGTGCTGGCGCTGTTTCTGGGGACGGTCTCGCGGCGGGTGCGGGGTCAGTCGGGTTGATGGGTGGGGCGGTACTCCTGCGCGGGGTGGCCCTCGGAATCTTTCCAGCAAATCCAGCCGTTCCGGGAGGCCCCGGCGATATCCACCGCAGAAGTACTGGCGCTGTGGTACTTCACATCTTGGAGGTACTCCAGCAGCGTCCCGCTCTTGACGGCAAGCTGGCCGCCTTCCCTGAGCTGTTTCCTGCGTTTCTCTATGCCTTGGGCGTTGCTCCCATCCTGACCGAGGACCCGGTTCAGGGCCGTACTCCCCGCCAGCACCGTCCATGTCCCGTCACCGGGGCGGTAGATGGCCCGCGCCTCGGCTTCCAGAATCCGGTAGGTGAAGTGGAGTTCTGGTGCGGGGGTGACGGGCGACTGACCCGCGTTCGGGCTGGACGCCACCTGTTTTCCAGGCTTGCACAGCAGCACGTCCCGCTCTGCCTCGGTAATCTTGCCCGCCTCCACCGCGTTCTCGGCGGCGAGGTCGAAGGTGGGAATCTGGTACCTGGCCTGAATCGCCTCCACGATGGGACGCTTCTCCTTGTGGATGCGGGCCTCGTCCAGCCGCTGCTGCTGGCGTTGGCGCACGGCGGCCACTGCCCCGGCAAAGGCGTCTGCCCGCCACGTTTCCGCGTCGAGCAGGGTGGCGAGGTCGGCGGCGAAGGTGTCGCCCTCCTGCCCGAGTTCGACCCGCAGGGCGACCCTCTTCTCCCACTTGCCCGGCAGGTGCTCGTCGATCACGATCCAGACGCGGCCATTGGTGACGAGGGCCCAGCGGGTGCCCTCGTTGACGGCGTAGGTGGCTGCCTGCTGGAAGTGAACCGCCCCCAACGTCACGCCCATGCCCTTGATCTCCAGCGCGAACTTACCCGCCCCGGCCCGTATCAGGAAGTCGGCGCGGTTCCCGGTCGCGTTCGTTTCCTCCGGCACCACCGCGGCCGGGTTCCAGATGTCGAAGCCTGCCGCCTGCAACAGCCGCAGCACGATGGCCTGCCGCACCACCGCCTCACCGGGATTGGGGGAGGTCGCCAGCCACCCCTGAATGTCGTTGACAGCGTCACGGAGACGGGCAATCGCGCTGGGCATCTGCGGCGAGTCTAGCAGCGCCCTCCTGTGAGCCGAATCGGAACCAGGCGAGACTCTTTTTCTGGTAAACTATTTCCCTATGAACGAGATGCACGGGAAGAGGAGAGAGCCAAGGGCGTTCTGGCCCGCCCTCGTCCTGACGGTGCTGGCCGGGGGGCTGCTTCCGCTGCAATTCGCGGTCAACGGGGCGCTGGCCGACCATCTGGGGTCGGTGACACTGACGGGCACGCTGTCCTACGCGGCGGGCACCCTGGGGCTGCTGGTCCTGCTGGGGTTGAGCCGACAACGCCCCGACTGGACGGCGGCCCGGCAGGCCCCGCGCTGGAGCTGGCTGGGAGGCGTCGTCGGCAGCGCCTACGTGGTGGGCAGCGTGGTGCTCACGCAGGCGCTGGGGACCGCCGTGGCGACCACGCTGGTGATCGCCGCGCAGGTCGTCACGGCGATTGGGCTCGACCACCTGGGGGGACTGGGGCTGGAGCGGCGGCGGGTCAACCCGGCGCGGGCGGGGGCGCTGGCGCTGGTCCTCGCCGCGCTGGGGCTGCGGCTGTGGGGGGCAGCGTGAACCTCGGGCTGCTGCTGGGCACGCTGGGAGCGGGCATCGGCCTCGCGGCGGGGCTGGCCTTTAACGTGCGGCTGGCGCGGGCACTGGGCACCCCGCTGGCGGCCACCCTGGTGAATTTCGTGGTGGGCGGGGTGCTGCTGGCCCTCCTGTGGCTGGCCGGGGTCGGGCGGGAGGGTCCGGCGCATCTGCCGCCGCTGTGGATGCTGACGGGCGGGCTGCTGGGGGCCACCTACGTCACCCTCAACCTGATCGGGGCGGCCCGGCTGGGGGTGGGCGTGGGGACGGTGGCCGCGACGCTGGGGCAACTGCTCGTGGCGCTCGCGCTCCCCGCGCTGGGCTGGCTGGGGCAGGCGCAGCGGCTTCCCTCCGCCGCCGAGGGCCTCAGCGCCCTGCTGCTGCTCGCCGCCGTCGCCCTGCTCGCCGGGGACCGCCAGCGGGCGGCGGGGCGGCCCCGGTGAAGACCGCCGAGTTGCTGGCCCGCATCGGGCAGGACTGGCGCCGGGAGCGGCCGGACCTGGACCCCGGCCCCATGCTCACGGTAATCGCCCTGCAGCGGACGAACCAGACGTTGCAAGCCGCCCTCGACGCCTTTTTCGCCCGGCACGATCTGACCCCCTCGGCCTTCGACGTGCTGGCGACCCTGCGCCGCTCGGCCCCGCCGGGGGGCCTGACGCTGGGCGAACTCGGCACGCTGATGGCCGTGACCCCGCCCGCCGTCACCAAACGGGTGGACGGGCTGGAGCGCCGGGGGTGGGTGGCCCGCCTCGCTGACCCACGCGACCGCCGCAGCGTCCGCGCCGCCCTGACCCCGGAGGGCCGCGCCGCCGTGGACAGGTTGCTGGAAGCCCACGTCGCCCACGAGGAAGCCCTGCTGAGGGACCTGACGCCCGACGAGCGGGCCACGCTGCGGGGGCTGCTGCTGCGGATCACGCCCCAGGACGGGTGACGGGGCTGCACAGCCACCTGACCTGTGTTATGTTATTTACGTAAGGAGGCAGCATGCTGCACATCGAATTCATCACCGATCTGGGCGCGAGGGTCACGGTGGACGTGGAGAGCGCCGACAAGCTGCTCGACGTTCAGCGGCAGTATGGCCGCCTGGGATGGACGACCGGCGACGTCCCCAGCGGGGGTTACCAGTTCCCCTTCGACAACGAGGTCGACTTCGACTGGAACCTGATCGGTGCCCGCAAGTGGACCAGCCCCGACGGCGAGGAACTGGTCATCCACCGGGGCCACGCCTACCGCCGCCGCGAGCTGGAGGCCGTCGAGAGCCGCAAGATGAGGCTGCCCGCCGCCGTCAAGTACAGCCGGGGCGCCAAGAACACCGACCCCGACCACGTGCGCGAGAAGGCCGACGGCGAGTTCGAATACGTCACCCTGGTGATCTTCCGGGGCGGCAAGCGGCAGGACCGCTACGCGACCCCCGGCAGCCGCCCCGCCGCCGCCAACCCCCGGCCTGCTCCGGCCCCTGCCAGCCGCGCCCAGCCTCAGGCCCGTCCTGCGGCAGCCGCCGTGGCCGACGAGGAAACGCCGTTCTGACCGCTTAAGAGTGGGGCGAGGAGCGACCCCGCCCTAGCCTCTCTCCTGCCCCTCAATCACCCCCCGCACATCGGCAGGCTGCCAGCCCTCAGGCTTGAGCAGCTTGCCGTCTTCGCGTCTGGGGCCGCCGAGTTTCGCCATATTCGCGCGGTGGACCTCGGCAAACACCGCGTCGGCGTCGATGCCCAGGACCGTGAAGGCCCCGTAGGTCACGTACAGCAGGTCGGCGAGTTCGTGCGCCAGCGGTGTCAGGTCGCCCGCAGGCACGGCCTCGCCCCCCTGAAGACGCGTCAGCAGGGCCGTGAACTCGGCTTCCAGTTCAGCCGTTTCTTCCCGGACGAAGGTCCGCCGCAGCTTCAGCAGGTCGGGGCGGGGGACCGTGGGCTGCTCCGGCACGGTGAAGCCGAAGGCGCGGTGAAGCTGGGTGACGCGCTGGGCGTTGGTCGTGGGCGATTCAGGCACCCGCCGATGCTAGGCCAAAGGGACTGAAAAGAGGTCCAAGGGGAAAGGGAGAGCCCGTGTGAACTCTCCCTCTGATGGTGCGGGTGACTGGACTTGAACCAATCGGGGGGACCGGCCTCCGGCCCGCTCGCGCGCCCGTTGAATCGGAGGTGGGCGTCTCCCTCCGGCTCCTCCCGGAGCCAGGGGAAAGTATGCCGCCCGCATCCGCCGTCCACATGTGCCAAGTGGTCACCCGCCCTTAAGACAAATGGCGTGCTGGCGCCGGAAAATCGCGTGGCTTCTCACAGTCTGCCGTCACAGTTCCAGCACCCGGTAGCCGTAGGCGTTGACCACGCAGGCGCCGCTGGCCTCGTCCACATAATCGGGTTTGCGGCCCTCGTACTCGTGGACGTGGCCGTGGACGACGAGGCGGGGGCGGCGGCGGGCCATGAAGCGGGTGATCTCGGGGCAGCCCCGGTGGGCGTAGTCGCTGCCGGTATGCGGCCCGAGCGGCGGCGCGTGCGTGAGCAGCACGTCCACCCCCCGGCGGGCCTGCCACGCCAGCCACCCCAGGCCATGCCGGGCCTGCGACGGGGAATACTGGCCCTCGCCGCCGGGCCGGTAGCGCGGCACCCCGCCCCAGCCCGCCACCCGCAGCCCCGCCGCCGTCACCACCCGGCCATGCGCGGCGATGACCCCGCGCGGGGGAATGGGGCCGTCGCCCTCGTCCACCGACTCGTCGCCGTGGTTGCCGTGGACATACAGGATGGGCACGGTCAGGACGCTCGCCAGAAATTCGAGGTAATAGCCCGGCAGGTCGCCCGCCGCGAGCACGAGGTCCACCGCCGGGGCCGTTCTCCCGAAGCCCTCGCGGTACACGAAGGGATGCACCATGTCGGCCAGCACCATCACGCGGCGCGGCGGGGCAGGGGGCAGGGCGGCGGGGGCAGGCACAGGAACCGGCCGAGTGTAGCGTGCCGGGCGCGGGGCGCTGTGGCCGGGGGCATAATCTTGCAGCCGTGAGGCATACCCCGTCCCGGCCCTTAGCCTGGGGGGTATGGACCTGAGCATTCTGGGCATTCCGATGGACCTCGGCGCGGGACGCCGGGGGGTGGACATGGGGCCGTCGGCGCTGCGAAACGCGCATCTCGCGGGCACCTTGCGGGGGCTGGGGCATACGGTCACGGACCTCGGGGACGTGGAAGTGCCCCTCCCCGAGACGGTGGACAAGCACGCGGAAGGCGGCCTGATCTTCCTCGACCCCATCATCGCCGCCTGCCGCAGCGCCGCCGAGCGGGTGGCCGCGCTGCCGGAGGGCACCTTTCCGGTCACGCTGGGCGGCGACCACTCGGTCAGCATGGGCACGGTGACGGGCAACGCCCTGCGCGGCGCTGCCCCCCGGCGCACCGGGCTGATCTGGGTGGACGCCCACACCGACTACAACACCCCCCACAGCAGCCCCAGCGGCAACATCCACGGGATGCCCGTCGCGCACCTGACCGGACTGGGCGACCCGCGGCTTTCCGGCCTGGGCGGGGGTTGGCACCTTCAGCCCGAGGACATCGTGATGATCGGCATCCGCAGCGTGGACGCCCACGAGCGCGAGCTGCTGCGAGGAGCCGGAATCAAGGCCTACACCATGAAGGACGTCGACCAGCTGGGCATCACCCACATCACGGAGGAGACGCTGGAGCGCCTCTCCGGCACCGAGCGCCTGCACGTCTCCTTCGACGCCGACGCCCTCGACCCCTCGGTCGCGCCCGGCGTGGGCACCCCGGTGCCCGGCGGCCTGACCTACCGCGAGGGGCACCTGCTGATGGAGCTGCTCTCGGAGTCGGGCCGGGTGACCAGCCTCGACATCGTGGAGGTCAACCCGGTCCTCGACACCCGCAACCAGACCGCCGAGGTGATGGTGGGCATGGCCGCCAGCCTGCTCGGGCAGCGAATTCTGTAGCCTGACCGCGATGCCCTACGCCGTTCGCCTGCAATACGTCCACAAGGATGCCCACGGGGGACGATGCCCTGCTCGACGAACCCCACTGGCTGGAGACCGACGCGGGGGGGCGCCGGGTCTTTCCCGGTGCCGACGAGGCCGAGGCTGCCGCGCAGGAATGGCTCACCGAGGGCTGGCGGGCCGAGGTGGTCGAGGTCGCGCCCGGTCAGGCCCCTTCCGACAGGTCGGGCGACAGGTAGGCCTGCGCCGCGTCAAAGCCCGCCAGTGCCCCCGGCGAGAGCTGCCAGTCGTCCCCGTCGCGGGTGGCCCCGCCCGCTTGCACCAGCCGGTTGAGTTCGGCCTCCACCCGTTGCCCCACGCGGCGCAGGGGCATCCCGGCGGCCCCCTCCACCCCGCGCCAGGTCAGGAAGGCGCGGTGAAAATCGGGCAGGGCGTCGAGGCCGACGCGGGTTTCCAGGGCACGCCAGGAGAGGGGGTGGGGGGACATACGAACCGTTCTACCGCGCCCCACCCGCCCGCGTACAATGGCCCGCATGACCGGCGGCTCTCCCCCTGACCCCTCCCCGGCGTCCCTGCCCCCGGACGTGATCCGGCAGCTTGACGCGCTGGGCGGGCAGCTTGTGTGGCGCGTCGGCAAGGACGAGGTCAGCGACGAGGTGGTCGTGCGGCTGGGCTACGCCTCGGCCACGCCCCGCTTCGCGCACCTGCCCCGGCTCCGCAGCGCGAACGACGCCGAGCTTCAGGCCGCGCTCAGCGAGAACCGGGTGGTGATCGAGTGGGTGGATTGAGCCAGCGGTCAGCCGTCAGCCGTCAGCCGCCACCTTCCGACCACCGGAGCCCCCGTGCTGTTTGAAGCCCGGCAAGCCTTCACGCTGACCCATCCCGGCGGACACGGGGCCGCGCTCGCCTTCGTGCGCGACGCGGGCGTGTCCTTGTCGCGGGTGCGCTTTCTGCGCGGCCTGCGGGGGGACGCGGCGGGGGTGCACGGCGAACTGGTGGTGCCCGTGCCGCTGCTGGGCGAGGTGGACCTGCCCTTTTTCAGCCTCCTGCAGCCCACGCCGGACGGGGCAGAACTGCGCCCCCAACCCGTCACGGGCGAGCGGGCCTGGGTCGAGGTGGCGGGACAGGCGCGGGTGGACGCGGCGGGCGAGATGGCCTTCGAGTTCCAGTTCCGCGCCCACCTGCGGCTCCCGGAGGCCGAGGGCTGGGGCGGGGCCGCCTTCGAGAAGATGGTGCGCTCAGCGGCCGAGCGCACGCTGGAGCGGCTGGCGGGGGAACTGCCGCAGGGGATCGCGGCGGCGCTGCTCTGAAGCTGCCCGGGAGCCGGATGCCCTTTTCCGTCCCGGCACTGCTGGAGTAGGCTGCCCCGGTGCCGCCTCCTCCCGCGCCGGAGGGCGGCCACCGTGCGGGGACCGCAGCGACATCCCTCTCCAGGCGGTTCTGTGAGACGCCCCCCCGCACGAAGGAGTATGCATGCGGAAGTACTACACGTCGGAATCGGTCTCGGAAGGTCACCCGGACAAGCTCGCGGACTTTATCTCAGACTCCATCCTGGACGAGTTTCTGCGCCAGGAGCCGGGCAGCCGGGTCGCGGTGGAGACACTGCTGACCACCGGCATGGCGGTCGTGGCGGGCGAGGTCACCGCGCAGAGTGCGCGGGTGGACGTGCAGAAAACGGTGCGCGACGCCGTGATGAAGGTGGGCTACACCCGCGCCAACTACGGCTTCGACGCCGAGTACAGCGCCGTGCTGGTGGCCCTGCACGAGCAGTCGCCCGAGATCGCCGGGGGGGTCAACGAGTCTGAGGAGTGGCGGGCGATGACGGAGGAGGAACGCGCCCGCCCGGAGAACGAATACTCGCGCATCGGCGCGGGCGACCAGGGCCTGATGTTCGGCTACGCGACCGACGAGACGCCCGAGCTGATGCCGCTGCCCATCTCGCTGGCGCACGGGCTGACGCGCAGGCTGGCCGAGTTGCGCAAGAACGGGACCCTGCCCTACCTGCGCCCCGACGCCAAGGCGCAGGTCACGGTGGTCCGCGACGGCGAGCCGCATGAGGCGCGGGAAACCTTCGTGGATACGGTGGTGATCAGCACCCAGCACAGCGAGGACGTGACCCAGGAGCAGATCCGGGCGGACCTGCTGGAGCAGGTGGTGCGGGCCGTCATCCCGGCGGAGTTGCTGACCCCCGACACCAAGTACTTCATCAACCCCAGCGGCCGCTTCGTGATCGGCGGGCCGCACGGCGACACCGGCCTGACCGGGCGCAAGATTATCGTGGACACCTACGGGGGCGCGGTGCCGCACGGGGGCGGGGCCTTCTCGGGCAAGGACCCCACCAAGGTGGACCGCTCGGCGGCGTACTACGCCCGCTTTATCGCCAAGAACCTCGTCGCGGCGGGGCTGGCCCGGCGGGCACTGGTGGAGGTCGCCTACGCGATCGGGCGGGCGGGTCCGGTCTCGCTGCGGGTGGACACGTACGGCACGGGTACCCTGGGCGACGAGCGGCTGGCCGAACTCGTCCGCGAGCACTTCGACGCCCGTCCGCAGGCGATCATCGCCGAGCTGGACCTGCTGCGGCCCATCTACGCGCGGGCGGCCGCCTATGGTCACTTCGGGCGCCCCGAGTTCCCCTGGGAGCAGACCGGGAAGGTGGAGGCGCTGCGGGCGGCGGCGCAGGGTGTGACGACCGCCTGAGCCAAAATGCGCCCGCCTCTCCCCCACGCACCCGTCAGGGCCGTGGGGGTTGTGCTATTCCACCTCCGCCGCTTGCCCGGCTTCCCGCGCCGCGTACACGTCCGCGAACTTGCGCCTCAGGGCCGAGGCCGAGGCGCGGGGCACCATCTCGGAGATGTCGCCGCCGTAGCTGGCGATCTCGCGGACCATCGTGGAGCTGACGAAGCTCCAGCGGGTGGCCGCCATGATGAACACCGTCTCGACCTCCCCGATCTGGCGGTTGAGGTGCGCGATCTGGAGTTCGTACTCGTAGTCGGAAACCGCCCGCAGCCCGCGCAGGATCAGCCCCTGCTGCTGCTGGGCCATATAGTCCACCAGCAGGCCGCCGAAGGTGTCCACGCTGACGTTGCCGAAGTGCGCGGTCGCCTCGTGCAGGATCGCCAGCCGTTCGTCGAGCGTGAACAGGTGCTTGCCCTGCTTGCGGGCGTTGTGCATCACGGTGACGGTCACGTGATCAAAGATGCGCGAGGCCCGCGTCAGCACGTCCATGTGGCCGCTGGTGATGGGGTCGAAGGAGCCGGGAAAGACCGCGTTCATGTGGTCCCGATCTTATCCGGCTCCCGGCTCTCCCCGTCCCGCAGGTAGAGGGTCAGGACGTTGCTCCCGTAGACCCGTTCCTCGCGCTCCCAGCCGGGCGCGTCCCCCAGGCGCACCTGCACCGGGTGCTGGCACACCAGCAGGCCGCCCGAGGCCACCACGCCCGAGGCGAGCAGGCGGCGGGTCAGCGCCGGGATGTCCTGCGCGTAGGGCGGGTCGCTGAACACCACGTCGAACTCGCCCACTCGCCCCAGCAGCGCCGAGGCGTCGCCCCGCACCACCCGCACGGGCAGGCCCAGCAGCCGCGCGTTGCCCTCGATCGCCCGCACCGCCGCCGCGTCCCGCTCGATCAGGGTGGCCGCGTAGCCCCGGCTGGCGGCCTCCAGCCCCACCGCGCCGCTGCCGCCGTGCAGGTCGAGGAAGGTGCCAGCCGGGGCGCGGGTGGCGAGCAGGTCAAAGAGGCTCTTGCGGACCCGCGCCCCGCTGGGCCGGGCACTCGCGGGCACCTTCAGGGCGCGGCCCTTGGCGCTGCCAGCCAGAATGCGGACACTCATCGCCCGGCAGGGTAACGCAGGAACGCACCCTGCCCCCTGGACGCGGCAGACCGGGGGGCAGGGTGCGCGGGGAAAGGGGGGCTTTACATCCCCGTCATACGCACGGCGGTGCAGGCCACGCCCGCGTCGGCCGGGGTGCCCGCAGCGTCGGCGGCCGTGTGGACGTTGTAATAGGTCGCGTTCATCACGTCGGCGCGGGGCACGCTCCTCGAGAGCGTCAGCATGCCGCTCGCGTCGCTCCGGCCGACCATCGCGGTGCTCAGGATGGGAGCGCCGTTGCTGGCGCAGGGGGCCGTGCTCGCCGTGCCCTGCAGGTGGTAGTGCGCGACGTAGTTCTGGTTGGGCGCGAGGCCCATCACCCGCGCCTCGGTCATCACTGTGGTGCCCGAGACCGTGGCCCGGACGGTCCCGCTGGGATTGACCCCGGCGGCATCGGCGGCAGGCTGCTTGCCCAGCGCGTAGGGACTGCCCGGCAGCATCATGGTGCAGGAGGCGAGGGCGAACGGCAGGGACAGGGCCAGCAGGAAGCGCGTCTTCATGGGAAACCTCCGAACGACAGGGCGAATTGGGGCGGGCAGGCCCCACTGTGGGGCCGCTTGCACGGGCCAGAGTGTCGCCCACACTGCACTCTGAGGCGGCGGTGAAGGGCGGGGCAACCCGGCATCACCCGCCCCGCCGGATGCTTTACCCTGGACCCGGTCCAGGTTCGTCGTCTCGCTCTGCTTCTCGCACTCCGGGAGGGGTCCCATGCCGCAGCCCACGTCCGCCGACCTTCAGGCCCTGTTCGACGCGCAGCGCAGGCACCGCTGGCGGGCCGGGCAGGCCAGCGCCGCCGAGCGGCAGGCCCTGCTGCGGCGGCTGGGAGCGGCCATCCAGCGCCACCGGACTGCCCTGGCCGACGCGCTCGCGCTGGACCTGGGCAAGAGCCGCGCCGAGTCGGAGATCACCGAACTGCACGCCACGATGGAGGAGCTGAACCACGCCGTGCGCCACCTCCCGCGCTGGATGGCCCCCCGCCGGGTCCGCACGCCGGGCACCCTGCTGGGCACCCGCAGCGAGGTGGACTTTCAGCCGCGCGGCGTCACCCTGGTCCTGAGCGCGTGGAACTACCCGGTCAACCTCGCGCTGGTCCCCTTGATCGCCAGCCTCGCGGCGGGCAACACGGTGATCCTCAAGCCCAGCGAGAAGGCCCCCGCCACCGCCCGCGCCCTGCGGAGGCTGCTGGAGGAGGTCTTCGAGCCCCGGCTGGTCGCGGTCGTGGAGGGGGATGCCGGGGTCGCGGGGGCGCTGACCGAGCTGCCCTTCGATCACATCTTCTTTACCGGAAGCGGGGCCATCGGGAAAAAGGTGCTCGCCGCCGCCGCGCCCAACCTGACGGGCGTGACGCTGGAACTGGGCGGCAAGAGCCCCGCCATCGTCCACGAGAGCGCCGACCTGGACCTCACCGCCGAGCGGCTGGCCTGGGGCAAATACCTGAACGCCGGGCAGACCTGCGTGGCCCCCGACTACGTGCTGGTGCCGGAGGTGCTGCAAACCAGCCTGCTGGCCCGGCTGCGCGAGGTCATCCCCCACCGCTTCGGGGAGGCCGAGCGGCTGCGAATGGGCACCGACTACGGGCGGATGGTGGACGGCCGCAGCGTGGAGCGGCTCTCGCGCCTGACACGGGACAGCGTGGCGATGGGGGCGCGGGTGGAGCTGGGCGGCGAGTTCGATCCCGCCTCGCGCTTCATCTCGCCCACGGTGGTCACGGGGGTGACTCCGGACATGCCCCTGATGGCGGAGGAACTGTTCGGCCCGGTCCTGCCGGTCCTGACCTACCGCGACTTCGGTGAGGCGCTCGCGCTGGTGCGGCGGCTGGACCCCCCACTTGCCCTGTACACCTTCGCGGGGGACGGGGCGGCGGTGGAGCGGGTTCGCCGCGAGACGACGAGCGGCGGCCTGGTCGTTAACGGCACGGTGGTCCACCTCAGCAACCCGCACCTGCCCTTCGGGGGGGTCGGGCCCAGCGGGATGGGGCGGTATCACGGCGAGTACGGCTTCCGGACCTTCAGCCACGAGCGGGCCGTGCTGCACGAGGGCCGGGGCAGCGGCGTGCGCTTCCTGTACCCGCCCTACGGCCGCCCGCTGCCCCGTTTCGTGGCCTGGGCGATGCGGCGGCTGGAGGGATGACCCCAGGAACGACCCGGAGGCTGGACCTCGTCGGGGCGCTCACCGCCGGGGGCCGCTCCAGCCGGTTTGGGACGGACAAGGCGCTCGCCCGGCTGGAGGGGCGAACCCTGCTGGAGCACGTCGCCGCGAGTCTGGAGGACCGCCCGCTGCGCCTGCTGGTCGCGCCACCCGGACGGTACGCCCTCCCCGGCTGGCGCCCGGTTCCCGATACCCGCCCCGGCGATGGACCGCTGGCGGCGCTGGAGGCCGCCCTCCTCGCGGCTGAGCGGCACATGGGTCCGGGCTGGGTCGCCTTCGCGGGGGTGGACCTGCCCCGCCTGACCCCAGCCTACTGGGCGCTGCTGGCCGGGGCGCGGACGCCGGAGGCCCGGTCGGTCCTCACCCTGGACGCGGCGGGGCGAGCGCAACCGCTGGGGGCGCTGTATCACACGGACCTCTTGCTCCACGTCACCGCCCTGCTGGACGGGGGCGAACGCCGCTTGCGCCTCGCCGCGCGGGACGCGGTAACCCTTCCCCATGAGGCTGCCACGCGGGTCAGCCCGCAGGCCCTCCACAACGTGAACACGCCCGCCGACCTCGCGGCGCTGGAGGCCGGGACAGAGCAATAAAGACAGGGCAATAAAAAAGCCGCCTCTTCGGGCGGTGATGGAACCAATCTAGCGCGGTATGCGGTATTCGTCAACCGTACCGCTCCCGGTGCTCGCGCTTCAGGCGGGCATACTCCTCGTTCGCCTCGGCCTCGTCCCACTTCGCCTTGAAGATGCGGGCGGACTCGGCCTTGACGGGGTCCTCGGGCTGGCGGGGCAACTCGGCGCGGCCGTGGGCCCCGGACTGGCCCTTCCTGTCCTCGGGGACGGGGCCGTCGTACTTCTTGCCGCCCCGGTGGTTGGCGTAGCGGCGCGAGCGGGTAAAGCCCATCTGCAGGAACTTGCGGGCCATGTCCGCCCCCACGAAGTCCCCGGCCCGCAGGTACTCCAGGAACATCGCGTGGATGGTCTCGCTGCTCTGGCGGGCGGCCTCAGGAGTGGCGAAGCGCCAGTGCGGAAGCAGTTCGGACTTGTACGGCTGCACCAGCAGCACGCCCTGCTCGCCGATTCCGACCCGGTACAGCTCGGGGTGGGCCCGCAGATCGAGTTCAGCGTAGTTCAGCGAGTAGTCGAACTTGGGGCGGGGCATGGGGGCTCCTCTCTCGGTCTGGAGAAAACCACCGGGGCGGCCCGGTGGTCTCCTGCGGCTTCCGGCGGCTCAGCCGTCACTCAGCCGTCAGTTCATCCGGTCGTCGTCCATCATCGCCTGAAGCATCCAGCGGATCTTGTCGGTGGTGGCGGCGTACCCGTTGTACAGGTCGGCGGTGGCGGGGTCGTTGGCCTCGTCCACCGTCTGCGAGTCGTCGCGGTAGCCCCGGGCCACGCGGGTCAGGTCGCCCACGAGGTCGGCCACCTGGGTGCGGGCGTCGCGCACCGTCTCCTGCGGCACCCGCACGATGCTGAAGCGGGCGATGTCCTCGGGCGCGGCGATGGGGCTGCCCCCCAGCGCGACGAGCCGCTCGGCCTGCTCGTCGATGCCGGGAAAGATCTCCTCGATGAACTCGTCGTAGGCGAGGTGCAGGTCACGGAAGAAACGGCCCCGGATGTCCCAGTGGTACTTCTTGAACTTGAGGTACAGGCTGATGGTGGTGGCGAGGTTGCGCTGCAGGGTCTCGCTGACAGTGCCGAACTCCTCCTCGGAGAGGTAGCCGTGGTCCACGAGCTGGTTGTGCGGCGTGTTCAGGTGGGCGGCGTCGGCCTTGGCCTCGCCCTGCGGCATGGCCCCGGCGTCGGTGCCCTTGCTGCGGCTTGCGCCCTTGCTGCCCGCGGCGGCCTTGGTTCCGGCACTCTTTCTGGTCATGCGGCCACGCTACGCTCCCGGCCGGGAGGCACCCATACGGGCTTTCTTCACGCTTGCCGCGCTCGCAGCACGCCGCCCGCCAGGTCCAGCGCGGCGGTTCCCAGGCCCAGCAGTTCGGTGAGGTGGGCGCTGACGACGGCCCGGTTGAGGACCCACGCGCCGGGGGTTGTCACTGTTACGCCCAGCCCAGCGCCCACCCGCGCCAGCAGCTCGTCCACCGTGGCCGGACCCTGCGCCAGCGCCGCCGCTACCGCGTCCGTCGTGCGGGCATAGGCGGCGAGGTTGGCCGACACCAGCCCGGCGAGGTCGGGGATGGGGTCGCCGTGGCCGGGCAGGACCACGCGCACGCCCTCCAGTTCACCCAGCGCCGCCGCCGACGCCTTCTGCCCCGCCGAGTCCGCGCAGAAGGTCAATGGATGTTTGCCCAGCGCCTCCGGCCCGAACAGGGCGTCGGCGGCGTACAGTACCGCCCCCACCCGCACCGCGTACATCCCGGCGGCGTGGCCGGGGACGGGGAGCAACTCCACCTCCACCCCGCCAGGGAACTGCACGCCGGGGCCGATCTCCTGCGCGGGGCTCGCGGGAGCCAGCAGGAACTTGGTTCGCAGCTCGGCGGGCGGCGCGGCCCCCCACAGGGACAGAGGCTCCAGCACCGGGTGGCGGATGATCGCGGCCTCCAGCGGCGGGGCGTACACCGGCAATTCCGGAAAGCGGCTCAGGACGAAGGCGTTGCCCCCGTGGTGGTCGGCGTGGCTGTGGGTGTTCAGGATCGCGGCCGGGGTCAGCCCGGCCCCCTCCAGCGCCCGCAGCAGCCTCCGGGTGTGGGCGCCGTCCAGACCGGTGTCCACCAGCAGGGCGCGGCCCCCCTCCCCCTCCACGACCACGCTGTTCACCGCGCCGGGCAGGGAGAGGACGCCAGGGCCGAGGGGCTGAAGCTGGGGGGGCATGGGGACAGGGTAGGGCGCAGCGGGGCGCCCCCATCCGCCCGGGCGTACACTCGCCCGCGTGACCGTGCCCGCCCCCGCCCTCCCCTTCCGGCCCTCGGGGGCGCAGCTCGGGTTGATCGCCGCCAATTTCCTGATGTGGGGCGGCTTTTTCGCGGTGATTCCGCTCGTCACGGTGCATTTCGTGGAGGAGCTGGGGTGGGCGGCGGCGAGCGTGGGACTGGTGCTGGGGCTGCGGCAACTGACCCAGCAGGGGCTGACGGTGTTCGGGGGGGCGTGGGCGGACCGGATCGGCCCCAAGCCGCTGATCCTGGCGGGGTGCCTGATTCGCACGCTGGGCTTTGCGTGGATGGGCTTCGCGGAGACGCTGCCGGTGCTGCTGGCGGCCTCGGTGCTGGCGGGGCTGGGAGGCGGGCTGTTCGACGCGCCCAAGAACGCGGCGATCACCGCCGTCACCCGGCCCGAGCACCGCACCCGGATGTTCAGCCTGACCAGCATCTCGGGCAACCTGGGCATGGTGACCGGGCCGCTGATCGGCGCGGCACTGCTGGGGCTGGGCTTCCGCACGGCGGCGTTCGCGGCGGGGAGCGTGTACCTGGTCGCCGCCGCCGTGCTCGCCGTCACCCTGCCCCACGTCAAGCCCGAGGGGGCTGTGGCCGGGGGACTCGCGGGCCTGAGGACCGCTGCGCGGGACCGCCGCTTCCGCCGCTTCACGCTGGTGCTGGTGGGGTATTTCCTGCTCAGCACACAGCTCAACGTGGCGGTCACGCTCAAGGCGGTCTCGCTCGCGGGGCCGGGGGCGACCGGACCGCTGTACGGCCTCTCGGCGGGGCTGGCGGTGGTGCTGCAATACCCGCTGCTCAGGTTCGTGGAGCGGCGCGTCCGGACGCGGGTGGCGCTCGTCGCGGCGGTGCTCGCGGTGGCGACCAGCCTGGGCCTGATGGGCTTCGCGGTGACCTTTGGGCAACTGCTGGCCTGCGTCGCCCTCTACAGCCTGGGAACGATGGTGGTCTACCCCACCCAGCAGACCCTGACCGCGCGGCTGGCCCCCGCCGGGCTGACGGGCAGCTACTTCGGCTTCTCGGCGATCAGTCTGGGACTGGGGGGCGCGGTGGGCAACGTGGTGGGCGGGGGGCTGATCGACTTCAGCGCCCGGATCGGGCTGCCGCTGCTGCCCTGGCTCTCGCTGATGGGCGTGGGGGTCCTGACCGCCCTGGGCCTGCGCTGGGCGCTGCGCGAGGTGCCCACCCGCGAGCAGACCGAGCAGGCCGCAGGCTAAGCGCGGGGGGGGCGCGCCCTCTTCACGGCAAGGGGGCCAGCGTCCGGGCGGGGATCAGGGCGGCTGGACTACACTGGGGCCATGCTCTGGATCCACGTGGGGATGCTGCTGCTCGTCGCCCTGCTGGTGGGCTGGCTGCCGGTCCTGGGGCCGCTGCTGCTGGGGTTCCTGGCGGGGCGGGCGGTGCGGGGACCCGGCGCGGTGCTGGTGCTGCTGCCTGCCCTCGCACTCCAGACCCTGGGGCTGCTGGGGGTGCGCTGGCTGGAAAACGCGGTGGAGGCGCGGGGACTGGAAGGCGGGGTATGGACCGCTCTGGCGTGGCTGGGCAGCCCGCTGAACGTGGCGCTGGGCCGACCGCTGGGCAACCTGATCGGAGACAGCGACACGCTGGGCTTCCTGCTGCTGTTCACCCTCCCGGCGCTGCTCGGCCTGCTCCTGGGCTGGGCCACGGGAAAGCCTTCCCGGCGGCTGTGAAGCGTCCGGGAGGGCCACGGAAGACAAGTCAGCGGGCGGTCTGGGGGTCGAGCGTCAGCGGCGGGGCCGTCACCAGGGCCTGCACCCCGGCGGCGAGCAGGGTGTCCTGGCCGCGCGTGAGCAGGCGCACGTCCTCCTCGCTCTGCTCGCGGGGCTGGTCAGGCTTCACGCGGTCAGGGTAGGCGTCCCCACCGGGCTTGGCGTAGTTCAGGATGGTGAGTTGCAGGGCGGCGTCCTCGCCCACCGGAAAGACGCGGGTGGCGGTGTTGCCCACGCCCGCCGTCGTCTCGCCGATCACCGGGCCGCGTCCGGCGTGCTGGATCTCGAAGGCGAAGAACTCGCTGCACGAGGCGCTGCCCCGGTCCACCAGCACCGCGAGCGGCCCGGTCCACAGTTGCGGGGTGCGGACCCCGCCCACGTTCCGGCCGTTTTCCAGGCGGAGACCCCGGCTGACCACCGTGCGGCTCTCGCCCTGCGCCCCCCGCGCCACCCGCGCAAAGGACGGCACGAAGGCGCTCACGGCGCTGTCGCACTCCGCGAGGCTGCCGCCCGGATTGCCGCGCAGGTCCACGATCAGGCCCGTCGCCCCGCCCTCGCGGGCATCGCGCACGAGGTCGTGCACCCGCTGCGCGATGCCGCCGCCCGACAGGAAGGTGGGAATCCGCAGCACCGCCACGTTGTTCGCCGCCCCCGCGAAGCTCAGTCGGGGCAGGTCGCGGGTGCTGCTCTCGCGCGACTGAAGGGTCAGCGTGAGGGGCTGCCCGGCCCGCTCCACCTCCAGCCGGATCGCGCGGCCGTCGCGCCGGGCCTGCTGAAGCGCCGCGTAGGTGTAGGGCCTGCCGTCGAGCGTCCGCAGCAGGTCGCCGCGCCTCAGGCCCGCTTCCTCGGCCGCGCTCTGGGGCACGACCTCCAGCACCACCCGGTTCTCGCCGTCGAGCCGGGTGAGCTTGACGCCGAACTGCAAGCGGTTGCCGCCGGTCGCGCTCGCCAGGAAGTCCTGAAAGTCCTCCGGCGTCTGGAAGAAACTGTGCTCGTCGCCCAGCGCCGTGAGCTGCGCCTCGATCACCGGGTAGGCCTTGGCGACCGGGCAGTTCAGGGGCGTCGGCGCACACACCGCGTCGAGCCGGGCCTGGTACTCGCGGCCCAGCGCCGCGCGGTCCACGGTGGACAGGCCGCCGTACTCCTCCAGAATCAGGCGGTTGACCCGGTCGAAGGCGTCCTGCGCGGGCGAGACCGGCGCGGCCTGCGCGAGCGCGGGAGCGGCAAACGAGGCCGCCACCATCAGGGTGAGGGCACGGAGGGCCGTGAGGCCGGAAGCCGGGGCGCGGCGCAGGTTGGCGTTCATGGGTCCCCCCATTCTGCCCCGAGCAGATGGGAAGTTGGTGGGGCGGGAATGCCGTGCAGGTCACAAAAAAAGCGGCCCGGGGCGGGACCGCCTCAGGCCACCGGGCGCCGCTGGTACAGCGAGACCACCCGCGACAGGAAGCGCAGCCCCGGCCCCAGGCTGCTGGCCTGCACCCACTCGTCCTCGCGGTGGGCGTTGCCGCCCCGGTAAACGCCGAGGGCGATGGCGGGCAGGCCGTGGGGGGCAGCGGCATTGGCGTCGGTGCTGCTCGACGCCAGCCGCAACTCGGTGCGGCCCTCGCGGGCGGCCTCACGGGCGAGGTCAAGCAGCGGCCCGGACCCCAGCTCGCCGCCGGGGCGGTCGCCCACCCGTTCCAGCCGCAGGTTTACCCCCACCGCACGGGCCGCCGCGTGCAGCACCCCCTGCGCCCGGCGGTCGAGGTCGGCCAGCAGCTCCGGGTCCAGCGAGCGCAGGTCGAGCAGCACTTCGGCGCTTCCAGCGATGGAATTCACGCTGGTGCCCCCCGAGGCCAGTCCCACATTCAGGGTGGTGCGCGGCGACACCGGGCGGTGCAGGGCGTAGAGGTCGTGAACCGCCATGCCCAGCGCGTGCAGCGCACTCGGCGCTTGATCTCCCCAGGAGTGGCCCCCCGGCCCCACGAAGGTCGCGCGGTAGCGCCGCACCCCCACCGCACGGGTGACCGCGACCCCCAGGTAGCCGTCCACGGCGACAAAGGCCCCCAGCCGCTCGCGGTGCGCCCCGAGCAGGTGCTTGGCCCCCCGCAGGTCGCCCAAACCCTCCTCCGCGACGTTGGCGGCGACCCACAGCGGGCGTCGCAGCCCCTCCCCGGCCCCCCCGCGCAGGTCGCGCAGCAGCGCGGTCAGCACCGCGAGACTCGCGCTGTTGTCGCCCACGCCGGGGCCGATCAGCTTGCCGCCTTCCTCGCGGACCGTCACGTCGGTGGCGCGGGAAAAGACGGTGTCGAGGTGCGCGGCGAGCAGCAGCGCGGGCCTGCCCTCGGTGCCCGGCGGGGTCAGGCGGGTCAGGACGTTGCCCACCTCGTCGCGCTCGGTGCGGTAGCCCAGCTCCTGCCACAGCGCCGCTATCAGCGCCCCCCGCTCCCCCTCGTCGAAGGTGGGCGCGGGCGTCTGCGCGATGCGCGTGAGGTACGAGAGGGGCATGTCGCGGGCGATTGTAGCGGGCGCGGGCGGTGTGCTGGCCTCCCGGCGGCCTTCATGAACTGCCCCGCACCCAGGAGGCGTCCGCACTCAGGAACCGTCCGCACTCAGGAGCCCAACGTCAAAACGCCCCCGGCACTGGGGCCAGAGGCGCGGGGGAACATGACTCCCTCAGCGGCGCAGCATCTTGGAGCCGATCATCGCCGCGAGGCCGACGAGGCCCGCCTTGACCATGGGGTTGCCCAGGGCGCCGCCCTGCCCGAAGGCGGCTTCCAGCGGGCTGCGGCCGTCCTGCGCGGGGGCCTGCGCGGTGCGGGTGTAGGCGTCCGCGAGGTCGCCCGGGTCGTCGTAGCGCACGTTCTGCACCGGGCTGTAGGGGCTCTGGACCATCGCGTCGCCCATCTGCTGACGATCCTGCGGGCTCATCTGCGAGAAGTACTCGCGCATGATCTGGTCGCGCTCCTGCGGGGAGGCGTCCCGCATGTAGTCCTGGATGTACGCCGCCGCTTCCTGCGGGCTGACCACGCCGTCCATGTTGGTGTCGCGGGGGTCAAGGCGGGCCATCTGCTCGTGGCGGTCACGTTGCTGGAAGAACATGGGATTACCTCCTGGGAATGGGGGGGGAAAAGGATCTGGGCTGCCTCCCCACCCTAAGCAGCCGGAGCCGGGCGTGCGTGAGGGGGGCTGCTGGAAAGATTCATGCCGGGGTCACGTTGCGGGCCGGGGCGAGGCCAGACCTGAGCCGTGGGGACAATCGCGCGGCGGGAGCGCTGCTAGAGTGCCCGCCGTATGCGTTCGCTCGTCCTGATCGGCCATGGTTCGCACCTCAACGGCGAGTCCGCCGGAGCCGTCTACCGTTACGCGGAATTGCTGCGGGAACGCGGCCTGTACGACGAGGTGGTGGAGGGGTACTGGAAGGAAGAACCCTCGCTGCGGCAGGTGCTGAGAACGGTTCGCAGCACCGACGTGACCGTGATTCCCATGTTCATCTCGGAGGGTTACTTTACCGAGACGGTGATTCCGCGCGAGCTGGGGCTGGGCCACCAGGGCCCGGTGCCGCCGGAGGGCGTGGGCCGCGTCCTGGGCGGCAAGACCGTGCGCTACACGCTGCCCTATGGGGTTCACCCGGCCATGTCGGACGTGATCCTGGCCCGCGCCCGCGAGGCGCTGCCCGACCTGAACCCCGAGGACACCGCCCTGATCGTGCTGGGGCACGGCACCACCCGCAACCAGAACTCCAACCGGGTGGTCTACGAGAATGCGGGGCGCCTGCGTGAGTCCGGCCACTTCGCGGAGGTCCACGCCCTCTTTCTGGACGAGGACCCCAGGGTGGGCACCTGGCCGGAAGCTGTGAAGGCCTCCCGCGTGGTGGTCGTGCCCTTTTTCGCCTCGGAGGGGTGGCACACGCTGGAGACGATTCCCGAGGACATGGGCCTGACCGGGCAGGTGACCGAGTTCGCCGACACGCCGAACGCCCCGCAGACTGTCTACTACGCCGCGCCCGTGGGCACCCACCCCGACGTGGCGGAGGTCGTGCTGCAGCTCGCGCAGGAGGCGCGGGGAGCGTCAGGCGCGGGCGGCGACGAGGACCGGACGCACGCTCAGGCGTGGGAAGCCTTTCTCGCGCTGGCCCGCCGGGGCACCCGTATCGGGGAGGCGCTGATCACCCCGCAGGCGGGCATGTTCGAGCTGAGGCACGCGCTGGACGAGGGCCGTCATGCCGCCGACCTCCAGACGCTGGTGACGGTCGAGGGCCTGCGCGACCACACCCGCCGCGACGAGGGCGGGCACCACCGCCCGGTCCACACCCTGCGCAATCTGCCGCGCGGCTGGCGGGCCATCCTGACGGAAGCCGAGTTGCCCCGCGCGGTGCACAACCTCTACCCCGCCGTGGTCGAGGAGAGCTACGCCCACCACACCCACAACCTGCGGGCGACCCCGTGGCCCACCACCGCCCGCCGCCAGACCGGCATCTACACCAAGGTCATCCGCGCCACCCCCGAGCAGGTGGAAGAGGTGGCGAGGGACGTGTGCAGCAGGTGCCTCAAGACCCGGCTGTGGGCGGGCGAGCGCCTGGGCAGCACAGTCTTCAGCGGCGTTCCCGGCGCGATTCCCTGCGCGGAAGCCTGCACCCTGCTGGTCGCGGAGGTGCGTGAGGAGGTCAGCGGCAAGCGGGGGCAGACGGGGCACGGGCACGACCACTAGCGCATTTGCCATAAGAATGCGGTGCCGTTCCGCATTCGTTGGCCGAGCGAAGCGAGGGAATGGGACAGGAGTATGGGGCAGCCTGGGGTGCTGTGCCCCGGGGGCCGTCATTCTGCCCCATGCTCTGAAGGGGCCCGAGTCTCAGCCTGCGCTCCTGCCTCCCACGTGCGGCAGGCCACACGCCACATGTGCGGGTGAGACAATAGCGACCATGACCGCGCCCTCCCCCGCCGCCCGTCCGCGCACCGGGGTTCCCAAGACTGTCTGGGACCTCGTCTTCACGCTCGTCATTCCCATCCTGATCCTGAGTCCGAACATCCTGACCACTGGCATCAGCGTGGCAGAACTGCTGGGCGGGGGCACAGCGGGGAACATCAAGGCCTACGTGATCGCGGCGCTGATTCCGGTCGTGTATGTCCTCGTCGACCTGTTCGTGAACCGCAATGTCAGCCCGGTGGCGCTGATCGGCGGGGCGGGGGCGATCTTCTCGGGGGCGCTGGCGTTCTGGTACGTGGACGGCTTCTGGTACGCGATCAAAGACAGTGCGCGGTCGTACCTCGTCGGCCTCTTTTTCCTGATCAGCGCGGGCACGCGGGTGCCCCTCTTCCGGGTGTTTCTGGACGCCGCGAGCCTGGGCGAGAAGCCGGAGGAACGGGCCGCGAGCCAGCAGGCGATGCGCGACCCCCTGGTGCACCGGGGACTGGTCGGGGCGACGGTGGCCTTTGCGGTGGTGGACCTGATCGGCGGGGTGGTCAACAGCGTGGTCAACTATGCCCGCGTGACCGCCGGGTTCGGCTCGGACGCCTTCAACGCGCAGGTCGCCGAGGTCAACGCGATCATGCGGGTGCCGGGACTGGTCATCAGCCTCGCGGGGGTGGCCCTGGCGCTGTGGCTGGTGCAGAGCGCCGTGAAGCGCCGCTACGGGGCGGGCGCGAGCCTGCTGGAGCCGACCAAGCTGCGCGAAGCGATGCGGGAACGGGGGGAGCTGGGAGCGTAAAGCGCGGAACGCAGACCAGAGAGAACCGCACACACCCCGCCGCGTGCGGGGTCTGCTCTTTCCACGGTCCACCTGCCAGGGTGCCCCTTGCTTCCTCGCCCTACTCCCCCGTTCGCGCCCGCCGTTTCTGGTACGCCCCGGTCAGCAGCTCCGCGATGTACTCGCGGGTAAAGGGCATACCACTGGCCTCGGCCGCCGCGATTTCCGCGTCGCGGTTGTAGGTCAGGCGCACGAAGGTGGCGCTGTGGGCAGGACCGTTGGGGTCGAACTCCAGAATCAGGTAACTGGGCAGCGTGCTGTCGAGCGGATTGCCCACCGAGCCCGTGTTGATCAGCGGGCGGCCCTCCACGTCCAGCATCAGCGTCTCGTGGACATCGGCGTAGACCAGCGCGTCGGCGTGCTGGCGCAGGGCGAACTGCGGGTTGGGCAGGTAGGCGTCGAGCTGCTCGGCGAGGCTGGAGTGCGGATACAGGCGGTGGAACAGGCCCTTGCTGGAGGCGTGGACAAAGCGCCACCACGCCCCCCCGAACTGTTCCTCGATGCCGTAGGGCAGCCCGGCGAGGTAGGCGAGCTGCTCCGGCGTCAGGCGGGAGCGCGGCCAGAGGTCCTGGGGCCGGTTGGTGGCCCCGGCGACGCGGGCGTCCCAGTTGCCCTGGATGACGCGGGTGGCGTGGGCCTGCGTCCATTCCACGACCTCGCGGGGGCGCGGCCCCTTGCCCACGAGGTCGCCCAGCACCCAGAGTTCGTTCAGGCCACGTCGCTGCACGTCGGCGTGCACGGCCAGCGTCGCCTCCAGGTTGGCGTGCAGGTCCGAGAGCACGGCGAGGCGGATCATGCGGGGCAGTCTAGCCCGGCGGGGCAGATGGGCCGGAAAAAGGTCAAGAAAAGGGTCAGGCCGGGGACATGGGACCGCAGCGTCCCCAACTCCCCAGCCTGACCAGGCCCCTCGCTCAGTTGCGGTAGTAGCCTGCGGGCACCTTGAGCAGCAGCTGCTGCACGGCGTCGTTCAGCATCGCGCTGATGGCCGCCTCGATCTGCGGGCTGGATTTGCCACCAAGGTTCATGGGCAGGATGCCACTCAGGTTGAAGCTGCTGCCCTGCGCCTCGCCCTTGACCTGGGTACCGCCGATGATGCGCCGGGTCTTTACGTCCACAATTCGCAGGTCCATGGCGACGGTGCTCTTCTTCTGCCCCAGGGACAGGCCCATGAAGCTGATCCCGCCCGAGGACGCTTCGGGCTCGTACTGGGTAATCGAGCCGAAAATCAGGAGATCGGTGCCCTCGAAGGCCGCGCCGCCGCTCAGGAACGCTTCCTCGGTGAGCTGCCCGGTGTTCTCGCGCTCGTAGACGGCGAACTTGCCGGTGTTCAGCAGCGCGGTCGTCAGGGCGTCGGAGATGCCGTCGCCCAGATCAGACGAGCACCTGGCCGCCTTGCAGCGGAAGGTTCCCACGGCGATGTTGACCTGACCCTGCGGCAGGGCGGGGGCGGCAGTGACCGGCGCGGGCGTGGCCGGAGCCGCCGGGGTGGCCGTGGTCTGAGCGGCGGCGGGCGCGGCGAGGGCGAGGGTCAGGGCGAGCAGGCGCAGGTGGGTCATGAGAGGCTCCTTGAAGTTGAGAGGGCGAGGGACAGAAACGGTCAGAAGTCGCCGCTGGTGCCGGGCGGGGGCAGGAGGAAGCCCGAACCGACCGGGGCCGGACCACCCGGCAGGGCACCGCGTGGGGCAGGCGAGGCGGCGGCAGCGGAGCGCTGATCGAGCGGCAGTTCGTAACGGGCCACCACACATAGCCCCTGGGTCCCCAGGCTGACGAGACGGTGCCCGGTCACCCGGCCGCCGCGCAGCACGGCCTGGGCGCCCGTACGGATGCTCTCGCGCACCGTTTCCACGGCGAGATTGGAGAGCTTCAGGTCGCCGCCGTCCACGACGCTGGCGGTGGTGTCCTGGGTGTCCAGGCCCCGCGCGACCGCCGTCCGCAGGCCCCCGAAGAACTCGGCGGCGGCGCCATTGGCCCGCAGCTCCGCCTTTTGCATGGCGGGAGCGAGCGCGGTCACTCCCCGCGCCTGATACACCTGCGCGGGCACGATGCCGAAACCGTAGACGCGCAGGGTGTCGTTGCGACCGTCACGGTTGGTGTCCACGGGCGAGGCGCCGGACAGGGTGCATTGCCGCATCAGCGCGAGGGCGTCCACCGGACTGAGCTGGTCGCCCCGCACGGTGTAGGCAGCTTGCACGCCCTCGGTGTTCACGAACTGCTGGGGGGTGACGGGCGTGTCGGCGGCCTGCGCCTGCGCGAGCCCGGCGCACAGGGCGGCGGTGATCAGCACCTTCTGCATGGGTTCTCCTTGGGGTGAGGGTTTATGCGATTTCCTGCTCGCTGTGCCCGGATTGAACAGTTTTTAGAATTGTTCAATCGGAATCCGTATTAGCGGTACGAGACGGTGATCTCGCCCGCGCTGAGGCCGGTGACAGACAGGCCGAGGTCCTCGAGCAGGCCAGCGAGGTCCTCAGGGGAGCCGCTGTACTCGACTTCCACCTGGGCACCCGCCGCGTCGAAGTGGCGGTTCAGGGCCGCACTCACCCCGGCCGTGGCCCGCAGCGAGGCCAGGGTGTCGTTGAGGGCACGGAAACTGGGCACGCCGACCAGCCGCACGCTGAAAGTGCGCCCGGCGGCCTTGCCGCTGCCGCTGAGCCACCCGAGCAGGGCACCGGGCAGAGCGGGCACCGCCGTCTTGGCGACGTTCTGCAGTGCGGCCTTGCCGGCCACCGCGTCGGTGGGCGCCGTCCCCGTCCCCGTGAAAGCGTCGCTGAAGATGATCTGCCCGGTGGCAAGGTCCACGATCTTGAGTTCGAGTCGGGACGTGTAGGCCCGCTGCGAGAGCACGGTGCCGTATTCCTCCGCGAAGGCTTCCCCGGTGATCAGCAGGTCGGCCTTGAACCGGGTGGCGAGGTCGCCGAGCGCCTGACTGCTCAGGCTGCCGCCGCGCAGCACGTCTCGCAGGGCGTTCAGCTCGGTCTGCTTGAGGTCCACCACCCGGTACCCGGCGGCGATGAGGGCCCGCTGCACCTCGGTCTCGGCGGCGGGGTCAGGGACGACCCGGCGCAGGATCTCCTCGGGAATTGCCACGATGATGCGCGGGTCGCCCTTCTGCGCCAGAAAGACCTTGAGTTCTTGTTCGAGGCTGGGGCGGGCCACGACCACCCGGACGGTCACAGTGTAGAGGCTGCCCTGTTGACCCTCGGCCAGCACCTGCGTCACGCGACCAAAGCCATCCGAGCGCTTCATCAGACGCTGCTGGAACTGCTCGAACTCGTCGGTGCTGCGCAGGGTGCTCGACGTGCTGATGTAGGCACCCAGCACCTGCTCGATGGCCGTCCGCACCGCGTCATTGATGGCCGCTTGCCGTGCCGCCGCCACATTCCCGGTGAAGGGCGCCTGCCCCTGCACCTGCACCGACTGCTCAGTCTGGGTCGCTGCCAGCGCCACCGAACCGAACGACAGAGGCGGCAGCGCGGGGAGGACCAGCGCCAGCGCCAAAAGCACCGGACGCCAGGAACCTCGCTGTGGGCTTCTTAATCTCACATCAGCAGTGTCTCAGGTTGTTCTCAGCTGGGCAGCGCAAATGAGGACCCCCCCAATGGGGGGAGCGGCAGAACCCCCTGGGCTACAGCCCCCCCCGGGGATTGACGTCCACCCGCACCCGCGCCCGCCAGGGCCGGTCCAGCGTGGCGAGCAGTTCGGAGAGGCGGGCATCGTTCCGCGCCCGCAGCAAGAGGTGGTAGGGGTAGACGCCGCGCAGCCGGGCGACCGGGCTGGGGGCCGGGCCGAGCACCTCACCCTCGGCGGCTCCGGCCCCGTGCAGGGCGTCGAAGACCTCGGCGGCGACCTCTTTCGAGCGGCGGGCTTCCCGGGCGGCCACCTCCACCTGGGCGAGGCGGGCGTGGGGCGGGTAACCCAGGGCCTTACGGGCGCGTTCCTCGGCGGCGGGGTAGGCCAGCGCGTCCTTGCCGTCCACCATCACCCGCAGGGCGGGGTGCTCGGCCTGAAAGGTCTGCACCACCAGCAGCGGCGGACGCCCCGCGTGCCACTCGCCCAGCTGCCGCAGCAGGCGGTGGTAGCGCTCGGAGGCGCGGAAGTCCGAGACATTCAGCCAGGTGTCGGCCAGCGTGACCCCGATCAGGGCGAGGTTCGGCGGGGCCTCGCCCGAGAGCAGCAGCTGGGTGCCCACCACCACGCCGCTCCCCCCCGAGTGCAGGGGCGAGAGGTCGTCCTGACGGTCGCGGTCGCAGCGGTAGACCGGGAGGCCGGGCACCAGCCGGGCGACCTCGGCGGCGATCCACTCGGTGCCGGGACCACGGGCCTTCCACATCTGTTCGCCGCACTCGTCGCAGCGGTCGGGGACGCTCTCGTGGTAGCCGCACTGGTGGCAGGTGAGCTGCCGGGTGCCCTGGTGAAAGCGCAGCGGCACGTCGCAGTTGCGGCAGCCCGGCGTGTGGTCACAACTGGGGCAGCGCAGCAGGGCCGAGTAGCCCCGCCGGGGGGCCAGGAGCGCTGCCTGCCGTCCGCGCTCCTGCACCTGCCGCAGCAGCCGCACGAGGTCGTGGCTCAGGGGATACCCCAGGTCGCCGGGCGTGAGGTGAACCGAGGACAGCGGCCCCAGTTCGGGTTGCTCGGGCGGGTGGGCGTAATCCACCACATGCAGCCGCAGCCGGGGCGGGGGCAGCACCGCGCCGGGCAGGGGCACGCTCTCGGCGGCGGGGGCCGCCCCCACCAGCGCCAGGGCCGCGTCGTGGGCGGCCGCCACCCGCGCGGCCACGTCGGGGACGAAGGCCCGCGAGCCCGACTGGAGCTTGTAGGCGTCGCTGCCCTCCTCCAGCACCACGATCAGGGCGGGGTCTTCCAGCGGGGTCACCAGGGCGAGGTAGCTCCCGATCACCAGCCGGGCCGCGCCCGTGCGGATCAGGTGCCAGGTGTGCTCGCGTCCCTCGGGGTTCAGCGCCCCGCTCACCTGCACCGCCCGCGTCCCCGCCGCCTGGGCCAGCCCCGAGAGGCCCTCCCAGGCGCGGCGCAGGGTGGCGTGGTCGGGCGCGAGGACGAGGACGCCGCGTCCCTGCCCCAGCAACCGGGCGATGCGGGGAGCCAGCGTGCGGAAGCGCGAGGCCGGGCGCCCGCCGTGCAGCCGCCAGGCGGGAGCTTCGGGGAGGCGGTCGGGGTCGGCGTGCCCGGGGGCCGGGACCGGAGGGGTCAGGCTGGGGGGCGGCGCGACCTCCTGCACCGTGTCCGCCCAGCCGCGCAGGGCCAGGGTGCCCGCCGCCGTGGGAGTCAGCCCCACCCCGTCCGCCGAGGCGAGGGAGGCCCAGGCGCTCAGCGAGTCCACCGGACCATGCTCACGTAGCCAGGTCCAGGCGGGGGGCGGGGGAGCTTCCTCCCGGACATACGCCGCCCCGCCCGCGTTCAGCACCCCGTTCACCACGCCGCTGCCCACGCCCGCTCCCCGCGCCCACGCCGCGAGGGTGGGCTGGGGACCCTGCCCGGCCAGCCACGCCCAGGCCTCCCGGCCCTTCGGGGTCAGGGTNGTCCACCGGACCATGCTCACGTAGCCAGGTCCAGGCGGGGGGCGGGGGAGCTTCCTCCCGGACATACGCCGCCCCGCCCGCGTTCAGCACCCCGTTCACCACGCCGCTGCCCACGCCCGCTCCCCGCGCCCACGCCGCGAGGGTGGGCTGGGGACCCTGCCCGGCCAGCCACGCCCAGGCCTCCCGGCCCTTCGGGGTCAGGGTGGGGGGCGGCCCGGCGGAGGCCCGCAGCACGGTCACCGTGCGGGCGGCGGCAGGCACCTCCTCCAGCGGACGCGCCCGCACCACCCCGCGCAACCGGGGCCGAGGCCGGAAGGCCTCTTCCAGCAGCCCCTGCTCGCGGATGGCGTCCAGCAGCGGGGGCGAGGAGTCGGCGGCGTCGGCCCAGGCGGCGCCCGGCACGTGCGACCCGAAGGCCCCCAGGTCCGCGTCGGGCACCGCCCGCACCCGGTGCTCCAGCCGGACCTCCCACCCCACGCCCAGCAGGTCGCTCCAGACCAGCCCGGCGGGCAGCCGCGCCTCCCGCGCCCAGGCGGTCACCGCCTCCACGG
>NZ_JASNGB010000069.1 GCF_030271215.1 Deinococcus rhizophilus | reverse complement strand
CCCGGGGAGCGGGTCACGGCGCACGTGCCGCTCGACCCCCTCTCAGACGTGCCGCCCAGCGCCCAGGCCCTCATCGCGGCGATCACGCTGGCGCGGCCCGGCGAGCACCTGACCGTGCGGCGGGCCAGCAAACTCGCGCAGGCGCTGTGGCAACGGCCCGAGCGGGCGCTGCTGCCCGGAGCGCACTCGGCGCTGGCCCAGGCGCGGCAGACGGCCGACGGGCAGGGGGTCGAGGTGCAGTTTCAGGGGATGGCGTAGGAGGGGTCAGCCCTGAGGTTCCAGCCGTCAGCAGCGCGGGCTCAGGCTGACCGCTTACAGCTCCGTCGTCTCCCCCGGCTTCAGCACCCGCACGTCCACCCCCTGCGCCCGGCCCGCCGCCGCGAAGACCTGCGGGTCACCCGTCAGCGGCGGGAAGGTGCCGTAGTGCATGGGTACGGCCACGCGCGGGCGCAGCAGCTCCAGCGCACGGGCGGCCTCCTCCGGCCCCATCGTGAAGTGGTCGCCTGTGGGCAGCAGCGCCGCGTCCAGCCCCCGGTCCCCGATCAGGCGCATGTCGGAAAAGAGGGAGGTGTCGCCCGCGTGGTAGACGCGCTTGCCCCCCATCTCGACCACCAACCCGGTGGGCATCCCCCCGTAGGTGCCGTCGGGAAAGGACGAGGAGTGCCACGCGGGGGTGAAATACACGCTGCCCCACTCGCCGCGCACGGTGCCGCCGATGTTCGCGCCGATGGCATTTGTGGCCCCGTTCGCCGCCGCGTAGCCGCCGATCTCCGCCGTCCCGATGACCGGCACCCCGGCCCGCCCGAAGTCCAGGGCACTCCCCCAGTGGTCGCCGTGCGCGTGGCTGATCAGCACGGCGCTGACGTTCCAGCCCAGGGCTTCTTCCAGCGTGACCGGGCACCCCGGATTCCCGGCCAGAAAGGGGTCGATCAGGACGCGGTGCCCCCCGTGCGAGAGCAGAAAGGTGCTGTGGCCCAGAAAACGCAGTTCCATGCGGCAGTCTAGCGGGGCGGCCTAGCGGGGCGGCGCCCGGCCCCCGCCTTCCCCCCGCGTATAGTGGGCGGCGTGCCGCAGGCCCCTGTATGCGGCGGCTCCGGGAAGCGCCGCCCATGTCCCTGATTCCCGGCTCGGTGAGCTTGCGGGACGTGCTGGACGTGCTGCTGGTGGCCTTTCTGGTGTATCAGGGCTACCTGCTGGTGGTGGGGACCCGCGCGGTCAACGTGCTGCGCGGCATCGTGGTGTTCGCGGCCGTGTGGGCGGCCGCCGAATTGCTGGGACTGACCACCCTGAGTTACCTCCTGGGGCGGGCGGGGACGGTGGGGCTCTTTGCGCTGGTGGTGCTCTTTCAGCCCGAGTTGCGGGCCGCGCTGGAGCGGGTGGGCCGCCCACGTGGGCGCGAGACGGGGCCGAGCGGGGCCGCGCTGCAGGACCTCGCGCGGGCGCTGGAGCGGCTGGCCGAGCGCAAGACGGGGGCCCTGATCGCCATCGAGCGCCGCACGCCGCTGGGGGAATACGCGGCGACGGGGGTGCAGATCGACGCGGTGATCAGCGTGCCCTTTCTGGAGGCGCTCTTTGCCCGCAATGCCCCGCTGCACGACGGCGGCGTGATCGTGCAGGGGTCGCGGGTGGTGGCGGCGGGGTGCCTCTTTCCGCTGCAACCCGGGGACGGCACCTACCGCCGCTACGGGACCCGGCACCGGGCGGCCATCGGGCTCTCGGAGGTGACCGACGCCGTCGTGCTGGTCGCCAGCGAGGAACGCGGCAGCATGCGCGTCGCGCTCGCCGGGCGGCTGGGACCGGACCTCAACGGCACCGAGTTGCGCGAGCAGTTGCGGGCGCTGCTGTACGACCGCCCCGTGCTGGGGGACCTGCCCTTCGCCCGCCGGGCCGAGGCCCCCGAGCCGGGCCGGGCGCCGGGCAGCGAGGGTGGGGGGTCCGCGTGACGGGCATGGCGGGGCGCTGGTCCCCGGGACGCTTGTGGCGGCGCTTCCTGCATAACCTCCTGCCCAAGCTGCTCGCGCTGGGGACGGCGCTGACCCTGTGGTTCGTGGCGACCACCGACCGCCGCGCCAACGTGGAGCAGGCTTACGACGTGCCCGTGACGGTCAGCGACACCACCGCCGAGCGCGGGGCGGGCGAGCGGGCGGTGCGCGACCTCAACCCGCCCACCGTGCGGGTGTACCTCAGCGGGCGGCCCGAGCGCCTGCGCGAGCTGCGCGGCGACAGCATCGAGGCCGTGGTGGACGTGACCGGGGTGCCGGAGGGCAGCTTTACCCGTCCGGTCCGGGTGCAGGCGCCCACCGGGACGGCCCTGCAGCGGCTGGTGCCCGAGCGGGTGCAGGGCTTCGTGGACGCGCTGGTGACCCGCACGCTGGGGGTGACCCTCAGCGTGGCGAACCCGCCGGAAAACAGCCTGCCGCGCTACGAGGTGACCCCCGCGCAGGTCATCGTCAGCGGGCCGGGCCGGGTGGTCGCCACCGCCGCGCGGGTGGTGAACGCGCCCGTCTCGCCCGGTCCCGGCGAGACGCGGGAGGCGGCGCTGATCGCCCTCGACGAGCGGGGCGAACCCGTCGCGGGCCTTACCCTGACCCCGGCGAGCGTCACCGTGCGCCGGGTGGACCGCGGCGAGGTCCCGGTCAAGACGCTGCCCGTGGTCCTGGGCGACCCCCCGCCCGGCCTGCGGGTCACGGCGCTGAGCGTGCAGCCCGCCGGGGTGCGGGTGGTCGCCGACCCGGAGCTCCTGGCCCGGCTGCGGGAGATTCCCGGCCGCGTGCCCTACCGGGTGGGCAGCTACTCGGCCCCGGTCACCCTGCAGCTGCCCGCTGGGGCGCAGGCGCTGGAGCAGGTCAGCGTGCGGCTCACCGTGCAGGAGGCCGCGCCGGAATCTGCCGGGGAGGAGCAGGCGCCGTGACTCCAGGCTGGATCAAGATGCACGGGAGACCGCGACCTTCCCTCCACACTCCGGGGGTGGGGGGCGTATACTCCGCGCATGGTGTGGCGTCTGACCCACGCGGCCCTATGATCGCGGAGCTGAAATTTCCCCGGCACCCCCTCGCCGAGCTGGCGGGCTGGGACGAACGGGTGCGCCTGATGGTGAGGCCCCGGCGCTACGAGCACGTGCTGCGGGTGGCCGAGCTCGCCTGCCAGATCGCCTGCGCCAACCGGCTGGACGAGGCGCGGGCCTACGCGGCCGGGCTGCTGCACGACATCGCCCGTGACCTGCCGGATGCCGAACTGCTGCGCCTCGCGCCGCCCGAGTGCGCCATCGACGTCGGCCATCCCCTCGCCCTGCACGGGCGGGCGGCCCGCACCCTGCTGGAGCGCTGGGGCTATCCGGATTCCGTGGTGCTGGAGGCCGTGGAGGACCACACGACCGGGCCGCGCGGCGGGAATCTGGTGGCGGCCTGCGTGTATATCGCGGACGTGTCGGAACCCGGGCGGGGCGTGAATGCCGATATCCGCGAACTCGCCTTGTGCGACCTGGGCGCGGCGCTCAACCGGGCCATCGTCTCCAAGGTGACCTACCTGCAGGGCCGGGGCATTCAGGTGCATCCGCGCACCCTGCGGTCCTACCACGCGCTGCCGGAGTTGCGCTCTCCTGCCTGCGACCTGCCCGGCGTCTCATGACCCAGCCTCCCACGGGTCCCGGCGGGCCGGGTACCTTCCAGTTCGACTTCGCGGCTCCTGCCTCCCCGCAGGCCCCCCCACCCCGTTCCCGGCGCGGCGTGCGGGCCGCGCAGTTCGGCGGGCTGACCCTGGCGGCGCTGTCCCTGGGCGGCCTCGCGGTGCTGAGCAGTTCGGGAGACGCCTCGGGGGTGGGGGCGGGGGGCGTGCCGCAGTTCACGCTGCTGGTGGCCGGGCGCGACATCGTATACTGCGCGTACCGCACCCCCTGCGCGGATCAGGACCAGCGCAGCGGCCTGCTGCAACCCCCCAACACCGACACCCTGATGCTGGTCAAGGTGGACGGCTCGGCGGTCAACGTGCTGAACATCCCGCGCGACACCAACGTCGGTCCCTTCGACCCGGAGCTGAGATGGTCCGAGCAGAAGGTCAACGGGCGCTACTGGAGCGGCGGCACCCCCGCGCTGGTGCAGGCCGCAGAGACGATCACCGGGGAGAGCGTGGACGCCCACATGATCGTGCGGACCGACTACGTGGCCCGCGTGATCGACGCGCTGGGCGGGCTGGACGTGACGGTGCCGGAGGGCGGCATCGAGTGGGTGGACCGGGCGGCGGGGGTGGACCTGCGCCTTTCGCCCGGCAACCACCACCTGAACGGCGAGCAGGCGGTGCTGTACCTGCGCGTCCGCAAGGGCGTGGGCGACGATTACGGCCGCATCGACCACCAGAAGCAGGCGCTGACGCAGCTCGCCTCGCGCCTGACCTCCGCGCAGGGGCTGGCGGCGCTGCCCACCATCCTGGGCGGGGTGGGCAACGGGGTGGAGACGGACGCCGACCCCGCGCTGCTGACCACCCTGCTGCCCTACCTGCCCGACCTGCGGCTGAGATTCGCCACCCTGCCCACCACCCCGATTCCGGGAACCTCCAACCTCGCCGTGAACCCGGAAGCGCTCGCGCAGGTCTGGGGCACCGACGGCGAGGCGGACGCGTCCACCCCGGCGGACCCCACCGACCTCGCGGACGTGGGCGTGCGCATCCGGGACGCGAGCGGCGCGGACCTGGGCAACCGGCTCGCGGGGGCGCTGCGGAGGCTGGGCTATGAGCGCGTGACCGCAGAGACGGTTCCCGCCAGCCGCGAGGCGAGTCAGGTCGTCACCGGGCCGGACGTGGCGGCGGCCTCGCAACTCGCCGACGCGCTGGGGCTGCCCCGGCTTCAGGGCGAGCGGTTTCCCGTGGCGGCGGGTGAGGTAGGTATCCTGCTGGGTGCGGACGCCCGGCAGAGCCTCGCGGCCCTCAGCGCCCTGCCGCCCTCCCCCGACACCCTACCCACCCCCACGGAGACCCCATGACCCGCTCCCACAGTGACCTTCAGAACCACAGCGACACCGAACTGCACGCGCAACTCCGCGCCATCGTGGACGCGGCCCGCGAGCGCCGCGCCGAGGACGTGGCCGTGCTCGACCTCACCGAGGTCAGCAGCACCCTCGAATACTTCGTGATCTGCACCGCCACCGCTGGCCTGCAGCTCAACGCCGTGCACGAGAACATCCGCGAGAAGGCGCAGGCGGCGGGGCTGCCGCGCCCCAGCGTGGAGGGCCCCAGCGAGCGCTGGCTGCTGCTGGCCTTTGGCGGCTCGGTCGTGGTGCACATCATGACCAGGGACGCCCGCGAGTACTACGACCTTGAGGGCCTGTGGAGCGACGCCCGCGTACTGGAGTTTCCCGAGGACGGCGGCCCCGGGGACGACGCCCCGCGCACCGGCACCACCGCCTGACCACCCTGACCTGACCTCCCCGGCCGGGCCGCCCCCTTCCCTCCTGACACGCCCCTGACCCTCCCGCCCGCAGAATGAGGACCGATGAGCCACGTGGTCGTGATCGAGGACGAGGGCACCGTGCGCGACGTGGTGCGCTTTCATCTGGAGCGGGCCGGATTCCGGGTCAGCGCCTTCGAGACGGTCCCGGCGGCGCAAGACGCCCTGGGCACCGCCGACGCGCTGGTCCTGGACTGGATGCTGCCCGGCGAGAGCGGCCTGACCTTCTTGCGGCGGCTGCGCTCGGACCCCGGACTGCGGCGCCTCCCGGTGCTGATGCTCACCGCCCGCGCCGCCGAGGCCGAGCGGGTCGAGGGGCTGGAGTCGGGCGCGGACGATTACCTCACCAAGCCCTTCTCGGCGGCGGAACTTGTGGCGCGGGTGCGGGCGCTGCTGCGGCGCTCGCTGCCCGACGCGCCTCCCCAGCTTTCCAACGGCCCCCTCGTCCTCGACTTGGGGGCCGCCGACGCGCGGCTCGCGGGCCAGAGCCTGCCGCTGACCCGGCGCGAGTTCGACCTGCTGGCCTTTCTCGCCGCGCACACCGGGCGGGTGTACTCGCGGACCGAGCTGCTCGACCGGGTGTGGGGACCGGATTTCCTGGGGGGCGAGCGCACGGTCGACCAGCACGTGACCCAGCTGCGGGCGCACCTGGGAGACGACCCCGCCCGGCCCCGCTTCCTGGACACCGTGCGCGGCAAGGGCTACCGCATGCGCCCCTGGACGGAGGAGGCGTGACGGCCGCCGCCGCGACCCCCTGCCCCGACGCCTGGATAGACGCGCTGGGGCAGGCCGTGCTGCTGTTCGGTTCGGCGGGCGGCGCCCCCACCGTCCTGCGGGTGAACGCCGCCGCCGCCCGGCTGTGGGGGGTGCCGCAGGAACGGGCCGCCGGGCGCCCGCTGCTGGAGGTCGTGCGCCGTCACACCCTGGAAGCGCTCGCGGAGCGCGGCGGCGAACTGGAACTGGAGATGGCGGGCCGCACCCTGCGCTGCACCGCGACCCGCGCGGGGGCGGGGGAACCCGGAGCGCTGATCGTGGAGGACGTGACCGAGCACCGCCGCCGCGAGGCCGAGCTGCGCGAGGCGGCGGCCGTGCTCTCGCACGAGTTCCGCACGCCCGTCACCGGGCTGCGCGGGGTGCTGGAGGCATTGGAGTACGACCTGCCCCCCGAGCTGGCCCGCAAGTTCGTGGGGCAGGGGCTGCAGGAGGTCGAGCGGCTGGGTCGGCTGGTCGAGGACCTCGCCGTGGGCTTCCGGCCGACCCGCGCCCGCACCCTGCCGCTGGCCGAAGCCTTTGCGCGGGCCGGGCGGCTGCTGGCCCCCGAGGTCACGGCGCGGGGAGCGACCCTCTGTTTCGGGGACGACCACCTCGTCCGCGCTGACCCCGACAAGCTGCTGCAGGTGCTGCTCAACCTCGTGGAAAACGCGCTGCGCTACGGCCCCCCCGCCTCGGCGGTGGAGGTCGTCACGGCGGGGCGCGGGGCCTGGGTGGAGGTCGCGGTCCTCGACCACGGCCCCGCGCTGGAGGGCACGGGCAGCCTCTTCCGCGCCCATACCCGTGGCCCCGGCGCGGGCGGGCAGGGCAGCGGCATGGGCCTGTATATCGTCCGGTCCATCGTGGAAGGCTGGGGCGGGCAGGTCTGGGCCGAGCGCCGGGGCGAGCGCAACGCCTTTTGCTTCACCCTGCCGGGCGGGGGGCACCGTGAGTAGACCGCCCACCCCCGCCCCCACCTGCCGTGCCCTCTTCCCAAGGAGTCCCCATGCGTGAAGCCCTCGACACTGACCTCCGCAACGTCCTGAACAGCGCCCTGAACATGCTGGGCACCGTCGAGCGGATGCTTCCCATCGCGGGGGACGTGCTGCTGCACGCCCGCCCCGAGCGGCTGGAGGAGGTCCGCGCCATCGACCGTGAGGTGGACGCGCTGGAGGTGAGGCTCGAGGCCGAGTGCCTGCGGATCATCGCCCTGCACCAGCCGGTCGCGCGGGACCTGCGGCTGGTGGCCCTGATTCTCAAGAGCCTCAGCGACATCGAGCGGATGGGCGATTACGTCGTGCACGTCGCTCAGGACGGGGCTGAACTCGCGCAGGCTCCGGCGCTGAAACGCTACGTGAACCTCGCGCGGATGCTGGGGCGCCTCTCGGAGATGAGCCAGAACCTCCGCACCGCCATCGCCGACCGCGACGTGTCCCGCGCCGAGGCGACCCTGCGGATGGACGACGAGGTCGACGAGCTGTACGAGCAGACCCAGCGCGAACTCGTGACCTACATGCTCGAAGACCCCCGCCACATCTCCAAGGCCCTCACCCTGATGCGGGTGGGCCGCAGCCTGGAGCGGGTGGGGGACCACATGGAGAACGTGGCCGAGCGGGTGCGCTACTGGGTGACCGGGCAGCGGGAGGGGTAGCGGCGGGGCAACTACCCCCCCACCCCCTCCTCTGCCCACAGCGCCCGCATCTCGGGGCTGCGCTCCAGCAACTCGGCCAGGGTCCCTTCCCCGGTCAGGCGGCCGCCCTCCAGCAGCAGGATGCGGTCGGCCCGCGTCAGGGCGGCGCGGCGGTGCGAGACCACCAGGCAGGCGGCGTCCGTCTCGCGGAAGAGGCCGTCCCACAGCTCGGCCTCGGTGCGGGCGTCGAGCGCACTGGACACGTCGTCGAAGACCAGCAGGTCGGCGGGCGCGGCCAGCATCCTGGCGACCGCCGCCCGCTGCATCTGGCCGCCGGAGAGCTTGACGCCGCGTGCCCCGACCTGGGTGTCCAGCCCGTGCGGAAGCTGCGCGAGGTCGGGCTCCAGCACCGCCAGCCGCACGGCGCGGTTCAGGCGCTCGGGGTCGCCCCCCGTGAGTACGTTCTCGCGCAGGGTGTCGGAAAAGAGGTTGGGCAGCTGCGCGGTGTAGGCGCTGCGCGGCGGCACGAAGAAGGTGGCGGGGTCCGCGACCTCCTCCCCGTTCCACAGGACGCGCCCGCCGCCCCTGGGCATCAGCCCCAGCAGCGCCCGCAGCAGGGTGGTCTTGCCGCTGCCGATGCGCCCGGTGACGACCACGAACTCGCCCCGGCGCAGGGTGAAGCTCACCTCCGTGACGCCCGAGCCATCGGGGTGGTGGGCGGTGAGCCCCTCGACCCGCAGTTCCTCCAGCGGGAGGGCGGGTGCGGGCTGGCCGTGGACGGGCGGCTCCTCCCGCAGGTAGAGGGGATGGTGGTCCACCAGGGTGTTCCCCGGCGCGTCCTGCAGCAGCCGGGTCATGCGGTCGTAGCTCACCCCGGTGCGGCGGTGGCGGGCGATGGCGTCCCCGAAAAAGCCCATGCTTCCGGTCAGGCGCGGCAAGAGGCCGATGAACAGCACGAAGTCCTCCACCCGCATCCCGCCCCCGCGCACCTGGTTGGCCCCCAGCAGCAGCACCAGCCCCACGGCCAGATTGACCATGTTGACGTTCACGCCCCGGATCAGCTCGGTGAGCAGCACGTCGCGCAGGGCCGCGTGCCGCCGGGTCTCGCCCAGCCGGGCGAAGTGGGCGATCATGGGTTCCTCGCGGGCGGCGAGCTTGACGGCGCTGACCGCCCCGAAGGTCTCCCCGATAAAGTCGGTCACGCGGGCGGTCGCCTCGCGCATGCGGCGGCGGTAGGTGCGGATGCGTGGCGAGAGCCGCCCGACAAAGACGATCATCAGCACCAGCGGGGTGCAGACCAGCGCCGTGATCACCGGGTCCACCCGCGCCATCAGCACGACCGCCAGCACGCAGTACAGGGCGATGCCCAGGCTGTCGAGCCAGACCTCGGTGTAGGCAGCCACGTCGTCCACGTCGTCGCGGAAACGGCTGACCGCCTCGGCGGGGGTGTCGGGCAATCGGCGCGAGCCGGGCGCGGTCAGCAGGTAGCCCAGCAGGTTGCGCCGCAGCAGCGCGTCCAGCGTGTACCACAGCTCGGTAAAGGCCCGGAACGCCGCGTAGAACGCCCCGAAGCGCCCCAGCCGCGCCAGCGCGAACCACCCCAGCGCGACCCAGGCCGCCGCGATCAGAGGACCAGCGCCCGGCTCCCCGGCCCGCCGCAGGGCGTCGGCCTCCTCCAGCCGCCCGAAGACGTCGCTCACCGCCAGCGTGAGCAGGGCGGGCGACACGTGGACCAGCGCCCACATGAACAGGTTGAAGGCGAACAGGCCCGGCCGGTAGGCAAAGAGCCGCCGCGAGAGCGCGAGGGTGCGGGAGGGAGGAGTGGCGGCGGGCGTGCTGGGGGTCATGGGAGGCTCCGGGGAGGGCGGGTGGCGGGTGGCTCGGGGCAGGCGGAGGAGCAAGCGCCGGGGTGAAGCGGCCGTCCGGCCACGCACCTCACGCCAGCACCCCCCCGTCCTCGGCCAGCGTTCCGGCCCGCAGCAGCGCCGCGTAGTGGCTCTGCCCGTCGGCGGCGAGGACCGCGCGGGCGCCGTCCTCCACGATCCGGCCCGAGTCCAGCACCAGAATCCGGTCGGCGCGGGCCACGGTGTCGAGGCGGTGGGCGATCACGATGGCGGTGCGGCCCGACAGCAGCCGGGTCATGGCGCGGGTAAGCTGGGCCTCGGTCGCCGGGTCGAGGCGGCTGCTGGGCTCGTCGAGGATGATCACGGCGGGGTCGCGCAGCATCACCCGCGCAAAGGCGAGCAGTTGCGCCTGCCCTGCGCTGAGGCTCCCGGTGGGCAACGGCGTCCGCACGCCCTCGGCGAGCCGCCCCAGCCACTCGCCCAGGCCGACCTCGTGCAGCGCGGCCTCGACCGCCTCGTCGGGCAGGGCCGGGTCAAAGAAGGTGAGGTTGTCGCGCACGCTGGCCTGGAACAGTTGCACGTCCTGGGTCACGACGGCGACCCGCGAGCGCAGGCTGGCGAGCCGCACGTCACGGGTGTCCATGCCGCCCAGCCGCACCTGGCCCTCGGTGGGGTCGTAGAGGCGCGAGACCAGCCGGGTCAGGGTGGTCTTGCCGCTCCCGGTGCGGCCCAGCAGCCCCAGCGTCTGCCCGGCGGGAAGGTGAAAGGACACGCCCTGCAAGACGGCGGGCGCGGTGGGGTCCTGGGGGTCGTAGCGGAAGTCCACCCCCTCGAAACGCAGGTCCAGCGGGCCGTCCGGCAGCTCGCGGTCCCCCTCCGGCAGCCCGGAGCGCAGGGCGAGCAGTTCGGAGATGCGGCCCAGGCTGGCCCCCGCCTTTTGCAGGTCCTGCAGCTGCTGGGTGAGCTGGTCGATGGGCTCTTCCACCATGCTCATGTACTGGTACATCAGGAAGGCGGTGCCCAGCGTGATCGCGCCCGCCGCGTAGAGGCCGATGGCGGACGCCAGAATGCCCACGTAGCCCACCGCGAACAGGATCATGCTCAGCCACCACACCACGCTGCGGCGTTGCCACGAGTAGGTGGCCCGCCGGAAGAAGTCGCCCTGCACCCGCAGGAAGCCGCGCAGGTGGTGCCCGCCCGCGCCCAGCGAACGCAGGTCCTCCAGCCCGGCGAGGCGTTCTTCCACGTAGCCGAACAGCCGGGCGCTGCCCTCGCGCTCCAGCCGGGTGGGTTCCACACCCAGCCTGCGCACGCGGTTCATGGCGACCAGGGTGACCAGCACGAAGGCGGTCACGCCCAGCCCCACCCGCCAGTCGGTCAGGTAGAACATCACGACCGCGCCCGTGAGCAGCAGCGCCGCCCCGAAGACGCGCACCGCGAACTGCGAGAAGAAGTTGCTCAGGGCCGTCACGTCGCCGTCGATGCGCTCGATCATCTCGCCGGGGGTGCGTTCCTTGTGCTCGCGCATGTCCAGCGAGAGCATGTGCTGCAGCAGGTCCACCCGCAGCCGGTTGGTGGCGGTCCAGCCCACCCGCGCTCCCAGGTAGGTGGCCCCGGCGTTCAGCAGTTGCACCCCCACCGCCAGCGCGAGGTAAAAGCCCGCCAGCCGCACCAGCAGGCCCACGTCGGCCCCTGCCCCCAGCCGCACCGTGTCCACGAAGCGGGCGAGCAGTTGCGGCAGCACCAGGCTCAGGCCCACTCCCGAGAGCAGCAGCGCCGCCAGGCCCGCCACCTGCCATTTCAGCGGCCCCAGGTAGTCCCGCAGGACAGCGAGTGACCCGCCGCGCAGGGGGGGAGTGGAAGAAGTGGGGGGCGCGTCCGGCATTTCCCCAGGCTAGTGCGCGGGGAAGGCCAGGAGCATCCGCCGTGTGGCGCAGTGGGACCGCTGCCGCGAGCCGGTTACAGCTCCCGGATCTTCCCCAGCACCACCTCGGGGCGCACGGTGTAGTCCCCGGTCGACGCCTCGACGTGCTCGAAGCGCACCACGCCCCCTTTGTCGATCAGGAACACCGCCCGCCCGGTCACCCCGCGCTCGTCGATCGCCACGCCGTACTGCCGCGCCACGTTCAGGTTCAGGTCGGCCAGCAGCGGCACCTCGATGCCGTACTCGGCGGCCCAGGCCCGGTGGGTGTAGACGCTGTCGCGGTTGACGCCCAGCACGACCGCTCCCGCCTCCGCGAAGTCGTCCTGCCGCCCGGAATACTCGGGCAGTTGCATGGAGCACACCGGGCTGAAGTCGAGGGGGTAGAAAACCAGCACGACATGCTGATGCCCCCGGTAGCTGCTGAGGGTCACCGTCTCCCCCGACGTGGAGGGCAGCGTGAAGTCCGGCGCGGGCTGACCGACGAGGCTCTGGCGGGAGGTCATGCCCAGAGTGTAGGCGGGTGCGGCGGGCTGGGGTTGTCGCGCCGACCCCTCACCGCGCCGCCCAGCAGGTTCGCGCCCAGCAGGGTCGTCAGGGCCGCTGTCAGGGTCAGGACCGTCGCTGGCCTTCTGTCCCGCGCCGGGTGGGGGGCCACGGCGGGCGAGGGTCAAGTTAAACCGCGTCCCAGTTCACGGCGGCGTGGGGTGGGGGGACCGTAGCCTGTCAGGGTAACTTCCCCCTCCCCTACCCTCCGGCGAACTGCCACGCGCACGCCGCCTCACAAGGAGTGTTTTCCATGGCCGATGTCCTGCCGCCCAACATGCTCAACGAGCGCCCGCGCACTCCGGCCGGGCTGCTCAGCAACGCCGAGAAAGACCGCCTGATCGAGCGCGGCTTCCTGGGCCTCTACCGCTGGTACACCGCCCGCAGCCAGGAGACGCGCAACTGGAATCCCGACCGCTCCTTCGAGTGGCTGAAGCTGCGTCAGGACCTGCCCCCCGAGATCGTCACGGTCATTCAGGGCTTCTTCGCCGTCGAGCAGTACGCGCCCGACTTCACCTCCAGCTTGGTGAACCTCGTGCGGCGTTCGCACGGGCGCAGCCACTTCCAGCTCCGCTGGGGCAGCGAGGAGGAGAAGCACGCCGACGCCTGGGAAAACGCCGTGCTGTTCAGCGGCCAGCGCAGCCCCGAGTGGATCGAGGAGTACAAGGAGCGTCTGCGGTCGCAAACCTGGGAACTTCCCTTCCCGGACGCGATCCACAACATCGTGTACACCGTGTTTCAGGAGCGGGCCACCCAGCTCAACTACCTGAACATGATGAAAATCGCGCAGGGCCGCAGCGAGAAACCGCAGTACGCGGGCTTTTCCGACCCTGTGCTCGCCAAGGTCGCGCAGACCATCGCGGTGGACGAGGCGGCGCACTACAACTTCTTCCTCGAGGGCGTGCGGATGTACCTCTACTACTACCCCGAGCGCACGCTGGACGCCATCAAGAACGTGATCGGCGGCTTCTCCATGCCCGCCTCGGGGCTGGTCCCCGACTGGCAGGACTTCGCGGAGACCGTCTACCGCGCCGGAATCTACGGCCCGCGTGACTTCCAGCGTGACGTGATGCAGGTGGCCTTCCGCAACCTCGGCATCGAGAGCCGCAAGGCCCTGGAAGAAGGCATCAAAAAGACCCGCGAGGTGCCCGACTTTGAGGGCGAGAACCACAAGACCACCGCCATCTTCGACACCTTCGATTACGGCCAGATCGAGGGCGACGTGCGGCGCCTGCACGTCAAGATTCAGGACTACGAGAAGGAGATCGGCTTCGACCGCTTCGACCCCACCGAGTTCGTGGAGAACCCGGAAGTGCCCAGGAAGGAAGGGCAGGCGGCCGACGACTGACCCTCTCGCCCTACGGCGGCGCTCCGCTCCGTTACCGCGTAGATTGGGCGGCAACTCCACTCCACGCCGCCCTTTTTACGGCTGCTCACTCTGCTTCGCAGCTTTGCAAGTCCGTTCGGCCCAGAAAGGTGCGGCAACCTTTCTGGGCACCGCTTTAAGCTGACCTCCAGATGCGAACGCTGGAGGTCTTTTTCGTGTTTCTGCGCCTGGGGCTGACCAGTTTCGGCGGGCCAGTCGCGCACCTGGGCTATTTCCGGGGCGAGTTCGTGGAACGCCGGGGCTGGCTCAGCGAGCGGGCCTACGCCGACCTCGTGGCGCTGGCGCAGTTTCTGCCGGGTCCGGCGAGCAGTCAGGTCGGCATGGCGCTGGGGCTGCTGCGGGCGGGCGGGTGGGGCCTGCTGGCCGCGTGGCTGGGCTTTACCCTGCCGAGTGCGCTGCTGATGGTGGCCTTCGCGCTGGGCGTGGCCCGCTTCGGGGGTGGAGCGGAGGCCGGGTGGCTCAGCGGGCTGAAGGTCGCGGCGGTCGCCGTGGTCGCGCAGGCGGTCGCGGGGATGTGGAGCAGCCTGGTGGGGACGGACCGGGTGCGGGCGGCGCTCGCGCTGGGGGTGGCGGCCCTGCTGGTGCTGTGG
>NZ_JASNGB010000068.1 GCF_030271215.1 Deinococcus rhizophilus | reverse complement strand
GCTTCGCCGTCTTGACCCCTACTGACACCCTTTTCAAACACCCTCGAAGAGGTGCAGGAGGACAAGGGGAGCAGACCGGATCCGGTGAGGAGCCCATACGCCGTTCACAAGGGCAAATCACTCTGACCCGCCCTCGCCACCGCCGGTGCGGGGCCTGTCTGGGACAACGCTCCGCTGGCGGGAGGCGGGCCATGGTCTGGAACACTCCCAGCCTCCGCTCCTCCCGGCAGGTCCGAGTCGCTGGCCACCCTAGCGATGACCGGGCTTGCAGTCAAACCAGCACAGCGAAAGATGCACGATCACCTCCCGTCTGCCTTTTCATCAGATATTTTGACGGCAGGTGTTAAACTATCTGAATGCTGCCAAGGCATCTCACGCCGATCTTGCAGGAATCGCTGGAGGATACGCCTGTCCTGATGCTGGTCGGAGCGCGCCAGGTGGGCAAAAGCACCCTGGCCGCGGGCCTGACCCGCGCTGACCGGCATTTCACGCTGGACGACCTGAGCACCCTCGCCGCCGCGCGGGCCGATCCGGCGGGCTTTCTCCAGGCCCTGCCGAGCGGCGCCCTGATTGACGAGATCCAGCGGGCCCCGGAGCTGCTGCTGCCGCTCAAGGCCAGCGTGGACCGGGACCGCCGTCCGGGGCGCTTCCTGCTCACGGGCAGCGCCAACGTCCTGACCCTGCCGCGGGTCGCGGACTCCCTGGCCGGGCGGATGAGCGTCCACCAGCTGTGGCCCCTCTCGCAGGGCGAACTCGCGGGCGTGGACGAGGATTTTATCGCCGCGGCGTTCGGCGAGGACCTGCCCGCCGCAACCACACCCGACGACCTCCTGCCCCGCCTGCTGCAGGGCGGTTACCCGGAGGTCGTCTCGCGCCGCAGCGAGCGCCGGCGCGCCGCCTGGTTCACCGCGTACCTGCGGACGCTGATGGAACGCGACGTGCGGGACCTCAGCCGCATCAGCGGCGTGACCGAGCTGCCCCGCCTGCTGACCCTGCTGGCCCTGCGCAGCGGGAACCTGCTCAACGCGAGCGACCTCGCGCGGGATGCGGGGCTGAACAACGTCACCCTGACCCGCTATGTGGACCTGCTGCGCGCCCTGTTCCTGGTGGACACCCTGCCCGCCTGGTCGACCAACGCGGGCAAGCGGCTGATCAAGGCCCCCAAGGTGCTGTTGCCCGACAGCGGCCTGAGTGCCCACCTGCAGGGGCTGACCCTGGCCCGCCTTGAACGCGACCGGTCGCTGCTGGGCGGCCTGCTGGAGAACTTCGTCGTGGGAGAGTTGAGCCGCCAGCGGGGATGGAGTGCCGTGGACGTCGCCCTCTATCATTACCGCACGGCAGGCGGGCAAGAGGTGGACGCGGTGCTGGAGGCGCGCGACGGGCGGGTCGTGGGGGTCGAGGTCAAGGCCAGCGCGACCGTCTCCAACCGGGAGTTTCGGGGACTCCAGGCCCTGCAAGAAGACGCTGGCGCACGCTTTCACAGGGGCGTAGTACTGTATACTGGGGAGCGAGTGCTGCCCTTCGGCGAGCGGTTGCACGCTCTGCCCGTCGGCGCCTTGTGGCAGTGGCGAGGCTAAGGACCGCCCCAAGCAGAAGCGGGGCAAGGTCTGCGCCTCAGGCTCACCGCGTCCACTGCGACTGGGGCAATCCTCTTCTAAAGTCCTGGTCTGGCTGAACTTCGCCCGCGCAGACGAACCTCCAGGGCATACTCGCCCTTCCGGACCCACTCCACCTGAGCCTGGAACACGCGGTGCCGGAATCGCCCGAAGACGACCTGCGTCCGCGGCCGGGTGACGTCCATACCCTCGAGCCAGGTGCCAAATCCCGCGGCCGTGGCGAACTTCATCGGCCCCCTAGACCCTGCGGCGCAGCGCTTCGGCTTGCCCGGAGCTGATCTCTCCCAGGCGCAGGATCGAGCCGAGGGCCTGCTCCAGAAGGGCGTCGTCCAGCCGGGCCTCTGCGAGGTCGCGAAGGGTGCGTTCCACCGTGGTCACCCGGAAGCCATGTTCGTGGCGGAAGTCGTCAGCGGGAACAGATGCGCGGTGGAGCACCACACCGACAGGGGGAGGCTTGCGCAATCCCGGCAGGACGGTCAGGTGCCGGACCGGGCGATTTTTGGAGAGGGAGCTACCAGCCCGTGGGCACGGGTAGGCGCGTGGTACTTGAGGTGCGGCCCGGCGCCCCTGAGAGGGCTGGGTGACAGGCCGAGGCACATCCGCCCGCTCCGAGGGAACGCGACAGGTAAAGACGACGAACACGGCGCTCACGGCAGCTCCCCTTCAGGTCACGCCGGTCAGCCTGAGCCTGTAGCCAGGTGGTCTGGTGGCCGGAGGACCCTGTGCGGCGAGATCGAGANTCCGAGGGAACGCGACAGGTAAAGACGACGAACACGGCGCTCACGGCAGCTCCCCTTCAGGTCACGCCGGTCAGCCTGAGCCTGTAGCCAGGTGGTCTGGTGGCCGGAGGACCCTGTGCGGCGAGATCGAGATCGCGCGTGGGGCGGCCCAGTTCGCGGTACCGGGCGAAGAGGCTGGCGCCGCCCTTGAGGACGAAGCGCCCCGCGTGGGCGCTCAGGTCCAACCGGCCCAGAAAGCCCTGGTGGGCGTAGGCCATCTGCAGCGGCATGACCTGAAGCTGCGCGGGCGTGAGACCCAGGGCGGCGGCCTCGTTCTTGAGGCGCGCGGCGATGCTGGCCACCGGGTTCTTGACGATCCTGTCAGGCACGCAGCACCGCCAGGTCGGCCCGGATGACCTTCTCCACCCGGCACACCCGGGCGGCGGCGAGCAGCGGTGAGGTCGCCCCCGGTGTACCGCCCGGTCCGCCACGCTCCAAGTAGGCTTTGAGGATGGTCAGGTAGGTGCTGCGGCCAAGCTTGTGGCGGCGGGCGCAGAAGTCGGCCACAGTCTTCGGGGCATCGAAGGTGCGGATGGGCGTGCCAGTGCTGGTGTCGACGGTCCGGCCGTGGCGGTAGACCTCGTCGGTCATCCAGTGGAAGTGAACGCCACCAGCCTGGGGGGTCCGGCCGACGCTCCTCCTCGGGAGGGCGAGGTCGATTTCCAGGGGCTCGGCGGTCGTGAGGTGCAGGAGACTCGCGGCGCTTTCCAGACAGGCGACCGTCTTGGGGAAACGGAGTTGCAATTCGGCGAGGCGCTCGGCGTGGCTGCTGGCGGAGCCGCCAGCCGAGGGAACTGCGTACACGCCACGCTCGACCCGTTCGAGTTGGCCCCGCTCCACCAGACGGGTGACTTCCACGCCCTGGAATCCCGCCTCCTTCAGTTGCGCCGCGGTCACCAGGCGCGCCCGCTCGGGAGGAGTCCGCCTCCGAAACGTCGCCCAACGTCGCTCGAGGGAAGTGTTCAAAGCTTCAGGCATGATTGACTTAAAAACTATCACTTTTGAACACCTTCTACAGACCTCTTGCTCGTGGTGGCCAAGGACCCGAGAGGGTGTCCGTCCCAAAACGAGGAGCCGGAGGAAAACACTCCTTCAGTTGGCGCTCTCTAGAGACGCACGTGCTGCCGATCCTAGACGCTGAGGAAGTCCGCCGGGAGCGCGCGGTCGAGGGGCTACGCGAGTGGCAGAAGCAGGAGTAGAAAGCAGTGGACCGCGGCATCGCGGCCAACTACCCACCGCGCCTCCCGTGGTGGGGACGCCTCTTCGGGCGCCGGGGCACAAGTAAGCTTGGCGCTGCCCCGGCGCTTCCTGAGATCGGTGGACACCCTACGGCGCGAGCAGGGGTGGGGGAGCGGCACCTTTCCCGCGCCCTGTGCCGGGTGGCGAGCCTATCCCTCCCGGACCTCGACAGGTGGCGGGAGGACCGGCCGCTTCATGCGGCGGAGAGCACCGCGCTCCAGCAAGTGTTATGCAACGCTGACGTGTACGAGCGGCAGCTCTTCGCGTGCCGATTCACCTCTCCGAACGCCGGGCGTGAGGAGGAGGCGGGGTGGACCGTGCGGATGCGAACCCCGAAGTCCCGGAGGCCAACGAACCCCATGTAAACGTCGGGGCGGGTCTACACCTTGCGTCGGGCGGCTGAAGGTGCTGGTGCTGCTGGGAAGTCTCGACGAGGTAGAGGACAGGTCAAACGCGATCGGTAGGCTCTCCTCCTCTAGGCATCGAATGAGGAATGAGCTTTCAAGCTGGAAGTCGTGTGCCCCAACCGTCACGCCGCCCGGTGGTGCCGGAGCAGCCTCTCGCGCAGGTAGAAGGCCCGCGCCGACCCCGTCCTTTTGGCGGCGGTCAGCAGGGCGAGACAGGCCCCGTAAGCCGCCTTCGGGATCCTGCCGGAATGTTCGCCCAGGTATCTCGCCACCGCCGTCTCGATGTAGAACCTGGCGTTCGCCGTCAACCTGGAGTGACTGTCCTCTTGCCGGACGTGGGGGGCGAGCACCTGAACGCCTTCCAAGAAGAAGTCCTCAGGGAAGGTGTAGATCAGGGAGGCCAGGCCCTCGAGGACGTCCGGATGCCCTCCGGTTTCCGCCACGAAGCGGAGGATCGCCGCCTTTCCGCCACTTAGCGGTCGCGTCTCACGCGCCACATTGAGGTTCCAGTCGGTTCCGGCATGCATGAACTCGCGGAGGAGTTCACGCACCGCCTGGTCTCTTTGGCCGTAACTCTCCGGGTCGTGCTCGCGGGCCAACCTCTGGACGGTGGGCGCCAGTCCCTCCCAGATACGCCAGTATTCCTCCATCGAACCGGCCTTCTCACTGGCGGTGAACAGCCAGGTCAGAAGCCATCGCAGGAGGTGGGGCGAGGTGAGACACACCTGCCGGAGGGTGTCGCCGAAGACCTGATGGGCCTCCGGGAGCGTGGCGAGGAAGGAGGCGAACCGTTGCTCGAACTTTGTTCGGTCCTCGTGTGGAAATTTCTCCTGGTCCGCTTCGGAATGTCGGTGCCTCAGCCCGTCATCCTCCCCAAGCAGCATCAACATGCGCCGGTAGAGGCCGATGTGGAGGGGGTCCGCCGAGCGATCGGGAACCGTCAGGCATGGAGGGAGCATGAACCACGGACTGTGGGTGGTGAAGTCCACCGCATTCAGATCCTTAGGGGGCGGGGCAGCGAGGAAGTTTCGCCTGAAGGTCGCCAGATCCTGCCGCAACTGCTCGGCGAGCCCGCCACGCTCGACCGCCGACAATTCATGCTGCCGTAGCCGCCAGCGCCGTTCGAGGGAGTTCTGCTGGAAGCGCGCGTACTCCAACGCCCCATTCATGAGCTGCTGGGCCAGTTGAGGATCGTCGGCCCACAGGGAACGTCTGATGCCGTTGGCCGCCCCTTCTCGGACGGCACCGGACGGGTGGGTCAGGGCCGAGACGAGCTGGGCGACGACCCTGCTCCGTTCCTCGGGCGTTCGGGCGTGCCTGAGGAGCAGCGGAAAGACCTCGGCGATCAATCTCCGGTCCTCCGGATACCCGTGGGCGTCCCCCTGAATATCGTCCTCGTCCCCAACTTCGCTCAATTCCTGCTGGAAGAGTTCCTGCGTCCAGCGGAGGTCGTCAGGACTCAACTCCAAGTGGCGCCTTTGAAACAAGGAAGCGATGCTCTCTAGGAGATGCGTCCTGTGCATGAAGGCTTCTTCCGGCGTGCTCAGCGACTCGAGGGCCGCCCTGGCCCTCTCGAAAGCTTTGTGCTCAGAGGCCTCGCCTTCTGTGGCTTCGCCGTGTTTCCCCGCGCGCCCCGGCTCTCCCGCCGCCCACAGTTCGCCGAACCGGCGGTTCGTCTCCCCGTTCTCCTGTTGGAGCCTCTTCAAATCCTCGGGGAGCGGACCTCCGCGGACGAGGACGGTCCCCGGCTCGGGCCCGGCCTCTAATTCACATTCCCGCACGTCGATGCGGTGGAGAAGGAAGCGCTCGCTGACCGTCCCACGGCACGCCCTCTTCACGGCATCCACGGCGGCGAACGCCTGTTCCTGCAACTCTGAGAACTGCAGGCGCACGATCAGGTCTTCCAGGCCCTCCCTCCGCCACGGTCTCGCGTTCGACCGGTTGCGTTCGTCCGCGAGCAGGAAGGAGAGTTCATCGCCTGGGAACGCCATCCCCGAGAGGCGTGACGTGTTGCTGCTGTCGTGTGTCCTGCGGGACAGGTCGAACTGGTAGAACTCGAGCACACTGAGGATCGGGAGCGCCACCTCCCCGTACAGTCCGGGGAAGCCGGTGGCCAGGGAGCCCAGCACGGCAAACGGCGCAACCGAGTCGCTGTGCCGCAGGATGTGGTCGAAAACGTGGCGGAGTTGCTCCCTAACCTCGGTGCCCCTGGCCTGCTCGGAAAACTCAATGAGCTGGTTTTCCAGGGCGATGAGGGCGCACTTGACGACTCCGGGAAGATTGCCGAGATCGCGGTACGCGCTCCACAAATCAGGCGAGGCATAGACCTGCCTGGTACTGCCATCCCTCAGCGGGATTTCGACCTCCCACATGTCGTGGTGCCGATCCTGCTCCGGGGTCCCGTCGAGAAACTCGGCGTAGCGGCGGACGCCCTCGTTGCACAGCTCGAGGATGAAGTTCAACCCCTTCCAGAAGTGGAAGCGCAGCAGCCAGACGAACGGCCCCTTGGCCCCACTCACCAGGCCGTAATCGTGTCGGGTCCCTCCCAGGCCGAAGATGTCGTCGATGTCCCGCCGTCCATACGGTGCGAACCGCAGCCGAGCGTCGTCCTCGTCATGGTCAGTCCATGTCCAGCGTGCCAAGGCGATCAGGTCGTCCGGGTGTGACTTCGCGAAAAAGGCGCCCTCGAGCCCTCTGAGCGCGATGTCTTCGAAGGTGTTGGCGTAGCCCGCACGGTCCCGACCCTCCGTCAGAATGTCCTCCTGTAGGAAGTGGCGAAATTCGTCGGGCGTGGCCACCGCCGTCCGCAGGACGACACGAATCAGCGTCTCCGTGAGCGGGCTCCTCCGGTGATCCGTGCGCCGGACCCGCAGCAGGTGCAGCGCCAGGAGCCCGGCCTCCTGGCTTCCTCCCGGAGGATCACCGGACAGCGAAATGGCCCGGGCGAACTGCTCGAGGAGCGCGACGACGTTCGGCAGGAGCGCCTCCGGAAGTGCGTCGGGGCGGCCTTGCAGGAAGGCGATGACGTCCTGCCAGCCCTGTCCGTAGGGTCGGAGCGACGCCAGGCGCTCGTCACTACCGACCTCGCCCGGCGTCTGAGCCACGACACGCAGCGTGAAGCACAAGCGGTCGAGCAGCCGGGCGCCGTTCGCCATCAGGTCGCCCTGGAGGGCGCCCAGGAAAGCAGCCGGATGGTCCGACAGGAGGATGGTTGCCAGGACCTCGTCCTGCCAGTGGTCGGGGATGGTCGGCTCCCTCAGAAAGGACAGGAGAACTGTCGAGAAGTCGGCCTCCTCACCCAGGGCCCGCTGCAACCAGAGCCTGAAGGCCCGGACCATCGCCGGCTCACTGCCGACGGCCTCGAGGAACGCTGCGTCCGCCCGGAGCGACCGCCGGTACTCGAGGTCGATGAACTCCTCGATGGCCCAGTCCTCCAGCACGTCGTGGGCCGGATAGACCAGCCCCTGCTCCTGCCTGAGGACCCCGTCACCCTCCAGCCCCACAACGGCGTCGGCGTCGTAGTCGGCCTGCGGAACGCCGTAGACCATCCGTTTCGCCCGGTCCCGCGCGATGGCGATGAACGTCGCGCGGCGCCGGAGATCCTCTCCGCGGCGGCACCCCTCGATGACCCACGACCAGACGAGCTGCCGAAATTCGCGTTCGCCGTCACCCTGACGCAACTCGCCGCCTCTGCTGACCGCCTGAACCGCCAGGGAAGCGAGGTAGGGGTTCCGGAGCAGTTCGAACAACCTCTCGTTCCGGCCCACCTCGGCGAGGCCGGGCTGAGCCTCGATCAGCTGCGTCAGCTCTTCCCGCGTGAAGTTCGGGATCGTGGCGACGTGCTCGGCGGTGAGGTACCGCGCCAGCCCCGTGTACAGCAGCTTGGGAACGGCGTAGTCGCGGGCCGTCATGACGACGACCCAGCCCCCGGACTTCTGGAGGAAGGCCAGCAGTTCCTCGAAGGCGGACGTCACCTCAAGCTCCAGCACCTTCTCCAGCGACTCGAGGATCAGGTATTTGGTGGGGGACAGCGAGAGGGCCCCGGCGATGCGGTCCGGGCTCGCCGTCACGCCCATGGCCGTGAGGACCTCGTCGAGGGTCGCTTTGCCCAGCTGCTCCGTCCGCAGGGCGAAGACCGGTGCCGAGCCCGACCACCTGCGGGCCAACTCTCTGGCGAGAGCGGATTTCCCGGTTCCCCGTGCGCCGCCGATCAGCAGATACGGATGCCTCCCGACGCGGGTCAGCAGGTCGAGGACGAGCTCGGGGCGCTCGACATGTGCCCCGGCGATGTCAGTCCTGATGTCTCGCAGAACCCATTCCGTGCGTTCCGCGAGCCGCTGCAGGTCACGCTGGGTGTCCAGCGGCCCCAGATGGTCGAACAGGGTCCGGATGTCTTCCGGGAGATTGTCGACGGTCACGACGCCCGCGTTCATGTCGAGGGATCCGATGTGGTCGAGCACACGGGACCAGACGAGATGGGGAGGACGGCCCGACCGCTGGGCGATGAGCGAAAGTGTCGACTGGAGCGTTCCCCCGCGCTCCTGGTCCAGGTCGTAGCCGATGACGTGGAAGTGACGCAGGAAGTCCCACAGCTCACGGTCCGTCACCTCCCGGCCGCCGTTCGCCCGGGCGAGCTGCCCACGGAGCGCCTCCAGTTTCCGGCGCTTCCCCTCGCTGCTGAACCGGGCTGTCGCCACCCGGCCGAGGAAGTCGCGTTCGTCCTCGGAGAACCTCGCCCACTCCAGGAGCGGCGGCACGGTCCGCTGGTCGGCGGACACGAGCGGACCGGTGATCAGGGCTATGGCGTCGATCCCCCACTCGAAGCCGTCGCTCCGGAAATCGTTCCACGCGGCTTGGATGACCTCCACGAGGACCGCATCTCCGGCAGTGAACGACACGTCGTGTTTGATCTGGGCCAGCAGCCGGGCCCGGCGCCCGGTGGCCGGGTCCTCCACGGTGGCGATGAAGTCGTCGGTCTCATACCCCTGATGACGGCCCTGCAGCTTCAGGTGAACGATCGGCCAGGTCGGGAGGCAGGGCGCGTAGGTGCCGGTGAGTAGGTGGACCGTGAAGGCCGTCTGGACCCTGGCCTCGAAGGTCGGTCCTCCCGCTCCCGTCGAGAACGGGTTGCTGACCTGGGAGCGGGGCTCGGACACACGACGATCTTACCGGTGCCGCGTGGGCGAACGCCGGATAAATGTCGGCCTCCCCAGGGCTCAGGGGCCTCAATGGTGGGCGATGGGATCGGCGCGGGCGCGTTCGTCCAGCCATACTGCGCCTCCTTCTACAGCCGGGGTTGTTTCAGGAGGCCAGTTCCCGGACGAGGCATTCGGACGGCCAGCAGCTGCCCCCGCGGCCCCGCCGGCACATCCGAGGCAACGGGGCGCGCAGCTCGTCCCTACACTGGCGCCATGCCTGACGACGCGAGAGACGTGGCAGCTGAGCGCCGGGACCGTGAGGCCTACTTCCGGAACGAGGTCCTGACGGACGACGAGCGCTCAGCCTTCACGGGGACGAGACATTTCGAAGTCGACGACCGCTATGTTTTTCGGTTGCGGCCGGACTGGCTCGCGGATCCGGAGACGGTCGAGCTGTCTACCAGCAAGGGGCAGAATCGCCCGTACCTGCGCAGTGCCAGGGTCTCGGTTCCCTTCCCGGAAGGGGAGGCCGAGCTGACGATCTTCTCCTCCTTGACAGAACCGGCTCACGCCTTCATTCCCTTCAGGGATGCCACCAGCGGCAGGGAGACCTACGGGGCGGCCCGGTACCTGGAGGTGAAGCGGGAAGACGACTGGGTGACCCTGGATTTCAACCGGACCTACAACCCCTACTGTGCCTATGGGGACCGCTGGAACTGCACGCTGCCGCCAGCGGAAAACATGCTGTCGGTTCCCGTCCCCGTGGGAGAGAAGAGGTACAGGGACGCTCACTGAGCCGGACCCGGCGAGATGGGCTCCGTGTCGAGCGGGCAGTGCGGGCCGAGAAGGAGATGAGCCGCTTCCATAACCCGGGCCGGTAGAGCTGATTGGCTTTGCGGGGGATCAGGACGTGTTCCAGAACGTTGCTCAGCTCTCCCCCTGCTTCCTCCTCACGTCTGGTCCGCTGGCTCCATGAACAGCGCCTCCAGCTCCCCGACCGAGACCAACGGGATCGCCGCCATCTGCGTCATCAGGTCGAAGGGCTGGGTGCTCATCACACACACCGGCGATACGGTCTAAAAGCCCTCATCCGTCATGCCAAACTCCCCCAAAACCTCGGGGAGATGGCTGGCGACGAAGTCGGCGCGGCGCTGGTGCCGTTCCAGGAGAGCGCGTTCCCGCCCGCCCCTGGCCCGCCGCTTCCCCCAGATCAGCGCCTCGACGTCACTCGCCAACTCCACCGGCGTGCGGGCCACCGTGTAGTCCTTGCACTCGATGACCCACACCCGCCTCCGGTGGCGGTCCACGGCGAGCACGTCGACGTCTTCCAGATCGCCCCCGTCCAGCACCAGTCGGAGTTTTCCGATCTTGCGGACGTTCTGGCGTACCTCACACCCGTGGCGCCACGCGACCTCGGCCACCATGGCGTTAAAGGTCACCGCCGCGGCCTCCCGCAACCGGTTCAGGGCACGCGATGCCTCCGGCCGCAGCGGGGCGGCCCGATCGGGAATGGACAGACGCCCGTCCCCAAACAGGCTGGAGGCCCAGTACTGCTTCGCGCCCTCCACCACCCGGTTGCCCCACACGATCTCCTCCCCCGCGGTGCCGGGAACCAGCAGCAGGGGACGACGCGCCAGGGACAGTTCACGGTTGAACTGCCAGGGAAACACGTCGGAGGGCCGGTAGGGCTCGGGCGGGGCCAGGAAGTCCGGCCGCGGGGTCAGGACCAGGGGGGCCAGGGCCAGCAGGACCTTTCCGAGCGGCCAGCCCGACCGCTCCCGCAACACCCGCAGAAACTCGGGGAGCGGCAGGCGCGCGTTCCGCCCCTCGAACCGGTCGCCGATGTTCTGTACCTCGTTCAGGAACCCCATCAGGTCCCGGAACGTCAACCCGTACAGGCTCCGGCAGACCTCGTCAATGCAGTCCAGCCTCCAGTCCGGCTCGGTCTCCTCCGCCTCCTCCAGGTGACGGTAGCGGGCGGCGTTGTTCGCCTCCATGCTGCGGCTCAGGAGGAGCGTGGCCTGGGTAGCGCTCGCGGCCGCGTACTCCGGTGCCTGGACCCGCAGGGCGCCGTCCGGGCCGCACTCCGCCTCCACCCTCCCCAACCCGTGCTGCAGGGCATCCCCCGCGATCCCGTAGTCCACGATCGCGACCGCCGTGGCGATCAGCTCATCCACCAGCAGGAGGGACGGTGGCCGCCGCCCCGCCGGGGGTTCCGCCACCACGAGTTCGATCAGGAAGCGCAGGGCCGTACTCGTGATGTGATGCCGGCCCTCGATTCGCCGGGCATAGGGACCGTACGCGAGTTGCCGGGTGACGCCCGTGTGCGAGAGCCAGGCGACGTCGTGCCGCAGGGCCTCGTACAGGGAGAGCAGGGCCTCCAGCAGGGCCGGTCCGTCACAGGTGGCGAGGAGCCCCCGCAGCTTGTCAAACAGCAGCCCATTGGCCTTGTCCATGACCTTCCGGTCGAGCCGGGAGACGGGCCCGGCGGTCCAGCCGGACTCGGAGGCGAGCGTTCGGCCCACCACCACCTGCGCGGCCTGCCACTCGGCGACCTGGACCAGCCGGGGACGGGTGAGGTTGCGGGGATCGAGTTCGGCGTTCAGGCCGAGAGGCACCGAGAAGATGACGCGCTTGTCGCCTCGGGGCGCGACGTGCTCGACGGCGGCGCGGGTCTGCTCCGGCGTCGGCGGCCGCCCGGTCACCAGCTCGGAGAGCACGTGATGGGCGGCCGCGAGGAGGTGCCGCTCCGCCGTGTTGTCCGGCTCCCTGAGGAACTCCGCAAAGTCCTGGCCCAGCAGCAGGTGGGCCAGGCCGGCCTTTCGGTCCGCGAAGAGGCCGAAGTGGGGGTCGGACCGGTCTCCCTGCGCATGCACCATCAGGGCGAGGGCGGGCCGCCCGAGTTCCGGCAGCAGGGGGAGAAGCTGGGGCAGCCACACGGCGAGGGCCTGAACGACGTCACCTGTCGGTCGGTCTGGATCCTCCTCCTGTGGCTCCCCGACCTCCGACCCTTCTACGAGATTTTGCCCGTCCCCGTCGAGCACCCAAACCGCCGTTCCTTCGTATTCGACCACCATGGCGCGGCGGCTCCAGGGGGACACGACCGGCAGGTAGACGCCGGGAGGGGCGTCCTTCGCCCGCTCGACGGGGAGGAGCGAGACGCCGTCCAGCCAGGGCACGATGTGCCGGTCACTGGCCGCCTTGACCCCGCGGCGCCACTCCGCGGCCTGCGCCGAGCCGAGCAGCAGCGGAGTTCCTGCTTCGAACGGGAACGACCGGACGAACCCATGCTGGCAGCAGAAGGCGAGGAGTTCCACCGGCGAGCTGACCAGCAGCTCAACCTGGCCGGCCAGGGCCTGCTGGCTCTGGTGAAGGCGATACAGGGCGAGGGGCTCCTCCCGGTGGGCGGTGGCGAAGGTCTCCAGATCGTCCAGCTCCAGCAGCAGCGTCGAAGCTCGGCCTGCCGGGGCCATGCTGAAACGGAACGCGTCCCCCAGGTGAACGACCACCACGAGGGTCAGGAGGTCGTGTGGGGGCAGGTCGGGGGGCAGGTTTGGACGAAAGTCCGGCAGGTCCAGGTCCCAGCGTCCGACCCATTGGGCGGGATTGACTTCAGCAACAGGTTCCGTGAGGACGACGACGTGGAGGAGGAGTTCGGCGTCCAGCAGGTGCAGGGATTGCCGGGTACCCGGTAAGGGTGAGGCCTCCAGAGGAATGCCAAGTTGGGAAACACCGAGACGGTGGAGGGCCAGAGCCGTACGCTGCTCGCCTGCCTGGGCTACGCACGCCGTCAGGGCTTCGCTGACCCCGTGTTCCTGCGCGAGACGCACGACGGCCCTGACGGTGGCGGCGAGGAGCGCGTGGGGACAGGCGACGATCACCTCCTGACCGGACTGGACCATGGGGCGCAGGAGCAGCGGGTTGCCCTGACCGGCAGGAGCGTCGGGAGAGAGCCGGCCCAGCTTGAGGCCGAGGTGCAGCAACAGTTCCCGTGCACCCACGAGACCGACCAGGGCCGACAGTTCCGTTTGCTTGAAGGTCACCGCGACCCGGATCCGAGCGAGGGTAGCGGGGTCGGGCAGTTCGGGATGCACCGTCCCATCGGCTAACCAATGAGGCCCGGAGGGAGGCGTGAGGCGGGGAAGCCCAGCCCGCTTGACTACGGCATCGGCGAGACGCAGGGCACTGGTGATCAGGCGGTGTGCCTCGCGCGTGAAGCCACGGGGCAGATGCTCGGAACCGAGCCGCAGGCCGCCTGCCAGACTGGTCAGCACGCTCGTCCCCCCGGTCGTCGCCCCCGGGAAGACGAGGTAGGGCCCCTCGTCGAAGTCGAACAGCTCGGTGAAATGGTGCTCGTAGGGATCATCCTGCCAGGCGATGGGACCGTCGCACAGCAGCTCGGAGCACAGGATCTGCCCGAGTTCCTCACGTGTGGGACGGCGCCCCACTGGACGGCAGGCACACGCCCCGGCGGCCAGCGCCTCCAGTTGCGCGAGCATGTGCGCGTGCCCAGGCAGCAGTTGCAGCCCCGCTGCCGTCTTCAGCACCTCGATCGCCGAGCAGCCCTGGAGCAGGGCAGCAATCTCACGCGCGGGAATGGACAAGGCCGGGTTCTCGGCGACCGTACACCTCCGGCTGTCGAGGATACCGCGCGCGCCCTCCTGACATGCACCAACGGGGGCAAGGCAAAGGACACATGCCATCTCTGCTCCGTTGAGAAGCGGCACGTGACCCGAGAATGGGTGGCAGTTGCGGTGCCCCCACCGGACTCTCCGTCTAGGGGAGCGTCAGGCCATCCTTCTCCAGGTGATGGCGAGGCCCAGTTCCTCCGCGAGTTCCCTCACCCTGGAGTCGGTTCGCGCCAGCACCGGTCGTCCGACGTCGCTGACAGACGAAACCTTCCGCAGGGTGGTGACCCAGCACTGCACGAAGGGTCCTCCCCGACCCGTCGACCAAAACG
>NZ_JASNGB010000067.1 GCF_030271215.1 Deinococcus rhizophilus | reverse complement strand
GGCGGCGGCGCTGGCCGGAGCGGGGGAGGGGCAGGCCAGCGTGCTGCTGAGCCACAACCCCGACCTGCTGCCCGACCTGCCCCGGCGGGTGGGCCTCGTCCTGTCGGGCCACACCCACGGCGGCCAGATCCGGCTGCCGGTGGTGGGCGCTCCGGTCGTGCCCAGCCGCTACGGCCAGCGCTACGCGATGGGCTGGGTGCAGGGCGCCCACGGCACGCCGGGCTACGTCAGCCGGGGTCTGGGCGTCAGCGGGGTGCCCCTGCGCAACCTCTGCCCGCCGGAAGTGACGCTGCTGTCCCTGCGGCCCGGATAGGGCAAACCCCCGGTACGTCCGGGGGCAGGGTAGGGGCCAGGCCGCTCAGGGCAGCGAAAAGCCCCCCATCCAGCCGTGAACCTCGGCCTTCACGTCCTCGCCCTTCAGCGCCCGGTCGATCAGGTCAGCGATTTTCGGCATGTCGGCTTCGGTCATGCCGCGTGTAGTCACTGCGGGCGTGCCGAGGCGGATGCCGCCGCCGTGCAGGATCTTTTCCGTGTCGTAGGGCAGCGTGGACTTGGAGATGGTGATGTGGTTGGCATCCAGCCGCCGGGTCGCCTTGGTGCCGTTCAGCCCCTGCGGGCGCAGGTCCAGCAGGAAGAGGTGGTTGTCGGTGCCGCCCGACACCACCCGGTAGCCCCGCTCGGTGAAGGCCGCCGCCAGCGCCTGCGCGTTGCGGATCACCTGCGCGGCGTACTCGCGGAACTCGGGCCGCAGCGCCTCGCCGAAGGCCACGGCCTTGGCCGCGATCACGTGCTCCAGTGGCCCGCCCTGGTAGCCGGGAAAGACGGCCCGGTCGATCTTCGCGCCCAGTTCGGGGTCATTGGACAGGATGATTCCCCCACGCGGCCCCCGCAGCGTCTTGTGGGTGGTGGAGGCGACCACGTGCGCGTGTGGCAGCGGGTTGGGATGCAGCCCTGCCGCGATCAGCCCCGCGATATGCGCGATATCCGCGAACAGGACCGCGCCCACCTCGTCGGCCACCTCACGGAACGCCGCGAAGTCCAGGCGGCGGCTGTAGGCGCTCGCCCCCGCGATGATCATCCTCGGACGGTGCTCGTGGGCGAGGCGGCGGACCTCCTCCATGTCGATGCGCTCGGTCTCGGGGTTCACCTTGTAGCCCACGATCTGGTAGCGCAGGCCCGAGAAGTTCACCGGGTTGCCGTGCGTCAGGTGCCCCCCGTGCGAGAGGTCCATCCCCAGCACCACGGACCCCGGCTCGATCAGCGCGTTGTACACGGCGAGGTTGGCGCTGCTGCCCGAGTGCGGCTGCACGTTGGCCCACGCGGCCCCGAACAGTTCCTTCACCCGGGCAATGGCGAGCAGCTCGACCTGATCGACGACCTCGCAGCCGCCGTACCAGCGCTTGCCGGGGTAGCCCTCCGCGTACTTGTTCGTCAGCACGCTGCCCTGCGCCGCCCGCACCGCCGCCGACGTGAAGTTCTCGGAGGCGATGAGTTCGAGCCCGTGCCGCTGGCGCTCGGCCTCCTGGCCGATCAGGTCGAAGAGGGCCGGGTCGTGCGCGGCCATGTCGGTGGCGGCCCCCGGCGTGGGGACAGAGGGTTGGGCGGTGGTCATGCGGGTACGGTAACACCCGCCCCCCTGAGGAACGCGGCCGGTGTCTGTGCAGGGCAGACGCCTCCCGGCCCATCTGCTACCCTGGGCCCCATGACGCCCCGCGCCGGTACACCTTCGCCGTTTCCGAGTCGCGGGGCCGCGTTCGTCTGACGCCAGACTGCACGCGCCGTCCCGCCCCGTTCCCACGGTGGCGGGTTTTTCGTCATTCCCAGGAGACTCCATGAGAGAAGAAGCCCTGCAAGCCATCCAGCACGCCCCCGACCTTCCCGCCCTGCAAGCGGTCAAGACCCGTTACGTGGGCAAGAACGGCCTGATCACCCGGGAACTGGGCAGCCTGGGCAAGCTGCCCCCGGAGGAGCGCAAGAGCCGGGGCGCGGAGATCAACGCCCTGCGCCAGTCCATCGAGGCGGCCCTGGGGGAACGCGAGGCGGTGCTGAAGCGAGAGGCCCTGGACGCCCGCCTCGCCTCCGAGGCCATCGACGTGACCCTGCCCGGTCTGCCCCTCCCGGCGGGCGGGCTGCATCCCACCAGCCGCGTCTTCGAGGACCTGACCGGCATCTTCGAGCGGCTGGGGTACGCCGTCGTGGAGGGGCCGGAGGTGGAAGACGAGCACCACAACTTCGAGGCGCTCAACGTGCCGTGGTACCACCCCGCCCGCGACCTGCAGGACACCTTCTGGCTGGAGGACGGCCGGTTGCTGCGAACCCACACCAGCCCGATGCAGATTCGCTACATGGTGGACCACGAGCCGCCCCTCAAGATCGTCGTGCGCGGCAAGGTCTACCGGTACGAGGCCACCGACGCCACCCACGAGGCGATGTTCCACCAGCTGGAGGGTCTGGTCGTCGGTGACGGTATCTCGATGGCCGACCTCAAGGGCACCATCGCGGAGATGGCGCGGGGGCTGTACGGGCCGGGGGCGAAGGTGCGCTTCCAGCCCTCCTACTACCCCTTCGTGGAGCCGGGGGCCGACTTCGCCGTGTGGTGGGAGAACCCGCGCGGCGAGAGCAAGTGGCTGGAGCTGGGCGGCTGCGGCATGGTCCACCCCAGCGTCTTCAAGGCCGTGGACGATCTGCGCGAGGCGGCAGGCAAGCCCCGCGTGTACGAGGGCAAGACGGGCTTCGCCTTCGGGCTGGGGCCGGAGCGCATCGCCATGTTGAAGTACGGGATTCCCGATATCCGCTACTTCTACGCGAACGACCCCAGGGTGCTGGGGCAGTTCCGGGGGGAGCTGGGGTGAGGGCCAGAGCGGTCGGCATCCTCTTCAACCCCCACGGCGAGGTCCTCCTGATGCGCCGCCGCAAGGAGGGCCGCGTCTACGCCACCCTTCCCGGCGGCGGCATCGAACCCGGCGAAACGCCCGAAGGGGCCTGCGTCCGCGAGATGCTGGAGGAAGTCAACCTCGTCGTGGAGGTCATCCGCGAGGTCCTGACGCTGGAGAACCTCGGCAACAGCGAGCACTACTTCCTGACCCGCCTCCTGTCCGGCGAGATGCGCCTGGGGGACGGTCCCGAAGGCGTGCGCCACAGCGATGAGAACTGGTACTCGCCCGAGTGGGTGCCGCTGCGGAGGCTGGACGAGGTGAATCTGGTGCCGGAAGGGGTGCGGGGGCTGGTGCGGGAAGTGGGGGAGGGGGGATGAGCGGGGCTGCGGCTTCACCCCCTCCGGCCCTGCGGGCCACCTCCCCCCTGAAGGGGGAGGAGTCAGGGATTCCTGCGGGATTCTAAGACCTGCTGGATTCGGTCCAGCACGCCGCTCAGGTTGCTCCTGACCTCGCTGTTCCAGAACCGCAAGGTCTCGAAGCCGTGCTCGGCCATATCCGTATCCCGTTCCTGGTCCGCCGCGCTGTTCAGGTGCTGGCTGCCGTCGAGTTCGATCACCAGCGTGCGCTCGTAGCACACGAAATCGGCCACATACCGTCCCATCGGCTCCTGCCGCCGGAAGCTGACGCCCAGAGCCTTGCCGCGCAGATGCCGCCACAGCAGCGTTTCCTCGGGCGTCATGCGCCGCCGCAGCGCCCGCGCGACCTCGGTGGATGGACTCGTCCTCACTTCCTGTCTCGCCACACCTCAAGTTAACGCCCCCACATCTTTTCTCCCTCCCCCTTCAGGGGGGAGGGCCGGGGAGGGGGTGACCACCCCGAGCGTCCACCCCCTTCCCCCGAGGTCCCCCATGAAACTGCCCTACTCCTGGCTTCAAGAACTCGTCCCCGCCCTGCCGCCCGTTCACGATCTCGAACCCCTGCTCGCCTCGCTGGGCCTGCCGCTGGAGGGGGTGGAGGAGGTGCCCGCCCCGCCCCCCGGCGTCGTCCTGGCCGCCGTCACGCGGGCCGAACCGCTGGAGGGCACCGCCCTGACCCGCCTCGCCCTGGACGTGGGGCCGCACGGGGCGCGGGAGATCGCCTCGGGCGCCTCCAACGCGGTGGGGCTCCCCGCCGGGACGATGGTCGCCCTCGTGACCCCCGGCACCCGTCTGGGCGACGTGGACTACGGCGTGCGCTCCATGCAGGGCATCGAGTCCTGGGGCATGGCCGCGAGCGCCAAGGAACTCGGCGTCGGGGAAAGCAGCGCCGGACTGCTCCTCTTCCCGGCGGGGACAGCGGCCCCCGGCACGCCCCTGCACGAGCTGTGGGCGGCCGACTCGGTCCTGGACGTGGAGGTCACCCCCAACCGCGCCGACGTGCTGGGCGCCCTGGGCCTCGCCCGCGACCTCGCGGCTTACCTGGACACTGAACTGGTGGAACCGGAAGCTGGACCCGCCGCCAGCGGAGAGGGCGAGATTCGCGTCGTCCTTCCCCCGCGTGGGGTGACGCTGGAGCGCGACCCGTCGGGCAAGATTCGGTTCGGCTGCGACCACTTCGCGGCCCGCACGGTGAATGGGGTGCAGAACGGCCCCGCGCCCCTGTGGATGCAGCGCCGTCTGACGCTGGCCGGACTGCGGTCCATCGACCTGATCGTGGACACCAGCAACTACGTGATGCTCGAACTCGGCCAGCCCACGGCCCTCTACGACCGCCGCGACGTGACGGACGACCAGATCGTCGTCTCCTTCGGGCTGCGGCAGGGTGAGACCGTGCGCGACCTGCTGGGGAACGAGCACACGGTCGGGCCGGAAGACCTCCTCATCCGCGACGGGCGCAAGGTGGCGATTTCCAGCGTGGCGGACGCCTTCGCCACGGCGGGCCAGCCCCAAGTGGGCCAGGGCGTGCTGGGCATCGCGGGCATCATGGGCGGCGACCACGGGCACGTGCGGGCGGACACCTCGGCCGTGGTGATCGAGTCCGCGCACTTCGACCCTGTGCTGCTGCGCCGGACGAGCACCCGCCTGGGCCTCAAGACCGACGCCGTGTACCGCTACGAGCGCGGCGTGGACCCGCTGCTCGCGCCNGGCATCGCGGGCATCATGGGCGGCGACCACGGGCACGTGCGGGCGGACACCTCGGCCGTGGTGATCGAGTCCGCGCACTTCGACCCTGTGCTGCTGCGCCGGACGAGCACCCGCCTGGGCCTCAAGACCGACGCCGTGTACCGCTACGAGCGCGGCGTGGACCCGCTGCTCGCGCCCCGCGCCGCCGACCGGGTGGCGGGGCTGCTGGCGGCATGCGGCGGCGGGCAGGCTCACCCCGGCGCGACCGTCGTGGGCCAGCCCGAACTCCCCGGCCCCATCGAGGCGACGGGGGGGCAGATTCGCGCCCTGCTGGGCATGGATATTTCTACCGACGAGATGGAAGCCATCCTGACCCGCCTGGGCTGCCGCGTCACGCGGAGCGGTGACCGCCTGACCGTCACCCCTCCCTCCTGGCGGGTCGATATGGCGCTGTGGCAGGACCTCGCGGAGGAGGTGGCGCGGCTGCACGGCTACGCGGGGCTGCCCGAGACGCTGCCCACCCTGCGCGTCCACGAGAGCAACCTGGGGGCCGGGAAGGAGAGCGCGACCCGCGCCGAGTTGCGCCGCACCCTGGCCGGGCTGGGCTTTCAGGAGGCCGTGACCTACACCTTCACCAGCGACGAGGAGGCGCACAAGGCCCGCGCCCAGCGCCCCGGCGTGCGGCTGCGTAATCCCCTCACCGCCGACCGGACCGGGATGCGGACGGCCCTCTACCCCAGCCTGCTGCGGGCGGCGGGGATGCACCCGGGGGGTGAGCGGGTGCTCCTGTTCGAGATCGGGCACGTCTTCCCGGCGGCGGGCGAGACCGAGCGCCTGGGACTGCTGATGCGCGGCCCCCTCGCCCCGGCGACCTACCAGCCCGGCGTGGCGGGGTCGTTCGCGGCGTTCAAGGGGCTGGTGGAGGCCTTTGCCGCCGGACAGGGCGCGGCGCTGGAGGTGCGGCAACTGCGCGGGGACGCCGTGCCCCCCGCCCTGCACCCCGGCATCGCGGGCGAGGCCCTGTGGAACGGCGTGGCGGTGGGCTGGCTCGGTGCCCTGCACCCCGAGGTCGCCGCCGGGTTCGGCCTGAAGGGGGACACCTTCCTGCTGGAAGCCGCCCTGCCGCTCCCGGGCCGGGCCTGGGCCTTCCGCGATCCCAGCCGCGCTCCCGCCGCGTGGCGCGACCTCGCCGTGATCGCCCCGCGCGAGGTGAGCTACGGCGAGGTGGCCCAACTTCTGCGCCGGGAGGCGGGCGAACTGCTGGAGAGCGTGCAGCCCTTCGACGTGTACGAGGGCGAGCAGGTGGGCGCAGGAAACCGCAGCGTGGCCGTGCGCCTCGTCTTCCGGGGCGAGCGCACCCTCACCGACGCCGAGGTGGACCCGGTGATGGACCGTCTGATGGCGGCGGTGCGGGCGCAGGGCTGGACTATCCGCGAGAAGTAAGGCGGGAGCGTGAGAGGGGGCCGGGGCGAGAGGCTCCGGCCCCCTCTCCTTTACGCCCGCCGCTGCCGAAACACCGCCCCCACCCCCGTCTCCACCGTCATGCGGGCCAGGGCGAGCAGCGGGGCCTCCTCCGCCCCCACGTCCTCCCCCCGCGCCAGCCGCCGCATCGCGTCCTCGTACCAGGCGATTTCCAGATACCCGCTGCGGTCCAGGGGAGCGAGGCCGGTCTTCAGGGGCCGGACCTCGCTGCTCGCGTCCTCGCCGCGCAGCACGCGGGCGCTGAAGCCGGGGTCCAGCACCAGCGGGCGGCCCAGGCCCACCAGGTCGGCGGCCCCCTCCTCCAGCGCCCCCCGGATGGTGGCGGCGTCGCGGAAGCCGCCGGTCACGCAGACCGGCACGCCCGCCACCGCCCGCGCCCGGCGCGAGAAGTGGGCGAAGAAGCCGCCGCGCTCGCCCCGGCCCAGCATCATCATCGGTTTCTCGTAGGTGCCGCCCGACAGCTCGATCAGGTCGCAGCCCCGCTCCCCCAGCGCCCGCACCACCGCCAGACTCTCCTCTTCCGAGAAGCCGCCCCGCACGAAATCGGAGGAATTGAGCTTCACGCCCACCGCAAAGCGCGGCCCCACCGCCGCCCGCACCGCGTCGTAGGTTTCCAGCAGGAAGCGCATCCGGTTTTCCAGACTCCCGCCGTACCCGTCGGTGCGGACGTTGTGCCGGGGCGAGAGGAACTGCGAGAACAGGTAGCCGTGCGCCGCGTGAAGCTGCACGCCGCCGAATCCCGCCCGCTGCGCCAGCCGCGCGGCGCGGGCAAAGCGGGCCGTCAGCTCGTGAATCTCGGGGACGGTGAGCGCCCGTGGCGTGGCGAAGGCGCGGGCCAGTCCGCCGGGAAAGGGCAGGGCGCTGGGCGCCACCGTGCCGCCCGCGTTCAGGCCGCGCGGGGCCTGCTTGCCGGGGTGGTTGAGCTGCATCCACAGCGCGGCCCCGTCCCGCGACCCCTGCACTGCCCAGCGGTGAAAGTCGGCGAGGTGGCGCTCGTCTTCCAGCACCACGTTGCCGGGTTCGCCCAGGGCGCGGGCGTCCACCATCACGTTCCCGGTGAGCAGGAGGCCGGTGCCGCCCCGCGCCCACCGGGCATACAGGGCGGGCAGCTCGGGCCGGGGGGCGTGGTCGCGGGTGCCCAGCGCCTCGCTCATGGCACCCTTGAGCAGCCGGTTTTTCAGGGTCACGCCGCAGGGCAGGATCAGGGGGTCGGTCACGGCGGTCATGGGCGGAGGCTAGCGCGGGAGCTTGGGGAGGTCTGGCCCGCCCACGCCTCCACCGACCGCCGGGTGTAGAGGCCCAGCAGCTCGGCCCCCTTCAGCTCGTCGGCGGTCCACCACTGCGCCTCCGCGATCTCGCCTTCCGGCAGGGTGAGTTCCCCCGTGACCTCCTCCGCGCGGTACAGCACGCCCACGCTGTCCCAGATGCCTGAGTCCTCGTAGCGAAACTCCGGCCCTTGCAGGAGCTGCACCGGGGTCAGCCGCACGGCCCGCAGGCCCGTTTCCTCGTGCAGTTCCCGGTGGGCACAGGCCCTGAAGCTCTCGCCGGGGTGCAGTTTGCCGCCCGGCAGCACCCACTGGCCTGTGCGGGCGTGCCGCAGCAGGAGCAGCCGCCCCCGCTCGTTCCCCACCAGCACGCTCGCGCCGGGCACGAAGAGGGGGCGGGGGCCGACAGCGGCCCGCAGCCGCGCCAGATGGTTGCTCAGGGGCGGCGGGTCCGGGAAGGGCAGCAGCGGGAGCGGCTTCAGCCCCGCCCGCGCCCGCAGCACGTTCATGCTGGCGACATTGGCATTGGCGCTCAGCGGCGGGAGGTCGTCCAGCCCGAACCACGCGAGGGCCAGCGTCTCGCCGCTGTCGTCGGGGCGTGCTCCAGTGAGCGCCGCCGCAGGCAGGGTGCCGTGTGTCCGCATCCCCACCATGTACACCTCGTCGCCGCCCGGATAGCGGTGGTAGAACTCCGGTCCACCCACCAGCCCTTCGTCCAGCCCCATCAGGGCGAGGTTCGGGCATTCCAGCCCCGTCTCCTCGCGCAGTTCGCGGTGGGCGGCCTCCAGAAAACCCTCGCCGGGGTCCAGGCCGCCGCCCGGCGTGCCCCACAGCCCATCGTCCCCCCGGTGCTGGAGCAGCACCCGGCCTGCCTCGTCCTGAATGAGGACGCTCACCCCGACGGAGAAAAGCGGGGCGCTTCCCCAGACGGCGCGGAGGGTGGGCAGAGAGGCCATGGGGCGCACCCTACCGTGCGCGGCGGGAAGTGTGCCCCACTCTGCCACTGCCCACCGAACAGGCCGCCCCACCTCCGGAGGTGGCCCATTTTTTGCTGGCGGCGGGAAGCTGGCCGCTGGCCGCCCCTCACAGCCAGGGTTTCTTGCCCACCACGTACTCGCGGTAAAAGTCCTCGTCCGACTTGGTGAGGTAGAGGATGCCTTCTATCAGCCCCAGCAGTCCCACCGCCCCGCTCACCAGTCCGGCGAGGGGCAGGGTCACCACCAGGCCGACGACGAACAGCAGCAGCCCCAGCAGCAGCGCCACGATCCACACGCCGACATTCACGCCCAGCATGATCAGCCCCGGCGTGGTGATGCCCAGATACAGCTTGTGGGCACCGAAGCTGCCCAGCACGATCGCCAGCAGCCCGGCGATCAGCCGCCGGGTGGCGATGTCGCCGGGCAGGGGGCCGGAAGCGTGCGGCGGCGCGGGCGTGCCCATCGCCCACGGGTCGGGCTGACGGGGGGCGGGGGCGTGCGTGACGGGCTCGCTGGAGAGGGGCGGGGTGGACGGCATGGAGGGACTGCGGGCCGTGCCTCCCGTCGCCCGCACGATCCAGTCGTCGGCCGACTCCAGCAGGGTGGGCCTCGCCGGATCGTGGGCCGGGGGCGTCAGGGACTGGGCCTGCGGGCGCGGCGGCCCGGGCCGGTGCTCCGGAATGCGGAGGTCCTCCGGGCCGGAGAGGGGGGCAGGGTCGGCGCTCACCACCGTCACCTGCGGGGCCGGGTCGGGCGCTGCAGGTGACGGTGCGGACGGGGCGCTCAGTACCTCGTCCACCCAGGAGGGCACCTCCCGGCGGGAGACCTGCGGGGGTGGGGCCTGCACAGGCTGGGCCTGCGGGTCGTCCGGGCCGGGGGCGGGGTCGTCTCGGGTCATGGTTCCAGTACGCCGTCCGGGGAGCCGGGGTTGCGTCCCCCAAAGGGTGCAGGGTGCGGGGGCGGGCGGCGTGCTAGACCTGCCGCATGACCCCTCCTGCGCCCACCCTCCGTGAACAGGCGATCCAGCAGGCCGAACTGCTGGAGCACTGGCTGGCCGACCTTCCGGCCCTCACGCTGAAGGCCCCGCCCGAGCGGGTGGCGGTCGTGTGCGTGGACCTGATCGAGGGCTTTACCCGCCAGGGACCGCTCGCCAGCCCGCGCGTGGCGGCGGTCATCCCGCGCGTGACCGGGCTGATCCGCTCGCTGCTGGACGCCGGGGTGAGGGCCGGGAACGTCGTGCTGGTGCAGGACTCGCACCCGGAAGACGCCCGCGAGTTCGCCGCCTACCCGCCCCACTGCGTCGCGGGCACCCCCGAGGCGGGGGCGGTGGCCGAGTTGCGGGCCCTGCCGGAGTTCGCGCACTTCCAGCACTTCCAGAAAAACAGCATCGCCAGCCACACCAGCCCCGAGTTCCGCGCGTGGCTGGAGGAGCGGGGGGCCGACTTCGACGTGGTGGTCGCCGTCGGGGACGTGACCGACCTGTGCCTCTACACGCTCGCGCTGCACCTCGTCACCGACGGGATGGCGCGGCAGCTGGAACGCCGGGTGGTCGTGCCCGAACCCTGTGCCCAGACCTGGGACGCGCCCGGTCACCCCGGCGACCTCTACCACGCCCTGTTCCTGCACCAGCTGGAACGCAACGGGGTGCAGGTGGTCAGCGGGCTGCAACTGGCCTGAGGAGCTGTTCGAGGAGGGCGTGGGTGTCCTCGAAGAAGGCTTCGGGTTGGGCAAGGGCTTCCTGCGGGTCGGTCCACCCCTCGCCCCCGGCCGGTCCCGCCCACGCCAGTCCGAAGACGTGCGCGATCACCCGGCCCCGCGTGCTGCGGCCCGGCGCGTCGTACACCGCCGCCGGAGTGGGGAAGGGGGTCAGGGCCGGATCGTCCGGGGTGACGCCCAGTGCCTCCGCCGCCGCCCGCCGCGCTGCCGCCGCGAGCGTCTCACTCGGCAGCACCCCGGCCCCCAGCAGGGTCAGCAGGCCGCGTCCGGGCCGCTCGCCCCGCCGGGTCAGCAGGACGCGCCCCGCCGGGTCCGTGACCAGGGCCAGCGCCTCCACCCGCAGGGGCGGCCACGTCCCGGCCTTCTCCTGCGTCTCCCGCAGCCACGCGGCATCGGCCCGCAGCTCCGCGAACTCGGGCGTTTCCCGGAAGGCGTCGAGCCAGGCGTGGACGGCGGGCGGAACCATCCCGGCCACCGGGTCCAGCTCGCCCGCGAAATAGGCGCGGCGCACGTCGGTGGCACTCAGCGGGCTGACGACGGCGGTGGGCAGAAAGGGCCAGTCCGGAAAGGAGCGCAGGTAGTAGCTGCTGTCGTCCTTGAGATGGCCGATCAGGGCCACGTCACCCCCCTTCCGAGAGGGACTGGCGCCGGTGTGCGCCTCCACCCCCGCCCGCACCGCCGCCAGCCAGCGGTCCTCGTCGTAGGGGTGGTCGGGCACGGCGGCGAGGCGCACCCGCGCGGGGTCCACGCCCGCCTCCCGCAGCATGGCGCCGATCAGTTCTCCCCGCTCCCCGGCCGTCCAGGGATTTTTGAGGGTGCGCGGCGCATGGGCGCTGCCGATCACCACGATCAGGGTCCCGACCTTTCCCAGCGCTTCCTCCATCACCCGCAGGTGGGCCGTGTGCGGGGGCTGGAACCGGCCGATATAGACGCCGAAACGGGGGTGGGGCTGAACGGGAGGGGTGGTCATGCCTCACGGTGACGGGGCGAAGACGTGAGAAGCATGAGTCCCCGAAAGCCCCATGCGGCGGCAGGTCTGCCGAACCCGGTACATGATTCCCTTATATTGGGCCCATGCGCGCCGACGCGCCCTCCCCCCTGCGCTCCGGTCTGATGACGGACGTGGGGCGCCAGCGACGCGTGAACCAGGACGCGGCACTGGCGCTCGACCTGCCGCGCGGCGGGCTGTATGCCGTCGCGGACGGCATGGGGGGGCACGCGGCGGGAGAACTGGCTGCCAATCTCGCCCTCGACAGCCTCAGCCAGCACTATCTGGAAGGCCGGGGAGCGCCGCCCGAGCGCCTCGCGGGGGCGGTGCAGGCGGCCAACCTCGCGGTGCTGCGGCACGCGGTGGGGGAGTACGCGGGCATGGGGACCACCCTGCTCGCGCTGCTGGTGGACCGGGGGGCGGCGCTGATCGCCCACGTGGGCGACTCGCGGGCCTACCTGCTGCGCGGGGGCGAGCTGCACCGCCTCACGGAGGACCATTCCTGGGTCGCCGAACAGGTGCGGCTGGGCCACCTCTCGGAGGAAGAGGCCCGGCACCACCAGTGGCGCAGCGTGGTCAGCAACGCGCTGGGCGGCGAGGAACGGGTGCGGCTGGAGCTGTTCGGGCTGCCCCTGCACGCCGGGGACCGCCTGCTGCTGTGCAGCGACGGCCTCAGCGGAGTGGTGACCGAGTCCGCCCTGCTGGAACTGCTGCTCCCCGCCCAGTCCCCCGAGCGGGTGGCCCGCACCCTGATCGACGCCGCCAACGACGGGGGCGGCCCGGACAACATCACGGCAGTGGTGGTGGATATCCAGCGTGGAGACCGCCTGCCCCGGTATGCCCTGCCCGAGCGTCAGGAAGGCGGGCCGCTGTACGTGGACGCGCTGCTGAGCGCCCAGCGCGGCAGCAGCCCACTGACCTACCTGCTGCTGATCCTGGTCTATTTCACCCTGCTCGGCGTGCTGCTGGTGCCCGAGCAGCGCCCGCTGATAGCCCTGCTGGGCGCCCTGCTGCTGGGCGGGGTGGCCTACGCCCAGCGCCGCGCCCGGGTGCGGCCCTCCCGGCGCCCGGCCCTCTCGGCCACGTCGCTGCGGGCCCGTGCCCACCCCCGGCCCGAACCCCGCGAGACAGAGACGGCAGGCTGAGGGCCAGGGGTGCCGGGCCGCTAGAGTGGTTCCATGAAAGACATCGTGGAGACGCCCTCGGCCCCCGCCGCCATCGGTCCCTACAGCCAGGCGACCACCTTCGGCAACCTCGTGGTCACCAGCGGGCAGATTCCGCTGACCCCGGACGGCACCCTGGTGGAGGGCGGCATCGAGGCCCAGACTCGGCAGGTGCTCGACAACCTCGTGGCCGTGCTCACGGCGGCGGGGACCGACCTCGCGCGGGTGGTCAAGACCACCGTCTTCCTGGCCGACATGAACGAGTTCTCGGCCATGAACGCCGTGTACGCCGAGTACTTCCAGGCCCCCTACCCCGCCCGCAGCACCGTGCAGGTCGCCCGGCTGCCCCGCGACGTGCGGGTGGAGATCGAGGTGATCGCCGAGCGGCACTGAGGGAACGAGCGGCACTGAGGGAAGTTGCAAGGGGCGGGAGGGGGAGGTAGGCGCCGCCGCCTCCCGCTCCCGCCCTCCTTTCGTGATCCCTGTCTCGACGCCCCGGCCCCGGCCGTGACATCCTGCCAGGCGTGGTTGTCCTGCCTGTCCGCTTCGAACGCAGCCCACGCCTGCACGCCATGCTCAGCGAGGCGCCGCACGCGGTGGGCACGCGCGTCGTGGTGCAGGGCAAACGTGGCCCGGAGGTCGCGACCGTGCGCGGTGAGGTGGGGACGCCCGACCCCCAGGCCCGCTACGGCAGCGTGCTGCGGGCGGCGACCCCCGAGGACCTGATCCGCTGGGACGAACTGCACCGCCAGGGCGAGGACCTCAAGTGGCTGCTGCGGGCCCGGGCCCGCGAGCGCGGCCTGCCGGTCAAGGTCGTGGCCGTCGAGTTCACCCTCGACGAGAGCCTCGTCACGGTGAGCTACAGCGCCGAGGACCGCATCGAACTCGGGGGCCTGATCGGGGAGGTGCGGGGGCACACCCGCGCCCGCGTGAACTTCGCGGCGGTCGGCCCGCGCGAGCAGGCCCAGATGATCGGCACGCTGGGGGCCTGTGGCCGGGGCAACTGCTCCAGCACGCACCTGCAGGAGTTCGCGCCCGTCAGCATCCGCATGGCGCGGGATCAGCAGTTGCCCCTCAACCCGGAAAAGCTCTCGGGGCCGTGCGGTCGCCTGCTGTGCTGCTTGCAGTTCGAACACGGCATGTACCTCGAACTCCTGCGGGACCTGCCGCGCAAGAACGCCCGCGTCTGTCACGAGGAGAGCGGCGCGTGCGGCAAGGTCACCAAACTTCACCCTCTCGCGGGGACAGTGGACGTGCACACCGACCAGGGGCTGCTGACCGGGGTGCCCGCCCACGCCCTGACCCGCGTGACTGACCCTGCCGGGAACAGGGGCCGCCGCCCTGAGGCGGACGCGGCCGAGGCCTGACCCCCCAGGCTTCCCCAAAGCCCCTTGCCGCGCTTCTCATCTCTCGCGGCCGCCCAGCCCGGCAAACTGCCTGGTATGCGACACCTGATTTTCCCGACCGTGGCCCAGGCCGACGCTTTCGTGCAGGACCTCCAGAGCCAGGGTGTGATTCAGCCTGAGATGGGGCAGACCTCCTTCCAGCGCCGCTCCTCGGCAGGCAGCATGGGCACCGCGACCACCCAGACCACCGCGGCGACCGCCACGACCACGGAGTACGTGGACGGCGGCGGCGACGGCGCCGACATGGCGGGCGGCGCCCTCAAGGGGACGGCGCTGGGCGCAGTGGCGGGC
>NZ_JASNGB010000066.1 GCF_030271215.1 Deinococcus rhizophilus | reverse complement strand
GCTGCCGCAGTCCGCACAGTTTCGGCGAGCGCGACGGGCAGTGGGACGGCCCCGCCCGGCTGCGCGTGGGCCCGGAGCCGACGGACGTCCCGACCGTGGCCGAGCCCGGGCGCGAGCTGACCCTCGCCCTGCCGACCTTGGAAGAATTCCGCCAGAGCCTGCCGGCTGTGGGGGGCGTGAGCACCGCCCGCCACACCTTCGCGCGCTTCGACGGCCTGTCGTTCCGGAAAGGCCCGGTCACCGGAGAGCCGGGCCTCTACGAGGTGACGGGCCCGGAGGGCCGCACCCTCACGCTGCTGCACGGTGGCGGGCAGGACTGGCGCCGCGGCGACTGGTACGGACTGCGCTACCTCACCCTAGAGGGCGCTGGCCTGCTGCTGGACGTCCGCTACGACGCGGCGCGGTGGCAGCTCGCCCTTCCGGAAGACCAGCGCCCGCCGGAACTGTACGAGCGCGTCCTGGTACTGTGCAGCGGCCTGCTGCCCACCCGGGTCGGCCGCTGGCTGGTGTACCGCAACGTGGCTCCGGACGTCGCGCGGCACCTGACGTCCCTGCTGGGCTGCGCGCTCGCCGAGCAGGCTCTGGACGAGGGCGTTCCGGCGTGAACGATCCCCTCGCCCTGCACGACCGGCTCGAGCGCGTCTACCGGCTGTACGTGGAGAGCGCCTTTCCGCTGCGCTACCCCGCGCTGGCGGAGGAGCGCCGGACCCTGCTGCGCCGGCCGGGCGTCCTGGCCCAGCCCCCCCTGATTGAACCGGTCCCCACCTACCCGTCCAGCGGCCTCACGCTGGAGCAGGCCGTGAACACCCTTCCGGAGCGGTACGCCGGCCTGGCGACCCTCGGGGCGCCGCTCTTCCCGGAGGGGCGGACCCTCTACGCGCACCAGCTCGCCGCCTTGCAGGCCAGCCTGGCCGGAGAGGACGTCGTCGTCACCACCGGTACCGGTTCGGGCAAGACCGAGGCCTTCATGCTGCCCCTGCTCGCCGCCCTGGCTGCGGACAGCGCGACCTGGACAGCCCCGGGGCCGGTACCTGCCCGCCGAGAGTGGTGGCGATCCAAGGGGGAGCGCGTCCCGCAGTGGGGCCACGTGACGCGGCCGCACGCCGTCCGGGCGCTGATCCTCTACCCGCTCAACGCCCTGGTCGAGGACCAGCTGCGGCGCCTGCGCTCGGTGCTGGACGGCCCTGGGGTCACCGGCTGGCTCGACCGCGAGCGGCGCGGCAACCGCATCACCTACGGGCGCTATACCTCCCTGGCCCCGCTGCCCGGCGGGCGCGACGAGAAACGCGCGCAGCGCCTGCGCGAACGGTTGCAGGATCGTGAGGCCGAATGGGCGGCCGTTCATGCCCAGCTGCAGGCGCGCGGGGACGGTTCCGAGTACCACTTCCCGCGGATGGACGGCGGCGAGCTGTGGAGCCGCTGGGACGCGCAGGACACGCCGCCGGACCTGCTGATCACCAACTACTCGATGCTCAACATCATGCTGATGCGGACGCTCGAGCAGGACATGTTCCGCCAGACCCGGGCGTGGCTCGAGGCCGACCCGGGCCACGTCTTCTCCCTGGTCGTGGACGAGCTGCATGCTTACCGCGGCACGCCGGGCACCGAGGTGTCGTACATCCTGCGGCTGCTACTCGACCGGCTGGGCCTCGAGCCGGACAGTCCGCAGCTGCGGATTCTGGCCACCTCGGCGAGCCTCGACGGGAGCGAGCGGGGCCGCACGTTCCTGAGCGAGTTCTTCGGGCGCGATCCGGCGCGGTTCCGGGTGATCGGCACGCCGCAGGAGGCTCCCAAGAACGCCCCGGACCTGCGGGCCCACCGCGAGGCGTTCGCCGCGTTCGCGGCGGCCAGTCCCGCGGCGGAGCTGACCTCCGGCGCGACGGTCGTGAGTCCCGAGGCGGAGACGGCCCTGACCCGGGCCCTGGGTGGCGAAACCCTCGCGGGTGCCCTCGAGCAGGCCGGTGTGCCGGGCGCCCTGCGCGGGGCCTGCTTCGATCCGGATCTCTCGGCCGTCCGCGCGACGGGCACCCACGATCTCAGCCGAACCCTGTACGGCACGGACGATCCTGCCCCGCTGCGGGGCACCCTGCTCGCGCTCGCCACCGCCCGGCTGGCTGGCGGGACAGCGCCTCAACCCGTACGTGCCCACCTGTTCTTCGCCAACCTGCAGAACCTGTGGGTCTGCACCCGGCCGGCGTGTGGTCGGAGCAGTGCCGACGACGTGCCGGTCGGCACCCTGCACGGCACCCACCGCCTGACCTGCGACTGCGGGTCGCGGGTGCTGGACCTGATGGTGTGCGAGGTCTGCGGCGAGGTGCTGCTGGGGGGCTACCACCGCAAAGGCGGCGGCGAGCTGATGCTGAGCGCGGACCCCACCGACCTCGAGAACGCCCCGGACCGGCAGGAAAGCCGGAGCTACGGCCGCTACGCCGTGCTGTGGCCGGTCGACGACCATGCCCGCACGGCCCCGGAGCGGACGTCCTACACCTGGGACAGGCGCACCCGCAGCTGGCAGGCGGCCTACCTCGAACGCGCCACCGGCAAGGTCTACAGCGCGGCGCAGGTCGGGCGGGCCACGCCGGAAGACGACCTGCAACCGGTGTGGAAGTACGCCGTGCAGAGCGCACAGCCGGGAGATGTCGACCACGAACCGGCGCTGCCGCCCGTGTGCCCCCGCTGCGACACCGACTACCGCCGGCGCGACGTCCTGCCCACGCCCATCCGTCACCACCGCACAGGCTTCCAGAAAGCGGCCCAGGTGCTCGCGAGCACCCTGATGCGGGAGGTCGACCCCGGCAGCCGCAAGCTCGTGGTGTTCTCGGACTCGCGTCAGGACGCCGCGCGCCTGGCCGCCGGGATGGAGCGTGACCATTACCGGGACATGGTGCGGGTGGCCCTGCTGGCCGCCCTGCGGGAAGCGAGCCGTGACCTCGAGGCCGCCGTCCGGGTGAACCTGCACCATCTGGGTCACCTCCAGACCGCGCTGGACGCACTCCGGGCCATCAATCCGGCCCTGGCCGACCAGGCGGCGCAGCCCCTGCTGCCGGACGACGAGCCCCGCGCCACCCGCTTCGCGGCGCGCTCGACCTCCGCGGCGCTGCTGCCGGTGCTGCTGCTGGGCGCTCCCCTGAGCGAGAACCAGCGCCAAGAGCTGCTCGACCTGCTCGCGCAGTACCCGGCCCGAATGCCGCTGGGGCAGCTGCGCGAGGCCGTCTTCGCCCGGCTGCTGGAAACCGGGACATGCCCGGGCGGGAACACCCGCGCGGCGCTCACCTACCGGGAAGGCAACGACCCGGCGCAGCCCTGGTACCGGGCCTACCGCTGGGCCGCCGACGGGGTCGCCGTGCGGCAGCAGACCGAGGCCAGGGAGCACCACCGGACGCTGGAGCAGCTGCTGCTGGCCGAGATGATGATGGTGCTGTTCACGCACCAGGTGCGGACCCTGGAAAGCACCGGGCACGGCCGCGTGCATGCCCCGGTGCCGGGGGCCAGCGTGCCCATCCAGGAAGCGACGGACGCGATCATCCGGTACCTGGGGGTCAAGCGCCTGTACGCCGATTCGGAATTCGTGGCACCGGGCAGCGAGACGGTCCTGCCGCAGCCCGTCAAGGCCTACCTGAGGAACCTGGGGGAGGACGAGGCCACCTTCAAGGCGACGCTCCTGTCGCGCGCCTACGCGGAGGGCAGCGCCTACAACCTGATCGTCCGGCCGGACAACCTCGTCTTGATCGGCGCGCAGGACGGAGGCGCGAGCTACCGGTGCGCGAAGTGCCGCGCCTCCTACCTGCACGCGGCAGCCGGCCTCTGCGTGCACTGCGGCGGCCGGGTCGAGGCGGCGCCGGGCGGCGATCCGGACACCGGGGAGGACTACTACACCTACCTCGCCCGTTACGCGGGCGCCGGATTCCGGCTCAACGCCGAGGAACTCACTGGCCAGACCGACAATGCGGCGCGCGCACAGCGCCAGCGGCACTTCCAGGAGGTCTTCCTGGATGGCGAGAACCCGGTGGCCGGGGGCGTCGACCTGCTCAGCGTGACCACCACCATGGAAGCCGGGGTCGACATCGGCAGCCTCAACGCGGTGATGATGAGCAACATGCCCCCGCGCCGCTTTTCCTACCAGCAGCGCGTGGGCCGCGCCGGGCGCCGCGGCGCGGGCGTGAGCCTGGCCGTGACCCTGTGCCGCGGCCGCAGCCACGACCTGTACTACTACCAGCATCCGGAGGCGATGACCGGGGACGCGCCGCCGCCGCCGTACGTGGACGTGTCCAGCCTGACGATCTACCGCCGGGTGCTGATCAAGGAGGTCCTGCGGGAAGCCCTGGGCGCGGTGGACGGTGCTGCTCCTCCCCAGGACAGCGTGCACGGCGAATTCGGGACGGCCCAGGAGTGGCGCGACGATCCGCAGCGGCGGGCCGCGCTCGAGGCCTTTCTCGTCGATCCGGCGCATCAGGCGCAGGTGAGGGCCCTGGCGCTGCGGCTCGCGGCCTGGACGCGGTTGGAGAACTGGCAGGTCGAGGAGGTTCTGGCCGGGCTCCAGAGCCTGCCCGGGAAAATTCTCGCGATCGCAGGCGACGACAGATACGTGCAAGAAGCCCTCAGTGAACGCCTCGCCCACGCCGGGCTGCTGCCGATGTTCGGCTTTCCCACCCGCACCCGCCTGCTCTACCTCGACCCGCTCGAGCGGATCTCTGGTCGGGACTTCCCACCGCGCAACGTGGTCGACCGCGACCTGGACTTGGCCATCAGCGCGTTCGCACCCGGCGCGGAGATCGTCCGCGACAAACTGGTCCACACGTCGGCCGGGGTCGCGAACTTGCATCCGGCTCCGCGGGGACTCGCCCGCGTCAGTCCAGGCCTCTACCCGCCGCTGGGGGAGGCGAATCCTCGCCCAATGGGCACCTGCCGGCACTGCCGGGCGGTCCACCACACGGCGGACCTCGCCGGGCAGGAGCGCCAGACCGTGGTCTGCCCCACCTGTGGCCAGGAAGCCCTGCGCGTTCTCGACGCCCGCGAGCCCCGGCATTTCTTTGCCACAGGAGAGCCACGGGACTACAACGGCTTTTTCGAGATCCGCGGGACGACCACTCGGCCGACCATGGCGGTCCAGGAGGGCGGGCAGACCTCCAGGACCGAGAACGCCGTGCTGCAGAGCAGTCCCCTGGGACAGCCCGGAGAGATCCTGACCTTCAACGACTACGGGGGCCGGGACGGCTTCGAGTTCGTGCCCCATCCCAACCGGGCGCTGGGTGGCGCGTATGTGGCCAGCCTGGAACGGACCTCCGCCGCGCAGAGTGACGCCCGTGGACGCCGCATCACCCTGCTGTCCAGTCGGCGGACCGACACCCTGCGTGTGGGATTGGAAGTCTGGCCCGAACACCACCGCGCCCTGCCCAGCCAGGTCGAGGGCCGCGCGGCGTGGTACAGCGTCGCGTTCGCCCTGCGCGACGCCGCGTCCGTCCTGCTGGACATCGAGTCCGGGGAGCTCGAAGGCGGGCTGTATGCGACCCGCCGGGGCACAGACTCAGACCCGGAGGGCCAGGCCTTCCTGAGCGACCGACTGGAGAACGGGGCCGGGTACGCCACCCACCTCGCGCAGCCGGCGCAGTTCGGACAGTTGCTGAGCACCCTGGACGTGCAGTTGTCCCAGGCCTGGCAGGGCCACGCCGCGTCCTGCGACACCAGTTGCGCCCGCTGCCTGCGCGACTACACCAACCTGGCCTTCCATCCGCTGCTCGACTGGCGGCTGGCGCTGGACATGGTGGCCCTGCTGCGTGGGAACGCGCCGCTGACCTTCACGGGCAGTTCCTGGGAGGCATTGCTGCACCCGGACAGGTCAGCCATCCTGGGCAGCTTGCAGCAACTGCAGTTCAGGCCGCTGCGCGCGTCGACCCCCCTGCCCGTCTTCCTGGGCGCAGGCAAGCACCGCGGCAAGGTGCTGGTCGTGAGCCACCCGCTGTGGGCTCCCGACCATCCCGACATTCTGGCCACGCTCGCCCTCGTGCGGGAACAGGCGGCCGATCAACCCACCGTCACCAACCCGTTCATGCTGCTGCGGCGGCCCTCTGCGGCGCTGTGAATGTCATTCGCCAGGGTGGGGAACGTACAGCCACAGAGTCACGCCGCATGATTTCCCCCGACGCAGGAGTCCGGACACCCGCTGGGGGCCCCCGGGAACACACGGCGCAGTTCGTACGTATATGAGGCCAAGATGAGTCTAGACGAAGAAGCGAGACGGCTGAGGCGTGAACTGGAAGAGTTGGACGGAACAGTGGTCCGCGTCGCGCTGTTCGGCCAGCCCGGAGCTGGCAAGTCCTCCCTGATCAACGAGATCCTGAGCGCCGACGAGGCGCAAGTCGGCATACACACCGACACGACCACGAAGATGAGCTGCCACACCGCCGTCACCGTTCCAGACGTCCAGTTCTGTGACCTGCCAGGCTACGGCACCACACGGTTCCCGAAAGAGACCTACTTCGAGCGCTTCGCCGTCGATTCTTTCGACGTCTATATCTGTGTCAGCAGCGGCAAGCTCGTCCAGGCCGATTCAGAGTTCTTCCGGTATCTCCTGGAGTGCGGGCGGCCGTGCGTCTTCGTCTTCAACAAGCACGATCAGCTGTGGCAGAAGGGAAAGACGACCGAGCAGCTCGAGCAGGAGAAGCGGGCAGACATCCGGGCCCAGGTGGGCCGCGACGTGGATGTCCTGTTCACCAGTTGTCGCCCGGACGAAGATGGGAAGACCAAGGGGATCGAGGAGCTCAAGCGGCATGTCTTCGAGTTGCTGGACGCCGCCAAGCAAGATCGGTGGGCCCGGTCCATGCGGGCCAGGACGGAAGGGGCTCTCCAGGCCAAGAAGGCGGCCAGCCGAAAGCGGGTGAACACTGCCGCCATGTACGCGGTGGCGAACGGAGCCCTCAATCCTGTTCCCGGGGTCAACTTGGCCGTCGACCGCAGGGTGATCGACGACATGAAGTCCAAAATCCGTCACGACTACGGCCTGACGGACGCGGATATCCCTGAAATCGAGGCCTGCGACAGTGGCACGATGAATGTCCTGAGCAAATTGATGAACTCGTCCGCCGTTCCAGGCGGCCGGAAAGCGGCCGAGAAAGTGCTGGCCAACTATGCACTCCCCAAAGCCCTCGGACGCTTCCTCCCCCTCGTGGGGAACATCATCGGTGGTGGCCTGTCCCTGGTCGCCTGCGTGGCAGAGGGCAACGCCTACGTCGATTGCTGCCACGCCGTCGCCGAACGCCGCCTGCAGACGCGGCTGAAACGCTGAGATGTGGTGGCTTCTCGCCCTACCCGTCGCGGGCGCTATCGCCGCCGCCGTCGGTGCGTTGACGGCCGAGTCCCCGGTATCTCCGGAACCGAAGACCAAGCGCAGCGGGCCCACTTCGCACCCGCAGAGCGGCCACTTCGAGCGGATCCTCACGGCCAATCTGAACCGCCTGAGAAAGGAGCTTTGCAGCTCACCAGGTCGAAAAGTCGCACTGCTGGGACAACCCGGCGCGGGGAAGTCCACCACCCTCGATGCCCTGACTGAAGAACGTGTCCAGCCCAGGCCCCGGATCGGTATAGGGACGGACATGACCGATTGGTCCAGGAATCCGGACGTTCCCCTCTGCTCGTTCTTTGAGGACATCCTTTTCGTCGATGCCCCTGGACACGGGACCCAACGCCATTCCACCGAGGTCTATCTCCGTCTCTTTCCCCTCGAACAGTTCGAACACGTCCTGCTGTTCATTCAGGGAAAGCTGCTCGAGTCCGACGAACGTCTCCTGCGTTATGCCCGGAGCAGGGGACGGCGCATCACCATCGTCAGAACACACGCTGGCGGCCTCACCGACGCTGAACGTGAACTCCTTCGAGCTGACCTCTCCCGGCGTTCGGGTGTGCCTGCAGAGGGCGTCCTTTTTCTCGACAACCGAACTCGGGAAGGCCTCAATGCCCTCAGGCGGTAGTGCTCCAGGAAATCCTTCAAGCAGCGTTGCGAGACTTCGCCACTTCCAGCAGCTTAGCCCAGGGACAGGTGTACCCCAAAGCGGAGTGGAGCTTGACCTGGGTGTACCAGTCCCGGAATCGGACGGTCCCCTCGCGCAATTGCGGCATGCTCGCGGAGTCCTCGCGGACGACGAGCTCGTATGTCAGCGTTCGGTTGGTGCGCTCCAGAATGCCCATTCCCCCCTTCTGGGAGACCTTCGCCCGCACCCAACTCCCCACCTCCGGGCAGGCGTCCTGAAAGGCCGTCGAGGTGAAATCCGAGCCGCCATCGGTCATCACCAAAATCTCCTCGTGAATGCCCAGGTCCCGCAGGACCCGGAGACCCGTGTGCAGCGCGGTCACCGCGCTGCTGGCTGAAAGACTGCGGACGACGTGGAGGTGCAGCAGGCACCGCGTCTCTACGTCCAGCACCAGGTAAGCCCAGCAGATTCCATCTCCCAGGCTGAACCGAGTCGCGTCCACCTGAACTCGACGTCCCGCGGGCCACAAGGCTTCGCTGACGGCTGGGACGGCCTTCTTCCGGGTTTTCCGGGCCAGTGGGGGCTGAAGATTCAGTTCCCCCAAGGCCAGGCGGATGGTGTGCAGCCCCAGGTGCCCAGGAGCTGTCTGCTCCTGGGCTGCCGACCGAGCCAGCACCTGATGAAGGCGCCGATAGCCATAAGTGGGATGTTCCAGGGCAGCCTCACGAATTCGTTCCAGGTGGGCCTGCTGCTGCACTTCCCGCTGGGCTTGCCCGGCGGCCTGCTGTCGGGTGTCCCGCAACTTCCAGGCGGGAACATCGGCTTCGCGAGCGAAGCTGGCCAGGCTCAGGTGCGGATGGTCTCTGTGGAACTCCTCGTAGACGGCGAGAAGCTGAGCCGGACTCAGAGACCCCGAACTTTTTTTGCAATCTGGAGCGCGAGCTCCTTCTCGCCAACCAGGACTTTCAGGCGTTCGTTCTCGCGTTCTAGCTCGGTTTGACGGTCCCCCTGGCGGTCTCCGGCGAGGCGGGCAGGCCCCATACGGGTGCCATTCTGCTCAAGACGCGGGCACGGCCTGCCTCCAGGAACTGTGCCTTCCACGTGTGAATCAGGCTCTCGGTGACGCCGTGCTGTCGCGCAGCTTCAGCCACGCTGAAATGGCACCCTAGCACTGCAAGGCCGATGTGCTCCTTGGTGTCCGTCGGCCAATTTTTCCGTTGCTTTCCCCAGCCAGCCCCTCCCGAGTGCCCGTCCCTCGCAAGTGGGCAGGTGATTTTGGAAGGATTTCCTGGAGCATTACCGGGTTACGCGCACAGCTCGCTCGACTCGGCCCACCACGACCGGATGACCCAGGGGTGATGTACGACCCGGAGACTGCCGAGGGACAGGCAGCCATGCGGGCATATCAGCAGGCGTACTGGAAGCGGTGTCAGCAGGCCGATGAGGCATGGGCACGGCAGTACCCGGGTATTGAGTTCCGGCGCCTGACGGATCGCCTGTCGTTCGCGCCTCTGGGAGACGAGGACGGCCCCTGAGCGGAGGACCCGTGCCGGACACTGACCCGGCTCAGGGTGCGCGGGCGGTGAAGCGTCCGCCCTTTGGCGCATTCCTGGGAGCCAGCGCCTCGGCGAACATGGCGGGATGAACGAGATCGAGACGGCGGGCGCATGGGGCGCGGTGGTGTCCAGTGCCGAGATGTTCCCCGACCTGGAGGAGCGACCACGCCTGCTGCTGGGGGTGTTGCCCGGGTGGTTGTCGCGCGATGTGCAGCCCGGCAAGGATCGCCGGTGGTTGCACTTGCGCCACCAGGCGGGCGGGGTGAACTGCACACAGATGGAATTGGTGGCGACCGAACTCACGCCGCGGCCCGAACGCGAGGCGGGGTTGCTGCGGTTGTCCCTGCGCTTCTACGACAGCAACCTCTCCGGCTGGGGCACGACGGTGGACGATCTGGTGATCTACCGGGCGGCGTTGCGCGAGCTGCTGGGGGTGGACGCCAACTTGAGCTACGGGGACCTCCGCGAGGCGATCTACCCGGTGGACGTGACGGCCGAGCACCTGCGGCACCTGACGAGCGACGAGTTGCCCACGGACCTCGACGAGCTGCTGACGTTCACCACCCCTATCACGCAGGTGAGCGGGATGCTGAATCGCTGGCGGTTGTGGATCGTCACCCAGAACTCGGATTGAAGGCTGGTCCGCAAAAAGCAAATCACCCATGAGGGTGAGCCGTGGCGAAGGTTCAGAACCACGCGAAGAGGGGCGCCGCTGGAAATTAGGACGGCACATCCTCGGCGACGATTACCCCGAGGGCCAACGCCTCGGCAGAGGGTGGTGGCGTAGGGCGTTCGAGGTGGTGGGGGATGTAAGGCAGGATAAGAGTAGGAATCTGAAATGGAAAAGCTACGTCCTGGCGCGGCTGTAACTCTGTTCTGGTATTCTGTTTCAGAGTAAGCAGTTTTAAGGTTCAGAAGAAGCACCGCGAAAGCTCTCCAAAACGCTTACTCCAGGCGCGGTGGAAGCGACCAGACAAAGCAGCCGGAAGGGTCCAGCTTCACGAGCGGGGAGGCATAGATGGGACGAGCAGGAAAAGGCACAGTTCGGCTCCAGGTTCGCGTGAGTCGGGAAGTGGCGGACTTCCTGACGATGAAAGCGAGGAAGGCAGGAATGCCGCTCACTGAACTGGGCGGTGCTCTCCTCGAATACGCAGCAGAAGCCGAGGCGAAAGAGGAGGGAGAGGCGCTGGTCATGCCTACCGTTCGCCAGGTGGTCCGCCAGGAGCTGAGCCTGTTCCTGGAGCGGACCTTGGACCTCCAGATACGGACCTATTTGGAGGCGGGAACAGCGCGGCGGATGGTGCAGGCCAACATGCACTACGGCCACGGAATGTCTGTCGAAGAGATCAAGGAAATTGAGGCCGCACAGTGGAAGATGGCCTGGAAAGCGAGCCGCCAACACCTCGACGGGTTGCAGGAGTGGAAGCAGATGATGACCGACTCGGCAGACGTGCGAGGTCGCAAGGAAGAACGGGTAGGCGACCCGGCAGAGAACGACCAGGCTGAAGAGTGAACACGGCTGCTCACAAGCCTGGGGCTGACCACGAAGAAAGCGGGCATCAACAGGGAGGGGGAGGGCCTGCTTCCCTCTTCTCCTCCCTGTTGATGAAGTCCTCCCGGAAGCTCCGCCGATGAGCCAGTGAAGCGGCTACGAAGCGGCCTTGTTTTCCCTGGGCTTAAGCTTGACTTCCACGTCCATGTCCAGGGCATCGGCAATGCGCCGGAGGGTTTCCATGCCGTGCCCGTGATAGGTGGGGCTGAGCCAGCGGGAAATCAGCGGAGGTTTGATGCCAAGACGTTCAGCAATCTCGGCCCCGGTTAGTCCCCGCTCACGCAGCACCCGGCGCAGTTCCAGACTCACGGGATCAGGCGTAGGAACGCTCAGCCTCGGGAGAGCTTCATAGTGCCGCTCGACGGTCGCGCCGGAGACCTGACCACGAGCGGCGTCCTGAACGAGGTGCTCAATCGCCCGCGAGACATCGAGGCGGAAACCGATCACCTCGCCGGTCTCGGCATCGAGGGTCGTGGGGACTTCATGGAGGATGACCGTGACGCCCTCACGGCTGGGGAAGGTATGGGTCATAGGGATGTCAGGCATAGCTCCTCCTCTCAGTTCGCCATCGCCGTCACGACGATGTAGTAGGTCCCACGCCAGCCAACCTTGACCCGCAGGCGCAGGCGGCCGATGAAGCGGTCGAAGTTCAGTCCGGGTGCCCGGTCACGCTCGCCGGGGCGGTCCTTGGTCACCTCGTCGTAATAGCTGATCGCGTCATAGATGTCGTCCAGGGTGAGGGCATCAAGGTTGATCTCGTTCTGAGCGTGGATGCTGACGCGCAGCTCGCCGCTGTCCAGGGCTTCCCAGATGGCCTGGATTTCCCAGTTCAAGACCTCATCGGTAGAGAAGTCGAAGCCCTCAGACACCTGGGTATGTTAACTCAAAAGTTAATCTGGTGGGAGGCACCCATGAAGCATCCAGACGGTACACCCTTGACCCCCGACGAATGGCAGGCCGAACGCACCCGGCGCTGGGAGCAGATCAGCCAGAGACAGCGGTCGGCGCATCCCATCTCCCCGGAGGCTCTGCCCCTCTTCAAACGCTATGCCGACGGCGAGCTGACCCTGGAGGAAGTCCGCGAGGGCCTGCACCGGCTCTACAATCGCCGCCGCTTCCCGGAAGGGCCAGACGGTCCTGAAGTACCCGAGCCACCCCCAGCGCCCGCCCCTCCCGCGACTGAGGAGCTGGTGGTACATGAGGGCGCGATGTTCATGCTCCCTGACCCGCCCCCGCTGTCCAGGGAAGCCCGCATAGAAATGCTGGAGCGGTGGATCGAGCGCAGAAAGCAGGAGAACCCGGACGACCCCTGGATCGGGAAGTGGGTCACCTTCACCGCCTCGGCATACCCCAAGGCCACGGAAGACGAGTTGAACTGAGGTCCACAGATCAACATGGAGGGGGGCATGCCGACCTCCCCCCCCTGTTGATGCTCCCAGCACACGGAAAAGGCGACCCGGAGGCCGCCTTGATTTCTCTAACATAGCGTCCGATGCACACCAAGTCAAGGCTATGCATCGCCTGTTTTGTACACTTTCTTGTACACTGAGGCATGACCCGGTTCCTGACCATCAGCGAGGCCCGCAAACAGTTGCTGGAGATGCCCGACACTTTGCAGGACGAGCCGGTGGTCATCACCCGGCACGGGAAGCCGGTGATGGCAGCCATGAGCTATGAGCAGTTCGAGAGCGTGGCGGAGACACTGGAGCTGCTGAGCGACTCGGCCTTCATGACACAGGTGCGCGAGAGCACGGCGCAGGCCGAGCGCGGCGAGCGGGTCAGTCTGGCCGACGTGCGGGCACGCCTTGAGCGTTAAAGCCTCGGAGTGCCGGTCCCCTGAACACCGTCCTCCCGCCCCCCGAGTCAGGCCCACCCCATGAGCCAGGTTCACCAGATCGAGTTCACCCCCAAGGCCCTGGAGATGTTGGAGGCCGTGCCCGACCGCCGCGAGCGCGAGCTGTTGCTCGACCGCATCGAGGCGCTGGCGACCGATCCCGAGTTGCAGGGCAAGGCCCTGCTGGGGGAGCTGCGCGGCCACCGCAGCGTGCGCGCCGTGGGGCAGCGCTACCGCATCGTGTACCGGGTGCTGCGCGGGGAAGTGCTTGTCCTGGTGATCGGCGTCGGCCGCCGCCAGGCGGGGAACAAGCGCGATGTGTACGAGCAACTTGAACGGTTGGAACCTCAGGAGCGCGAGCGGTAGTTGGCAAACTGCGCCTCCGCATCACTTCTGCGATTTCTTCACCGTCAGCCGCGAGAAACGGTCAGCGCGGCTCCCGGTCCTGCGCGATGATTTCCTCTGCGTTCAGGCCACCCGGTGCAGGCGTGACTGGCTGGCCGTGTCGCTCAAAAGTCTTCAATGAGCTGGCATTGAAAGCAGGCCGCTGGGGGTCAAGCTGAAGGGCAGCGAGTGGGTCTGGGTCTGCTGAAGGAGCAGGTTCGGGGGATGCATCCGGCTCCGGCTCGTTCTGGCTTCCACCCCAGCTCAGGTCGTGCCAAGTCTGGCCGCCGTCCAGCGAGTAGGCCAACTCTTTGGGGAAAAACGAGCATCGGTAGGAGATACGCTCACCGTTTCGTATCCGCGCCACCGCCAGTTCACAGCGAACGTGGGTGGGGAGGGTTGGAGGATCGTCCAAGCCGTAATCCTCGAACATCGACGCCATCGCCCTGGCCCAGTCGTCGGTATCTGAACCGTAGATCTCAACAGACTTTTGAACGGCCCACTCGTCATCCTCGTCTACAGGAGCTGCCCCTAGATACTTGAGCTGTGAGCCAGAGGCCACGGTAAAGGTGTAGGTGTTCTCCCGCAGCATGTGCCCCAGCTCTCGCCGCCGTTTGGCCTCGCCCATAGTCTCTCCAGGGTAGAGGTTGGCCGCTCAGCAGGGCCACCCAGAGGTGAACTCGCACACTTTGTTCCTGGAGCGTGTACTCTCAGCCCAGACGCCACACGGCAAAAAGCGAACGTCGCCCGATCCCGGAAAGAAAAAGGCGACGCTCAAACAAGCCAGGCTGTCTCACCTGTCCTCCCACTTTACGCTGTGGGAGTGCGGGTGCAAAGGGGTCTACCTTGATACCCGATTGCCTGCCGCCCTTGGAGCGGCCCACCCGACCACCAACGACACCCGCCAGGCGCATGAGGGCCGCACAGCTCGCTTCATGGGGTAACTGACATCTTTCAGTTTACGCGGCATAGTGCTGGTTCTCGTC
>NZ_JASNGB010000065.1 GCF_030271215.1 Deinococcus rhizophilus | reverse complement strand
AGGCTCTTAGCTCAGGTGAGGAGGGTCTGGATGAGTTCAACCAGCAACTTGATCGCCGTCAGGAGCGCCGTGAGTACAGCGAGCCACTCTGCGAGAGCCTTTGGTTGAACCCGTTTCCTTCTTCTGGTAGGCTTCTTGTGTCTCAAGAGAGCACCACCTTTCCGAGCGTCCGTGTTGAAGCCACGGGCGCTCACCTCTTTTGGAGGCGTAGCCCTCTCGGTCCCCGTTGTCATGCTCCCCGTCCGAAGACAACGGAAGTCTACCGGATGAACCCGCGCCGGGACGCCTGCCCCCCAATCCCGACCAAGTTACTCTGATAAATTGGCGCGGCTGGCCCCTGCGGCCTCCCCCTCCCCATGACCCTGCGCCGCCGCCTGCCCCCCACCCTGGCCCTGCCCGCCCTGCTGACGGCGCTGGGGGTGCTGTTGCCGCTCGCCTATCTGGTGCTGCGGGCCTTCGGGGCCGAGGCGCAGGAGTTGCGCGAGATCGTGTTCCGGGTTCGCAACCTCGAACTGCTGCGCAACACGCTGGGGCTGGCGCTGGGGGTGCTGGGGGCGGGAACGGCGGTGGCGCTGCCGCTCGCGTATCTGGCCGCCCGGACGACCTTCCGGCCGCGCTGGGTGCTGACGCTGCTGGGGGTGCTGCCGCTGGCGATTCCGGGGTATGTGGGCGCCTATGCGCTGATCGCGGCGAGCGGGCCGGGCGGGACCATCTGGGCGGTGACGGGCCTGAACTGGCCGGGACCCAGCGGGTTCTGGGGGGCGCTGGGGGTGCTGACCCTCTTCACCTTCCCGTACCTGTTCCTGAACCTGCACGCCGCACTCCGGGCGCAGGACCCCGCGCTGGAGGACGCCGCCCGGCTGCTGGGCCGCACGCCGGGGCAGACCTTCCGCGAGGTCACGCTGCCGCACCTGCGCCCGGCGTGGCTGTCGGGCGGGCTGCTGGTCACCCTGCACGTGCTGGGCGACTTCGGGGTGACCAGCCTGATGCGCTACCCCACCTTCAGCGCGGCCATCTACCAGCAGTACACGGCGGCCTACGACCGGGTGTACTCGGCGTGGCTGGCGCTGATGCTGCTCGTGGTGACCGGGCTGACCCTGTGGCTGGAGGCGCGGCTGATGCGCGGGGTGTTTCTCTCGCGGGTGTCGCCGGGAGGGGCGCGGCAACCTGCCCGCGTGCCCCTGCGCGGCTGGACGCTGCCCGCCTGGGTCTTTATCGGCCTGCTGGCGGGGGCCGCGCTCGTCGTGCCGCTGGGGACGGTGGGCTACTGGCTGCGGCTGGAGCAGAACCCCTACGCGCTCGCCGGGCTGTGGGACGCGACCCGCTCGGCGCTCACGGCGGCGGGAGTGGCGGCGATCACCACCACGGTCCTCGCCTTTCCGCTCGCCTATATCGGCAACCGCTACGCGGGGCGGGCGGCGCGGGTCACCGAGCGGGTGGCCTATCTGGGGTACGCGACGCCGCCGCTGGCCTTCGCGCTGGCGCTGGTCTTCTTCGTGCTGCGGTCGGCGCCGGGGCTGTACCAGACCTTCGCCCTCTTGATCCTGGCCTACACGCTGCACTTCGTCGCGGAAGCGATCGGCCCCATCCGCACCTCGCTGGCGAAGGCCACCCCCCGGCTGGAGGAGGCCGCGCGGGTGCTGGGCGCCCGGCCTGCCCGGACCCTCTGGCAGGTCACCCTCCCGCTGATGCGCCCCGGACTCCTGGCGAGCGCGGCCTTCGTCTTTCTGAGCGTGCTGAAGGAACTGCCGCTGACCCTGCTGCTGGCCCCGACCGGCTTTGACACCCTGGCCCGCAACGTCTGGACGTACACCGAGGAAGCGCAGTACGCGGCGGCGGCCCCCTACGCGCTGGTGCTGGCCCTCAGCGGGGCGCTCTTGACCGTGCTGATCCTGAGGAGAGAGAGGACATGACCCACGCCCCTTCCGGCCTCCGTGCCCTGCTGACCCGCCGGGCGGCGGCCACGACCCTGACGCCCCCGGCTCCCGCTGCGGCTGCCGCGACCCTGGCCGACCCCGCCGCGCCGCTGCTGGAGATCGCGGCCCTGACCAAGAGCTACGCGCCGGGCCTGCCCCCGGTGCTGGAGGCGCTGGACCTGCGGGTATCTCCTGGCGAGCTGATCACCCTGCTGGGGCCGTCGGGCTGCGGCAAGACGACCACCCTGCGGCTGATCGCGGGGCTGGAGACGCCCGACAGCGGGAGCATCCGCATCGCGGGGCGCGAGATGACGGCCCCGCCCGTGCCCCCGGAGCGGCGCGGCGTCGGGCTGGTGTTTCAGGACTACGCGCTCTTTCCTCACCTCACCGTGCTGGGCAACGTGCTGTTCGGTCTTCAGGGCCTGCCCCGCGCCGGGCGGCTGGCCCGCGCCCGCGAGACGCTCGCGCTCGTCGGCCTGACCGTCTTCGAGGGCCGCCTGCCCCACCAGCTCTCGGGCGGGCAGCAGCAGCGGGTGGCGCTGGCCCGTGCCCTGGCGCCCCGGCCCGCGCTGCTGCTGCTCGACGAGCCCTTCTCCAACCTCGACGCGCAGCTGCGCCACTCCACCCGGCAGGAGGTCCGCGCGATCCTGCGCCAGAGCGGGACCACCGCGATTCTGGTGACCCACGACCAGGAGGAAGCGCTGGCCTTTTCCGACCGCCTCGTCGTGATGCGGGCGGGCCGGGTGGAGCAGATCGGCCCCCCGCACGAGGTCTACGCGCACCCGCGCACCGCCTTCGTCGCCAACTTCCTGGGCCGCAGCAACCTGCTCTCGGGCACGGCCACGGGCCTGAGCGCCCGCACCGCGCTGGGCGACCTCCCGCTGGAGGAACCCGCGCAGGGGGCGGTCCTCGTGAGTGTGCGCCCGGAGCATCTGGCCTTCGCCCGGCCCGGCGAGGAGGGCACTCCGGTCACCATCGTGGCCCGCGAGTACAGGGGCCACGACGTGACCTACGCGGTGCGGCTGGGAGGCCAGGAACTCCTCGTCCACACGTCCGGCCACGAGGTCTGGCCGGAGGGCGAGGAGGTCCGCGTGCGCGTGACCTGTCCGGCGCGGGTGGTGCAGTAACCCCCAGGGGGGAGCGGCCCCCCCACTGTAGGCAAACGTACCGGCTCCCGGTCATTCCTGAGTCCATACTCAATTACGTGGCCCGGCCCCGTAGCGTCTCGGACGAGCAGATCGTGGAAGCGGCCCGCGCCGTCTTTCTGGAGCGCGGCGTGGGGGCGACCACCGCCGAGATCGCGCGGCGGGCGGGCGTCGCGGAGGGCACCCTCTTTACCCGCTACGCCACCAAGGCCGACCTGTTCGAGGCGGCGGTGGGCCTGCGCGACGTGACCCCCTGGCGCGACGATCTGCCGGGCCGGGTGGGGACGGGCGAGGTGCGCGGGCATCTGGAACACGTCGCCCGGCGCTGTCTGGAGGACGCGGCGCGGGTGCTGCCCCGCCTCACGCTGATGCTCTCGCAGGGGCACGCCCCGGACCACAACCCGCTGCTGCGCCGGATCGGGGACCCGCTGCGCCACGACCTGGCTGCTCTGGCCGCCTACCTCCGCGCCGAGATGGACCTGGGCCGCGTCCGCCCGCAGGATGCCGACGTGGCGGCCCTCGCGCTGCTGGGGGCGCTGACCCAGTACGTGTACCGCGACCTGCTCGCCGGGGCGGAGGGGGAAGGTGCGCTCCCCTGCGCCGCGCCCCATCCCGCTCCGGCCGACCCTGCCCGCTTCGTCTCCGCGCTGCTCGACCTGCTGTGGCCGGGGCTCGCGCCCTGACCGCTTCCCCACCTTCCCCACCTGTCGCCCTTTTTCTTCCCGGAGGTTTCCCCCATGCTCCATCCCCTGCCCAGCCCCCTCGCCCGTTCCCGGCGGCCCCGGTGAAACGCGCTTTGCTGCCGCTGACCCTGCTTCTCGCGCTGACGGCCTGCTCGCCCGAAGGGGAAGGGGAGGAGACGGCCACCCGCCTCTCGACCCCGCCGCCCAAGACGACCGCGCTCGCCGTGCGGACCGTGCGGGCCGGGGAAGGGGAGCTGACGGTGGCCCGCACGGTGGCCGCGACGCTGGAGGCGGGCCGCGACAGCAACGTGGCCGCGCAATCGGGCGGCACGGTGGTCCGGGTGCTGGTGGGCGAGGGCGAGCGGGTGGCGAGCGGGCAGGGAGTCGTGCAGCTCGACGACACGGCGGCGGGGCAGGCGCTGACCTCGGCGCGGCTGGGATTGCAGCAGGCCGAACTCAGCCTGCGGCAGGCACGGGAGGCGGTGGAGGCCGCCCGGCCCGCGCTGGAAGCCGGGGTCCGCGCCGCCGAACTCGGCCTGCGCCGCGCTCGGCAGGAGGCGCAGGACGCCGCCGAGCGCTACGACGACGATCAGCTCACCGACGCGCAACTTCTCGCCGCCCAGGCCGGTCAGGCCCAGGCCGAGAGTGCCCTCGCGCAGGCTCGCAACGCGCTCGCGCAAAACGGGCGGGCGGGGGCAGGCAGCCCGGAGGCGCTGGAACTCAGTGTCCAGAGCGCCCGCGCCGGGGTCACCCAGGCCGAGACCGCGCTGGCCCGCACGGTCGTCCGTGCCCCCTTCGCGGGAGTCGTGGTGTCGGTCGCGGCCGAGGTGGGCGAGGCGGTGGGCCAGGGCAGCCCGGTCTTCCGGCTGGTGGAGGCGGGCAATGTCCGCTCCCGCTTCAACGTGACCCCGGCGGACGCGGCGGCGCTCGCGCCCGGCACCCGGCTGAACCTCGACGCGGGCGGACAGACCTACGTGGCCGTCGTGAACGAGGTCAGCGGGGTGGCGGGGACCGACCGCCTGGTGCCCGTGACGGCGCGGGTGCAGGGCGGGGCCGACCTCCCGGTGGGGGGCTCGGCGCAGGTGCGCTACCGGGCCACCGTGGGCGGCGGCGTCCTCGTGCCGTCGTCGGCGCTGACCTCCGAGGGCGGCGAGAGCGCCGTCTACGTCGTGGAGGAAGGGACCGCCCGGCGCGTGCCCGTCCGGGTGGACGCCGAGTCGCGGGGCCGGGTGGCCGTGCGCGGGCTGGACGCCGGGGCCAGGGTGGTCACCCCCGTGCCGGGCAGCCTTCAGGACGGGGCGCGGGTGCGCGTGGCCGGAGGAGGGTCATGAGGCGAGCTGGCCGCGTCCGTTCCTCCGTCTCCCGGCCTGACTTCCCCCTCCCGGAGTTTCCATGAGCACCCACGATCCCCCCGAGTTCACCCTGCCGCGCGGCACCCTGCCCGACGGCACCCCCGAACCGCCCGTTCACCCCGCCGTGCGCTTCAGCGTGCGCAATTACGTCTTTTCCATCGGCATCTTCGTGATGGCTGTGCTGTTCGGGCTGCTGGCGACGACCCGGCTGGGGGTGGAACTGCTGCCCAGTTTCGAGGTGCCGGTCCTCGCCGTCTCGACCGCCTACCCCGGCGCGACGCCCGATCAGGTGGACCGCGAGGTCAGCCAGCGCGTCGAGGCCGCCGTGAGCACGCTGGGCGGCGTGGTGGACATCAACACGACGTCCGTGAGCAACCAGTCGGCGGTGGTCATCACCTTCTCGGACGACACCGACATCGACTCGGCCGCCAACAGCGTCTCGCAGGCGGTGGCGGCCATTCGCGGGACGCTGCCGAACGGCACCGAGGCCCCGGTCGTCCAGAAGTTCGACCCGGGCGCCACCCCGATCCTGACCCTGGCGCTGCTGGGCGGCTCGGCCCGCGCTCCCGACGTGGCCGCCTACGCCGAGGACACGCTGGTGCCCCGGCTGGAGCGGGTGCCCGGCGTGGCCGACGTCGCGGTGTCGGGCGGTCCGGCGCGGCAGGTGCAGGTGCTGCTCGACCCCACCCGCCTCCAGACCTACCGCCTCACGCCGGGGCGGGTGGCGGGGGCGATTCAGGCCTCGGCGCTGGACCTCCCGGCGGGCAGCGTGACCGTAGGCGGCACCACGGTGGGCTTTTCCACCCGCAACACGCCGACCAGCCTGGGAGACGTCGAGCGCATCGTGGTGGACCCCGCCTCCGGCCTGCGGGTGGCGGACGTGGCGACCGTGCGCGACACCTCGGCGCGGGCGACCAGTTATGCCCGCGTGAACGGGCAGCCCGCCGTCCTGCTCAGCGTCCGCAAGGCCAGCGGCACGAACAGCGTCGCCGTTGCCGACGAGGTGACGGCGGCGCTGGAGGCCCAGCCCCTCCCCGACGGCTACCGCCTGACCCTCGCGAGCGACACCACGACCGCCACCCGCGCCACCGTGGAGGACACCTTCAAGGAGTTCCTGATCGCCATCGGCGCGGTGGGCATCATCGTGCTGCTGTTCCTGGGGCGGCTGAACACGGTCTTCGCGGTGATCCTCGCCATCCCGATCTCCATCAGCGCGGCTCCGCTGCTCTACAGCCTGTTCGGGTTCTCGTTCAACATCGTCTCGCTGCTGGCGATCATCGTCGCCATCGGCATCGTGGTGGACGACTCCATCGTGGTGGCCGAGAACGTGCAGCGCTACCGCGATATGGGCTACGGGCAGATTCGCAGCGTGCTGCTGGGCGGCTCGGAGGTCTTCTCGGCGGTGACGGCGGCCTCCTTCTCGCTGCTCGCCGTGCTGATCCCGCTCTCCTTCATGCCCGGCATCCTGGGGCAGTTCTTCAGCCAGTTCGGGCTGGGGCTGGCGGCGGCGATCGCGCTGAGCTGGCTCGAGAGCCTGCTGTTCCTGACCGTCCGCATGGCCTACACCCGTGATCCCGAGCCCATCGGCTGGCGCGAGGTGCCCGGCGTGCTGGGACGGCTGCCGCGCTTCTTCCGGGAGGCGCTGGCGGGGGTGCGGACCCTCTCCGGCCTGCTGCTGCTCGCGCTCTCCGGGGCGGCGCTGTGGGTGGGCCTGGATCGCCTGACCGGGCTGGAGCTTCCGGCGGTGGCGGCGCTCTCCATCCTGCTCGCGCCCGTGCTGCTCACCCTGGTCCGCTACCTCCTCAGCGTGCTGCTGGCCCTGCTCGAAGCCCTGACGGGCACCCTGCACGGCCTGACCAACCGGGGCGTCACCGCGACCGCCCGCGCCTACGCCCGCAGCGTGGGTGGGGTGCTGCGGCGGCCCTGGGTGGTCATGCTGATCGCGGGAGCGTTCCTGCTCAGCGCCCCGCTGGCGCTGCGGAACATCGGCTTCGCCTTCGTGCCCCAGAGCGACAGCGGCATCCTGACCGCCGATCTGGAACTGCCCCCCGGCACCGAACTCTCGCGCACGAACGCGCTCACCGCCCGGCTGGAGGAGAACCTACTGGCCCGTCCCGAGGTGCGGCTGGTGCAGACCAGCGTGGGTGCGGGCGGCGTGCTGGGCGGCACGAACGCCAACACCGCCAGCCTGACCGTGACCCTGGCCCCGCGTGAGGAACGCGCCGGGATCGAGGCCCTTGCCGCCGATTATTCCCGCGACCTCACGGCCCTCGCCGCCGGGGTGCCGGGGGCCGAGGTCCGGGTGGCCTCGCAGCAGGGGGGACCGGGGGGCAGCTCCGACCTCAGCCTGGCCCTCACCGCGCCCAACCAGGCGCTGCTGGCCGGGCGTAACCGCGACCTCCTGCGGCTGCTCGCGCAGGACCCCAACATCGCCACGCTGGAAAGCAGCCTCTCGGCCACCCGGCAGGAGCGGACCTTCGTGCCCGACCCCGCGCGGCTGGCGGGCACCGGCCTGACCGCCTCCGACGTGGCGCAGGCCCTGCGGACCTACAACGACGGCAGCGTGGCGGGCCGCCTGCGCGACGGCGACCGCAGCGTGGACCTCGTGGTGCGGCTGGACCCCGCGCAGGTGCAGGGCGGCGAGAGCCTGCTGGACCAGACGGTGTTCGCGCCCGCGCTGGGGGCCAATGTGCCGCTCTCGGCTCTCGGTTCCTTCCAGACCCGGCAGGCCCCGGCCACCCTCAGCCGCTTGAACAAGGCGTACACGGCCAGCCTCGACCTCGACCTCGTGCCCGGCGGTCCCAACGCCTTTGCCTACCAGCGCGAACTGGTGGACCGCGCGGAGGCCGCCGGGCTGCTCACCGACGGGGTGACGCTGGGCAACGCGTCCTCCTTCGGCACGGCGGGCCTGACCGCCGATCTGGTGTTCTACGGCCCGGTCGTCCTGATCCTCGCCGTGCTGCTGACCTACCTCGTGCTGGGGTCGCAGTTCAACTCGTTCCGCTATCCGGTGTACCTGCTGCTGCCGGTGCCGCTCGCCATCGTGGGGGCGCTGTGGACGCTCTCGCTGTTCGGGGTGGACCTCGACGTGATCACGGTGCTGGGCATGGTGATCTTGCTGGGCCTGTCCACCAAGAATTCGATCCTATACCTCGAATTCGTGACCGAGCGGATGCGCTCGCTGCCGCTGCGCGAGGCCCTGATCGAGGCCGCCGAACTGCGCTTCCGGCCCATCATCATGACCACCCTGACCGTGCTGGTGATCAGCATTCCGCTGGTGCTGGGCCAGGGCGACGGCGCCGAATTCCGCCGGGGCCTGGGGATCGTGATTCTGGGCGGGGTCATCACGTCCACGCTGCTGACCTTTTACGTGGTGCCCGCCGTCTTCTACCAGTTCGAACGCCGCCGGACCGCGCCGCCCGTGCCCGTGGGGCTGGGAGCAGGGGCCGTGCCCGCCGCCGATTGAGGACCGGGGAGGGGAGGGGGCGCAGAGGGGTGGGGGTGGGCAGCCCTCCGCCCCTTTTCCTATGGCTTGGTCAAGACCCGCTCGCCCCGGGGTCCTTACAATGCCCCCTGAGCCAGGCAGGAGCCGGGAGCTGCCCCGCTGGGGGCCGCGCCGGGGCGGCGGGCCGAGTGAAGGAGGCTGAAGATGGACTGGAGAAACCTTCCCCGCAGCGGCGGCGGTGTGCAACGGGGCGGCGGCGGTGGCCTGCCGGGGGGCGGCCTGGCGGTGGGCGGCGGCATCGGCGGATTGATCATCGCCCTGATCGCCATGTTCTTCGGGGTGGACCCCAGCGTGGTGCTGGGCGGCAACCAGGCGCCCCCGGCCCAGACGCAACCCCAGACCCAGCCGGGCGCGGCCGGAGAAACCGAGGAATACGAGTTCCTCGACCGCATCCTGGGCAGCACCAACGAGGTCTGGAGCGGCGTTTTCCAGCAGGCGGGACGCACCTACACCAAGCCCGTGCTGGTGTCCTACAGAGGCTCGGTGCCCACGGCCTGCGGCCAGGGCACCAGCGCGGTCGGCCCCTTCTACTGCCCGCTGGACAACAAGATCTACATGGACACTGCCTTCTTTAACCAGATGGACCGGCAACTCGGCGGCGGCGGCGACTTCGCCTATTCCTACGTGATCGCGCACGAGGTCGGGCATCACGTCCAGAACGAACTCGGCATCGCCGATCAGGTCACCCGGGCCCAGCAGGGCGCCCGCACCCAGGCCGAGGCCAACAGCTACGGCGTCCGGCTCGAACTTCAGGCCGACTGCTTCGCCGGGGTGTGGGGCAACCAGGTGGCCGACCTCGCCAACCTGACCCAGGAGGACGTGCGCGAGGCCGTGAACACGGCGGCGGCCATCGGGGACGACACCCTGCAGCGCCAGAGCCAGGGCCGGGTGGTGCCGGACTCCTTCACCCACGGCAGCAGCGAGCAGCGGGTGAACTGGTTCATGACCGGCTTCAAGAGCGGCGACCCCAACAAGTGCGACACCTTCAGCCAGGAGTACAACCAGTTGTAAAGTCCAGTTGTAGAGTCGGGCACATGCCTCCCGGACGCCCCCGCTCCAGTCCCCCGTGGACGATCGGGGGCGTGCCCGTGCACCTTCGCCGCAGCGCCCGCCGCCGCACCCTGGCCCTTCAGGTCCGTCCCGGCGAGGTCGTGCTGTACGCCCCCCTGCGCACGCCAGAGGCGACACTGAGCGCTTTCGTGGAGGCCCGCCGCGACTGGGCCGAGCGGCACCTGCGGACCTTCGCGGCGCGGCAGCCCTTCCCGGCGCAGTGGCAGGACGGCTCGCCCTACCCTTTTCTGGGCGAGGCGCTGACCGTGCGGCTGGTGGCTGGTGTGCGGCTGCCGGAGCGGGCGGGAAACGAGCTGCGTCTCCCACCCGGCCCCGACCTCGCCGCGAGCCTGGAAGCCTGGAGCCGCCGGGAAGCTCTGCCCATCTTCCGGGGCTGGGTGGAGGAGTACGCGGGGGCGCTGGAAGCGCGGGACCGGCTGGGGCGGGTGGGCCTGAGCGGGGCCCGCACCCGCTGGGGCAGTTGCAGCTCGCGCGGCGACATCCGGCTGCACTGGGCCCTGAGCCGTGCCCCCCACGAGGTGGCCCGGTACGTCGCCCTGCACGAGGCCGCGCACCTGCTGGAATTCAACCACTCGCCCCGTTACTGGGCGCACGTGAGCCGCCTGATGCCCGAACATGCGCGGTGGCGGGCCTGGTTGCGAGGGCATGGGCAGACGTTGCTGACCCGCTGACAACAGCAGCGCCGCCGACCCTGTTCTGTCGGCGGCGCGAGCGGGGCTGTGCCTACATTGCGGGCATCGGTGTCGGGCTGGGCAGTCCCGGCGTGTCCGGGTTGCTGGTCGGGTCCGGTTCGGGCATCCCCGGCAGGTCCGGGTTCATGGGCGGGTCCATGATCGGGCCGGTGTCGTCGCCGCCGGGCATCCGCTCGGGGAGAGGCGCGGGGGTGTCGGTGGGCTCGGTGGCGGGCATGGGGGGACGGTCATAGGGTCCAGTCATGAGGGCACCTCCTGTGGGAACTGGGGATCAGTCTGCCTCCTCATGGCGAGCCCGGTTGCCCAGAGGCGTGAAGACCGCTTTACCTGACCCGCCACCTACAGAAATCCGCAAGACTCCCGCCCTGGTCCGGCGGGTACCCTGGCCCCATGCTCGTCACCGCCCGCGTTCAGGACCTTCTTTCCCGTGAGCGGGCCCTCCTCTCGGACCTCCAGGCCTTTCTGGAAACGCAGGGGGCCCCGCCCGAGGCCGTCGAGTACGCGCGGGGCGCGGTGCGTTCGCTGGACGAGAGCTTCTTGCTGGTGGTCGTCGGCGAGTTCAACGCGGGCAAGAGCAGCTTCGTGAACGCGCTGCTGGGCGCGGCCGTTCTCCCGGAAGGCGTGACGCCCACCACCGACCGCATCTACGTGCTGGTCCACGGCGAGACGCCCGGGCAGATGGAGCCCACCCGCGACCCCTTCGTGAGCCGCCTGACCTACCCGCTGCCCAGCCTGGAGGGGGTGGCGCTGGTAGACACGCCCGGCACCAACGCGATCATCCGCCAGCACCAGGCGCTGACCGAGGGCTTCTTGCCCCGCGCCGATCTGGTGCTGTTCCTGACCTCGGCAGACCGGCCCTTCACCGAGTCCGAGCGGCAGTTTCTCGCGCTGGCCGCCCGCTGGGGCCGCAGCGTGGTGCTGGTCGTGAACAAGGCCGACCTGCTGGAAACGCAGGCGCAGCGCGAGCAGGTGCGGCAGTTCGTGGAAGCGGGGGCGCGGGGGGTGCTGGGCCTGACGCCGCCCGTCTTCCTGATCAGTGCGCGGGCCGAGCAGCGCGGCGGCGACGAGGGCTTCCGGGCGCTGCGGGACGCCCTTCAGGCCCGCCTCTCGGAAACCGAGCGCACCCGGTTGAAGCTGCAAAGTCCGCTCTCGACCGCCGCCGAGATCCTGTCCGGCGAGGAGACCCGCGCCGAGGCTGCCCGCAAGACCCTGACCGAGGACCTTGCCATCCTGCGCGACCTCGAAGGCCAGCGCGAGCGCCACCGGGGGACGATGCTGGGCGAACTCGACGGGCAGCTCAACCGCCTGGGCCGACTGCTGGGCGAGTTCGAGGTGCGGGCCGACCGATTTATCGACGACAAGCTGCGGTTTTCCAACCTGCGCGGCCTGATCAACAGCCGCGAGCTGGAAGATGCCTTCCGGCGCGAGGCCGTGGCGGACCTCCCCGAGGCCCTCGACCGGCAGTTCGGCACCATGATCGACCGTTTCGTGGAGGCCAACCTGCACTTCTGGGAGGACGTGCAGGCCTTCCTGATCCGCCGCCAGCCCAGCAGTGAGGTGGCCCGCACCCGCTTTTCCTATGACCGGGGGGCGCTGCTGGAGGGGATTGCCGGAAGTGCGCGGCAGCACCTGGAAACCACCACCGAGCAGGAACTCGCCCGCCAACTCTCCCGCGACGCCGAGGACGCCCTCAAGGGCGCGGTGGGCGGCCTCGCCGGGGGCATCGGCATCGGCGCGGGAATCGGGGCGCTGGTGGGCGCCTCGGCGCTGGACTTTACCGGCGGCATCCTCGCGGGGCTGACCCTGGGGAGCCTGGGGCTGTTCGTGCTGCCCAACAAGCGCCTGCAGGCCCACCGCCAGCTCCGGCAGAAGGTGGAAGGCTTGCGCGAGGCGCTGGGACAGATCATCCGCCGCGAGTACGAGCGCGAGCAGGAACGCGCCGACGCCCGGCTGCGCGACGCCATCAGCCCCTATACCCGCTTCACCGCCCAGGAGCAGACGCGCCTGGAAACCGCCCGCACCCGCGCCGCCGAGCTCCGGGCGCGGCTGGAGACCCTGCAGACTGAGGTCAAGGCGCTGGGGTAGGCCAGTTTGACAAGCCCCTGTACATCGTCTACCCTTGTGCGTGCAGCATTTTTGGCCTGCACCCCGTCACAACCGCCAGTGTAGCTCAGGGGTAGAGCAACTGATTCGTAATCAGTAGGTCGTCGGTTCAAATCCGACCTCTGGCTCCAGAGAGAAAGCCCACCCTCATCCGGGCGGGCTTTTTTCTTGTTTCTTGCCTGTACTGCCCGTGCGGGCACCCCGCTGGGCGTTTGCAGGCGTGGGGCAGTGGCTGGAGGCCATGACCCTTGCCCGGCGCCGACCGCCCCAGCTGCCCGGTGGAGGCCCATCGGCAGACCCTTCCTCCCGCCGCGTTGGGCTAGACTGAGCGGCTGAGTACGCCTGCCCATCCGGGGCGGGCCAGACGCCCGGTGCCCCCCCTCCCTTCCAGGGGGACCACCGGATGAAAGGAGTTTCCACATGGCCGAAAAAGATATTGACAAGCTGCTTTCCCTCACCGACAGCAAGTACCGCCTGTCGGTCGTGACCGCCAAGCGGGCGCTGCAGCTGCGCTCCGGAGCGCCCAGCGTGGTCTCGAACGAGCAGCGGGCACGCACCCACAACCTCGTGACCCTTGCCATGCGCGAACTCGCGACCGGCAAGCTCACGGTCGGCACCGAGCTGATGGACGAGGGCCGCTTTCATCAGGACTACGTGCGCCAGCGGCAGGCCCAGTTGCAGGCGCAGCTCAACGCCGAACGCGAACGCGAACGCGACTGAGACGGATTCCAGCCTCCCGAGGGACACCGCCACCCGCACGGTGTCCCTCGTGCTTGGGACCTGGGGCCGTGCACAGCAGAGAGGCCCCCGGGGTGGTGTCCCCAGAGGCCTGCATGGTGCCGTCCACCTCATCGTCGGGCGGATGCGCGGCGGCACTGCACTCCCGCGACGACGTACTTTTTCCGTCCCCGCGGTCCCTCGGGCGATCTGGGGAGTAACGGCGGCGCGCCTAGAGCATCTGACAGAATTACGGCCCCCGGGGAAGGGCGCCCCAAGTGCCTCCATTCTGCCCAATGCTCTTCTTCAAGTCGCTCGCTCTGCTGCGCAGCTTTGCAAGTCCGCTCGGCCAACGAACGCGGAAACCCACCGCATTCTTATGGCAAATGCTCTAGTTCCCGGCGACTGGCCCACTCGCCGAGACGCCGCCCACCAGCGCGGCGCGGATGCCCTGGGCAATGCCGAGGGCCACCCGGTCGAGGTAGTTGGTGTCTTTGAGGTTCAGGCCGTCGACCGGGTGGCTGGCGTAGCCGATCTCCACCAGAGCGGCGGGAATGCGGCTCTCGCGCAGTACGGCGAGGGAGCGGTTGCTGCGCAGGCCCCGCGAGTACGCGCCCGTGGACTCCACCATATGCTGCTGCAGCAGTCCCGCCAGCGAATTGGACAGCGGGTGGTTGCCGTTCCACCACGTCTCGATGCCGTAGCCACGCAGGGCGGTGCTGGCCTCCAGAGCGTTGACATGAATGCTCACGAACAGCTGGGCGCCCTGCGCCCTGCCCATCCCGGCCCGCAGGTTCAGGTCGGTCACCTTGTCGGGGTGCAGTTCGCGGTCGCTGTCACGGGTCAGCACCACGTCCACGCCTGCGGCCCGCAGCAGGTCGCGCACGCGCAGGGCCACCTCCAGCGTGACCTGCTTCTCGATCACCGAGCCGACCGCGCCCGGGTCCCTGCCCCCGTGCCCGGCGTCCAGCACCACGCGCGGCTGCACCAGACTGGTGCTGAGGGCCAGCAACGCCGTCCCCCGGCTGACCGGCGTGGCGGGGACCGCCGCGATCACCTTCTCACGTGGGGTCAGCGGCGTCAGGTTCGCCAGCGCGGGCGAGAGGTCGATGGCCAGCCGTGACAGGGTGCTGCCCTCCAGCGGCGGCACCAGCAGCGCCCGCCACCCGCTGCGCTCGGTGAGCGGCGTGCCCGTCAGCAGCGTGACGGTGACGCCACTCGCGCCCGGTTCGTAGCGCCATCCGCGCACCTCGGGGCTGACATTCTGGGCATTCAGCGCGGCCGCCGTCACCCCGGTCAGCTCTACCCGCAGGCCCACCCCGCCGGGAATCAGGCGGTAGGTCGTGCCCGGCGGCAGGTCCAGCACGATGCGGGTCAGGCCCGGATTCTTGCCGACGCGGGGCGGGGCCAGCGCCCTGCCGGTTGCGGCGCCGCTGCTGACCCGGCCCGCGAGCGCACTGGGCTTGTTCGGATCGTGGCCGGGCAGGGCAGGCGGCG
>NZ_JASNGB010000064.1 GCF_030271215.1 Deinococcus rhizophilus | reverse complement strand
CCAGCGGGTCGTGTAGGGCGCGGCGTCCGCCGCCGCCCGCACGGCTCGCTCGGCCCCTTCGCGGATGCGCTCGCGGGCCTCACCTGGGTGGAGGTGAATGGCGGCGTAGGTGCTCAGCCCCTCCTTGACGGGCACGGTGACCACCCCTTCCCCCAATTCCGCCGTGATCTCGGCCAGCGCCACGTCATCCCCGGCGGCAAAGACGACAGGTACCCCGTAGTGCCCGGCGACGAGGGCATTCAGGCCGTATTCCCCCGTGGAGCGGCCGTTCACCCGCACGTCCCGGATAAAGCCGTTCCAGGTGTGTGCCAGTGGCCCGCGCACGCTCCCTGCCCGCGCGTGGTAGCCGACGAACAGCAGCGCCCCAACGCCCCCTTCCTGCACGCCCTGCACCATGCTCAGCGGCTTGTCGTTGCCGGTGGTAAAGCGCACCCCGCGCGGGAGCAACTCGGGCAGGAGGTTGCGCATCGTGTCGTGCGAGTCGTTGACCAGCACGCCCGTCGCGCCTGCGGCGAGCGCCCCCTCGGCGGCCGCCGCCGCTTCCAGCGTCATCTGGGTGCGGGCGGCCTGGTACTCGGTCCCGTTCACCAGGCCCCCGAACTCGGGCGGGCTGACCTGCACCCAGCTCGACACCCCGCACACGCCCTCCATATCCACGCTGATCACGACGTTCATGGCGGGCAGCGTAGCGTGCCTGGGGTTCCCGGTCCCGCTGCAGCGGTGTGCTAGCTTTTTCCGTTATGAGCCGAGTCGCCCTGAAATCCGCCCGCGAGATCGAAGCCATGCGCCGTGCGGGGGCGCTTGTCGCGGAAACCTTCCGGGTGCTGGAGCCGCACGTGAAGCCCGGCGCGACCCTGGCGGACCTCGACCGCATCGCGGAGGAACATATCCGCCGGGCTGGGGCCACTCCTGCCTACCTCGGCTACGGCCCGAAGACCAACCCCTTTCCCGCCACCATCTGCGCCTCGGTCAACGAGGTGATCTGCCACGGCATTCCCGGCCCGCGCGAGCTTCAGGAAGGGGACATCATCGGGGTGGATATCGGCGTGCACATGAACGGCGTCTACGGCGACGCCTGCTACACCTACACGGTCGGTCCGGTGCGGCCCGAGGTGCAGGCGCTGGTGGACACCACCCGCGAATGCCTCGCCGCCGGGCTGGAGCAGGTGCGGCCGGGGGGGCGCACGGGGGACATCGGCCACGCGATCCAGACCCTCGCCGAGTCGCGCGGGTTCGGGGTGGTACGCGAGTACACCGGGCACGGCATCGGCAAGCGCCTGCACGAGGAACCCACCATCTACCACCACGGGGCGCGGTACACCGGCCTCAAGCTGCAGCCCGGCATGGTCTTCACGGTCGAGCCGATGATCAACCTCGGCCGCCCGGAAACCCGCCTGCTTCCCGACGGCTGGACGGTCATCACCGCCGACAAGTCGCCCAGTGCCCAGTTCGAGCACACGGTGGTCGTGACGGCCAGGGGGCACGAGATTCTGACGCTGTAGGGGAATCAAGCGGTAGGAGCACCAAAAAGGGGAGCCGCTCGAAGTGCTGGGCGGCTCCTCCTTCGTCGTGCACTCAGCCCGCCCCCAGTGCTCCGTCCAGCGCCGCGAGCAGCTCGTCTGTCTCCGCGTCCGTGATGCTCAGCGGCGGCCCCAGCAGCAGGTGGTCGCCGCGCACGCCGTCCACCGCTCCCGTGCCGGGATAGGTGATCAGGCCGCGCTCCCAGGCTGCCGCCGCCACCCGCCCCGCCAGCCCCGGTGCCGCGCACGCCTCGCCCGTCGTGGGGTCCCCCAACACCACGCCCAGCAGCAGCCCGTGCCCCCGGACCTCCAGCACGGCGTGATGACGGCCCTGAAGGTCGCGCAGCCCCGCCAGCAGTCGCCCCCCCTGCGCCCGCGCCCGCCCCGGCAGCCCCTCGCGCTCCACGATCTCCAGCACCGCGAGGCCCGCCGCCACGCTGACCGGATGCCCCGCGTAGGTAAAGCCGTGCTGAAACGCCCCCGAGCCCTCCATCACCGTGGCGTACAGCTCCGGCGAGGCGGCCAGACCCGCCAGCGGCGCATATCCGGCCGCCAGCCCCTTGCCCAGCACCACGATGTCGGGGTTCAGGTCGCCCCCCGCTTCCTCCTGGTACAGCCGCACGGCCAGCGGCGCCCCGCAGCGGCCCATGCCGCTCATGACCTCGTCCGCGACGAACAGCACGCCGTACTCCCGGCAGATCTGGGCGATGCGGGCGTGATACCCCGGATTGGGGGCCAGCGCCGCGTCCGACGCCCCCACGACGGGCTCGCAGATGAAGGCGGCGACCGTTTCCGGCCCGGCCTCCTCCAGCACCGCCCGCAGCCGCTCGGCGTCGGCCTCGCCGGAAAGCCGGGGGTCGGGTTTGGGCATCTTGGGCCACGCCGCCTCGTTCATCAGCGGGGCGTACATCGCCCGCCGCGCCCCCATGCCCGACGCGGCCAGCGCCCCCAGCGAGGCCCCGTGGTAACTGGGCACCCGCGTGATGACCTTGTACCGCTCCGGCTCGCCGCGCTCGACGTGGAACTGCCGCGCCAGCTTGATCGCGCTCTCGTTGGCCTCCGAGCCGCCTGAGACGGCCCAGAAGCGGAAGCCCGGCAGCCTCAGAAAGGCGGTCAGCCGCGCCGCGTACTCCTCCAGCACGTCCGACGTGAACTGCGAGCCGTGGACAAAGGGCAACTCGTGGGCCTGCCGCGCCATCGCCTCCGCGACCGCCGAGCGCCCGTGCCCGATGTTCGCCACCAGCGCTCCCGAGGAGCCGTCCAGCCAGCGCCGCCCACCCGCGCCGTAGAGGTACACCCCCTCGCCCCGAACGGCGGTCGGGTAGGGCTTGCGCGAACGGTAAAAGACGCTGGAATCGGTCATGGGAGGGGAGCCTTTCGGGGAGTCGGGAGGATGGGCGGAACACCTCGGGCTGATTGCAGGACGCGGGGGGCTGAGGCTTCCCTCACCACGTATCCCCGCCCCCCGGAGGCGGCCACGCCCCCAGCGCCTGCCGCACCGTGACCACCTGCCCGAAATGGTGCGCCGTGTGCAGCGCGAAGTCCGCCAGCAGCTCCCCGATGGTCTCGTCGTGGTTGACCGGGCTGGCGAGGTCCGGGCGGGCGGTATGGGTGTCCACCCGCGCGAGCAGTTCGTAGAACTCGCCCTTCACGCGCGGCCAGTCGTCCGGGGTCACGGCGGGCCAGGTGTCGGCGGCGTGGGCGGGGTAGGGGAGGGCCTGCCCCATCTCGATGATGTCCAGCATCCAGCGGTTCCACCAGTTCACGTGCGCGACCAGCTCGGCCACCGAGTGCGGCAGCCCGTCCGGTCGCCGGGCGGCGGTGTCGGCGTCCAGCCCGCTGAGGGCCGCCTCCACCCCCACGAAAGCCTGCCCGCCCCGGAACAGCCTGGGCAGCAGCCGGGCAAAGGCGAGCTGGGCACGCTCGTTGCGGTCGGGTTGAGTGTCGGTCATGGGGTCAGTCTCGCAGAAGGGGGCGCGGGGTAGCCTGCCCCGGATGAGGGACGAACTTCAGATCAAGGCGGCGGGGGAACTGGGCGTGGGCATCCGGAGCCTGTCCGATGTTTTCCACCTGATCGGGGCCACCTGGGGCCTGGACGGCCTGATCCTGACCGAGGCGGACCTCGGCCCGGAGTTCTTCGAGCTTCGCGGCGGCTTGGCGGGTGAGTTGTTCCAGAAGCTCACCAACTCCCGCCTCCGCACGGCGCTGGTGCTGCCCGATTTCGCGGCCCACGGGGAACGCTTCGCCGAACTCGCCCACGAGCACGCCGCCCATCCCCTGATTCGCTTCGTATCCACCGAGGCGGAGGCCTGGGCCTGGCTGACCGCCCACGCCGCCCCCTGAGCTCAGTACTTCTGCGCCACCGTCTTCGTCTGGAGGAACCAGAACAGGTAATCCGGCCCGCCCACCTTCGCGTTCGTGCCGCTCATGCCGTAGCCGCCGAAGGCGTGGGTGCCGCTCAGTGCCCCGGTGCACTTGCGGTTCACGTACAGGTTCCCGACGTGCATCAGCCGCCGCGCCGCCGCGATCTTTTCCGGGTCGCGGCTGTAGAAGGCGGCGGTCAGGCCGTATTCCGAGTCGTTCGCCAGCTCGATGGCGTGCCGCCAGTCGCGGGCCTTCGTGAAGCTCAGGACCGGGCCGAAGATTTCCTCCTGAAAGAGGGGGTCACGTGGGTCCACGTCCGCGAAGATCGTCGGGGCGATATACCCGCCTTCCGCCTCGCCCGCGTCGGCCCGCTCGCCGCCCAGCACGAGGCGGGCGGTCTTCTTGCCGTTCTCCACGTATCCCATGATTCGCTCGGCGCTCCCCGCGTGGATGACCGGCCCGAGGGCCGCGTTCTCCTCCGGCGAGCCGACCTTCAGCTCGCGGGCCAGCGTCACCACGCGCTCCAGCAGCGCGTCATACACGCTCTCTTCCGCGATCACGCGCGAGCAGGCCGAGCACTTCTGCCCCGCGTACCCGAAGGCCGCCTGCACGATGCCGACCGCCGCCGCCTCGACGTCGCCGTCGGCGCACACCACCGTGGGGTCCTTGCCGCCCATCTCGGCCATGACCTTTTTCAGCCAGCGTTGGCCGGGCTGCACCTTCGCCGCCCGCTCCATGATCCGGCAGCCGATCTCCTTGGAGCCGGTAAAGGCGATCATGCGAATGTCCTTGTGGTCCACCAGCGGGTCGCCCAGCACCTCGTCCGTGCCGGTCAGGAACTGAATGACGTTGCGCGGCAGGCCCGCCTCGAACAGCAGTTCGACCAGCAGCAGGCTCGACAGCGGCGTTTCCGACGCGGGTTTCCACACCACCGTGTTGCCCGCCGCGATCGCGCCCAGGCTCATCCCCAGCGGAATCGCCGCCGGGAAGTTCCACGGGCTGATGACGGCGACCACGCCGATCGGCTCGTAAATGGTCGTGACGTGTTCGCCTTGCATCGGGTACACGGCCTTGCCCTGCGCCCACTTCAACGTCTCGCGGGCGAAGACCTCGAAGTGGTCCACGCACTCGGCCACCTCGCCGTCGGCCTCGGCCCAGTTCTTGCCGTTCTCCAGGCCCATCACCGCGTTGAATTCCATTCGCCGCGCCCGCAGCAGCTCCGCCGCCCGCTTGAAGATGGTGGCCCGCTGGAGTGGGTCGGAAAAGCGCCACTCCTGGTAGCCCTCCCCGGCGCAGCGAATCGCCTCCTCCAGCTGGGCGGGGGTCGCCCTGGGAAAGCGCCACACCACCTCGCGGGTATCGGCCGGGTTGCGGACCTCGAAGGTGCCCTCGCCCGCTACCGCCCGCCCACCGATGTGCAGCGGGAAGCTCTGGCCGACGTACTTCTCCCGTACCTCGCGGTAGGCCACCCGTTGCCGCTCGGCCACCTCCGGCTGTCCGAAAGCGAAATACGGCTCATGTTCAAAGGGGAGGAAGCCCTCCAGCAGCGTGTTCGTCATGGTCCTGCCTCCTTGGGATGCTGTGCCTGCTCGGATGGAGGCGAGCCTAACACGCTCTCCCAGTGGGCACAAATCCGCTGTCAGTCGGTCAAAAAGGCCCCCGGAGCGGTCATGGGTGTGGCACTCCGGGATGAAGAAGCCTGGCAACTGAAAGGTGGGCAGCCCCACCAAAAGGGGCGGGACCCCAGGGCGGGAGACTGTGCCGGGAGCGTGGGCCACCACCGGCGCTCCGGGCAACGGCCGAAGGCCGCGGTGTCAAGCACGCCGGGACGCCCCCGCCCCCGCCCGTCTCTCCAGCCCTGGGGCGTGTTCAGGCGCGGAGGCCGGGAAGGGTCCGGCCTGTGCGCGACAGGGCCTTCCGACCGGCGGAACTGGGGCGCCGCACCCCCATGCGGATCAACGTACGGGCCGCCACGCGCTCGCCACGAAGTAGGCCAGTCCGCCGAAGAAGCCCGCCGCCGCCACGAAGCCCAGCAGCCGCCACAGCACCTGCGCGGTGCCCACCACGGCCGCGCCCAGCCCGACCAGCAGTTGCCCGGCCAGCCACACCAGCGCGAGCGCGAGCAGGGCCAGCAGCAGCACTCCGGCGGCGGCGAGGAGAAAACGGGTCATGGGGCGAGGGTAGCAAAGAGAGCGGGGGGCAGGCGCGTCGGCGCTGTGCCCCCCCGCTCCTCCAGCCTCCGGGCTTACTTCTGGATGTGCTCGATGATGCGGTCGGCGAACTCGCTGGTCTTGACCTCGGTCGCGCCCTCCATGCCCCGCGCGAAGTCGTAGGTCACGGTCTTCTGGCGGATGGTGGCGTCGAGGCCCTTCAGGATCAGGTCGGCGGCTTCCGTCCAGCCCATGTAGCGCAGCATCATCTCGCCGGAGAGGATCACCGAGGAGGGGTTGATGACGTCCTTGCCCGCGTACTTGGGCGCGGTGCCGTGGGTGGCCTCGAAGATCGCGTGGCCGGTCACGTAGTTGATGTTGGCCCCGGGCGCGATGCCGATGCCGCCCACCTGCGCGGCGAGCGCGTCGGAGAGGTAGTCGCCGTTGAGGTTCAGGGTGGCGATCACGTCGTAATCGGTGGGGCGCAGCAGAATCTGTTGCAGGAAGTTGTCCGCGATCACGTCCTTGATCACGATGCCGTTCGGCAGCTGCAGCCAGGGGCCGCCGTCGAGCTCCACGCCGCCGAACTCGCGCTTGGCGAGCTCATAGCCCCAGTCGCGGAAGCCGCCTTCCGTGAACTTCATGATGTTGCCCTTGTGGACGAGGCTGACACTCTTGCGGCCGTTGTCGATGGCGAACTGGATCGCGGCGCGGACGAGGCGCTCGGTGCCTTCCTTCGACACGGGCTTGACCCCGAAGGAGCTGCTCTCGGGGAAACGGATCTTGGTGACGCCCATCTCGTTCACCAGGAAGTTGCGCACGCGGTCGGCCTCGGGGGTCCCGGCCTTGTACTCGATTCCGGCGTAGATGTCCTCGGTGTTCTCGCGGAAGATCACCATGTCCACGTCGCCGGGGCGCTTGACCGGGCTGGGCACGCCCTCGAAGTACTGGACCGGGCGCACGCAGGCGTAGAGGTCGAGTTCCTGGCGCAGCGCCACGTTGATCGAGCGGATGCCGCCGCCGACGGGCGTGGTGAGCGGTCCCTTGATGCCGAAGAGGTACTCGTCGAAGGCGTCCACGGTCGATTGCGGAAGCCACTCGCCCTCGCCGTAGACCTGGGTGCTCTTCTCGCCCGCGTAGACTTCCATCCACTCGATCTTCTTCTGGCCGCCGTAGGCCTGCTCCACGGCCGCGTCGAGCACGCGCACGCTGGCCCGCCAGATGTCGGGGCCGGTGCCGTCGCCCTCCACGAAGGGGATGATGGGCCGGTCGGGCACCACGAGCTTGCCGCCCTCCATGCGAATCTTCTCGCCCTGGGTGGGCACTTTGATATGGGGGTCTTGGATCGTCATGACGGCCCAACTGTAGCGCTCCCCCGCCCCGGGGAACAGGCGGCGGCGCAGGGGCAGGAAGCACCGCCCACCCTGCGACGTGCGGAATTGCCCCGTGCTGGAAGACTTCGGCCCCTGATTTCGCCTGCCGCACGGGGCCGTGGGAGTGCCCCATAAGGAGACAGCCTCCACCTATGGGGCGCAGGCCCCGCCTCCTTCCCCACCACACCATGAGCAAGTGGCAAACCCGGCCTTCACCCGGTGCCGGACCAGGGGCAGGATGCTGGCGCTACCCAACCGGGAATCCACCCACAGGAGGTATTCACGCATGAGTGATGACAAGAGCACGCTGGGGAACATGGCGGACGCCGCCAAGGCCAAGATCAACGAGGGGGCCGACCGCGCACGCGAGGCCGGGCACAACGTGGCCCACGCCGTGACGGGCGACGCCCACCACAAGGCCGAGGCCCTGGAAGACCGCGCCAAGGCCGAGCTGAACAACCGCGAGGCCAACGCCGAGTTCCATGAGGGCAAGCAGGAAGCCCGCGACGGCGACGGCCGCTGAACCCCAGCTTCGTGAGCTGACCGGCTTCCCTTGTGGGGGCCGGTTTTTCCGTGTGGCTCGACTGCCCGCATATGCCTGACCCTCTGCTTCCCAGCGCTCCACGGAAAGTCCAGACCTCCCGGTTTTATGTCAATGCCCGCGCCATCATCGAACGGGCAACCGGGCAAGGGACCGAGGTCCTGCTGCAACGGCGCGAGAAACCGGGCGAGCCGCGTCGCCTGGAGTTTCCCGGCGGACAGCTCGAACCCTTCGAGGGCATTCTGGACGCCCTGCGCCGCGAGGTCCGCGAGGAGACGGGGCTGACCGTCACGGCGTTGCTGGACCCCCCGAATGAACGGGTCAACAACTCGTCAGGTGGTGAAGTTGAATGTCTGACGCCATCGTTCGTGTACCAGACGCGGCGCGGGCCGGTGGACAGCGTGGGCTTTTTCTTCCGGGTGCGGGCCGAGGGGAAGCTGACTCGGGCCGGGGACCATGCGGCCGGACACCTGTGGGTGCCGGTGGCCGAGCTGCGCCACCGCCTGGAGGCCGAGCCAGAAGCCTTCGACTGGCTCACGCAGGGGGCGCTGGGCTTTTACCTGGGACGGGCATGGGCGTGACGGGCGATCTGCTGCTGATCCGCCACGCGAGGGCCACCGGGCAGGCCCCGGACGCGCCCCTCACCCCGGACGGGGAGGCGGCGGCGCGGCAGCTCGCAGACACCCTCGCGGATGCCGGAATCACCCGGATCGTGAGCAGTCCGTGGCGGCGGGCGGCAGACACGGCGCGGCCCCTGGCGGCGCGGCTGGGGCTGAGGGTAGAGACGGACGGACGCCTCACCGAGCGGGTGCTGAGCGGCGCGGACCTGCCCGACTGGATGACCCACCTGGAGGCGAGTTTCGCGGACCCGGACCTCGCGCTGCCGGGAGGCGAGTCGGGAAGCCAGGCCCGCGCCCGCATCCTCGCGGCGCTGGCCGACGCCCGGGATCCCGGCGGAGTCACCGCCGTCTTTACCCACGGCAACTTGCTCGCGCTGGCGCTGGGGCTGGACTACGCGGGGTGGGTCGGGCTGCGAACCCCGGACGTGTGGCGGCTGAGCAGGGAGGGGTGGGCGGTCCGGCCAGAGGGAACCTAGCGCCCCGCAAGTGTGGCGCCCGGCCTGCGCGGAGGGTGGGGCCAGCCTCTATTATGGCGGGCATGGCGTACACCATCCTCGTCGCGGACGACGAACCGGCGATTCGGACCATGCTGGAAGTCATCCTGTCGGCGGACGGGCACGAGATCGTGACGGTGCCGGACGGCAAGGCGGCGCTGGATTACCTGCGCGACCACACGCCTGACGCGCTCCTTCTGGACGTGACCATGCCCCAGATGGACGGCTTCGAGGTCTGCTCGCGGGTCAAGCAGGTGCGGCGGCTCAGCGGGACTCCCGTGCTGCTGCTCACGGCACTGGACGACGACCGGACCCGCGATCAGGCGCGGCTGGTCGGTGCCGACGATCTGGTGTACAAGCCCCTGAGCGGCAAGAATCTGCGCGGCCGCGTGAAGCAACTGATCGAGGCGCGGCGAGCATGACCGGCTCCTGCCCCCCATCCAAGGAGGACTGCCCTTGTTCCTGAGGTTTCTGAAACTCACCTCGTCGCTGCTGCTGGCGGGCGGGGTGGCCGCTGCCGGAGTGGCCGCCACCTACGTCACCAAGTGGACGACCGAGCTGCCCGACTACCGCGAACTCGACAACCTCAGCCTGGGCGCCGAGACGCGCGTCTATGCCCGCGACGGCGCCGCGCTGGGCACCCTGATTCCCAAGGTGGGCGAGCAGGCCATCAGCCGCACGCTGGTCCGGCTCGACGAGGTCAGCCCCTTCATGACGGCCGCCCTGATCGCCAACGAGGACCGGCGCTTTTTCGAGCACTACGGCCTGGACCCCTACGGCATCGCGCGGCAGTTCCAGCGCATCGCGCAGGGCGAGGACGTGCAGGGCGGCTCGACCCTGACCAACCAGCTGATCAAGAACACGCTGCTGCTCGACGAGTACCAGCAGGCCCGCACCCCCGACCGCAAGATCAAGGAATGGCTGCTGAGCGTGCAGGTCGAGCGGGCCTTTACCAAAGAAGAGATTCTGCGCAACTACCTCAACGCGATCTACTGGGGCGACGGCGGTCCGGTGGAGCTGTACGGCATCTACTCGGCGGCGCAGGCGTACTTCGGCAAGACGCCCAAGCAGCTCAGCCTCGCCGAGAGCGCGTACCTCACCATCCTGGTGCCTACCCCCAACCGCTATTTCAACTACGACACCGTGCGTCCGCTGATGCGGGTGCTGCTCGACCGCATGGTGGAAGACGGCTGGGTCACCCAGGCGCAGGCGGACGCGGCCTGGAAAGAAGACCTGCAGCCGCGCGGGTGGCAGATCCGCTACGCCGCCGACGGCAACGTGCAGACGGCGAGGCTGGTCGACCGCACCGCCAAGGAACTCAAGGCGGTGACGAGCACGCGGGCGCCGCATTTCGTGCAGCAGGTCGAGCAGGACCTGCTGGCCCGCTTCGGGCGCGAGAAGGTGTACGGCTCGGGCGGGCTGCGGGTCTACACCACCCTCGACCCCAAGGTGCAGACCGCCGTGGAGACGGCCAGCCGCGAGGCGACCGGGCTGCCGCCGGGGGCCACCCTGGGCGCGGTGGTCGTCGAGCCCTACAGCGGCGAGGTGCTGGGCATGGTGGGCCAGAAGCTGCGCGGCAGTGCCCCGCCGGACGACTGGAACAACGCCGCGCAGGGGCAGCGGCAGATCGGCTCGACCATCAAGCCGCTGCTGTACACGACCGCTCTCTCGACCGGGCTGCGCCAGGACCACCGCGAGGAGGACAAGCCCGTCTCCTTCCCCTGCGACACCTGCAAGGGCGGCGTGTACGAGCCGCAGAACTTCGCCGGGGCGGTGAGCTACCGCAATATGACGATCCGGGAAGCGCTCGACCGCTCGCTGAACCTCGTGACCGTGCGGCTGGCTGACCGCATCGGCCTCCAGACCTTCTTCGGCAAGCTCAACGAACTGGGGCTGCAAACCAACGACGGCACCGGGCTGGCGGCGGCGCTGGGGGCCATCGAGACCACGCCGGTCAAGATGGCGGCGGCGTATGCGCCCTTTGTCAACGGCGGCCTGTACCGCCCGCCCCGTTACGTCACGCGGGTGACGACCGCGCGGGGCGAGGTGCTGTACGACGTGGCGAACGAGGTCACCAAACCCAAGCGGGTCTGGACCCCGCAGGTCGCCTTTCTGGGGCTGGACATGATCCGGGGCGTGGTCGAGGACCTGAACCCCGCGCAGGGCGGGCTGGCCGGGGCCGCGAAGTTCGGGGAGTGGCCGGTCGCGGGCAAGACGGGCACGAGTAACTTCGTCAAGGACCTGTGGTTCGTGGGGACCACGCCGCTGTTCACGGGTGCCGTGTGGGTCGGCAAGCAGGAGGGCGGGGCCAACCCCGACTACTACTTCTCGGGGGTGGTGGGCATTCCAATCTGGAAACGGATGATGGAGATCTCGCACGCGGGCCGCACGCCCACGGCCTTCGTGCAGCCTCCCGGCATTCAGTACGTGGACGCGCCCGACCCCGGGTACCTGCCGGGCGTGAAACTGGCTGTCCTCGACCCGAACTTCAAGAACGCGGCCACCACGGCCATCGAGGAAGACGCGCCGCCTCCGGTCGTCTACCGCGAGATTGGCTGGACGCCGGGCACGCCCGATCCGCGCACCACCGTCATCAACGTGGACCGCACGACCGGCCGCATGGCGACCGAGTTCACCCCGCCCGAGCGGGTGGTGCCGCGCCGGGTCTCCATCACTGACCTGCCCGGCTACGCGCCGGACCCCTCGCCCGCGCCGCTGCGCGACGAGAAGGCCGACCCGCAGGCCATCAAGGCGATCCGCACGCCCGACACGGCGCCGGTGGTGCCGGGGTCCGGCGCGGGTCAGCCCGCGCCCAAGACGAACTGACCCTGCTGCGNGTGGTGCCGCGCCGGGTCTCCATCACTGACCTGCCCGGCTACGCGCCGGACCCCTCGCCCGCGCCGCTGCGCGACGAGAAGGCCGACCCGCAGGCCATCAAGGCGATCCGCACGCCCGACACGGCGCCGGTGGTGCCGGGGTCCGGCGCGGGTCAGCCCGCGCCCAAGACGAACTGACCCTGCTGCGCGTGAGGCCCCCGGTTCCTCCTGTGGACCGGGGGCCTCACGCGCCTGTCATGCGCGGGGGGGCGGCGGGGGGCATCATGCCGGGGATGAAGCGAGCGCCCCTGCTGACCCTGCTGCTGGCCCTGGGCACCCCCGCCGACGCGCGGGTGCGGCTGGGCGAACCGCTTCCGGCCCATCCCTGGACGGCCGCCGAGCGCGAGATCGTGGTGATCTACTCGCACGACTGCGGCGACCTCGGGGGGCTGTGGGGGGCGGTGCTGGCCGCCGGGCTGCCGGTGCGGGCGGTCAACGCCGAGGACGTGCCCGCTCCTGCCCCGGCCGGAGTCAACGTGTGGCGCGGCGCCGAGGCCACGACCTTCGCGCGGCGGCTGAGGGTGAGCGCCTACCCCACCGTGCTGCTGGTGCGCGGGGGCCGGGTGCTGAATGCCTGGGAGGGGACCTTTACAGGGAATCTGGGGATCAAGGGACCGGGCTGAGGGGAAGGGTCAGCGCCGCCGCTTCTCCGCCTGCACCAGCCGCACGAACCCCGCCAGCCGGGGCACCCGGTTCCAGCGCTTGCGGTCCAGGCCCACCCGCCAGAGGAACTCGACCCCCAGCCTGCGCGTCCAGGCGGGAGCGAGGTCGGCGGTTCCGGCCAGCACGTCGATGACGCCGCCGCAGCCGATCAGTACCGGGGCACCCAGCACCTGCCGCCAGTACTGGTTGAAGGTCTCCTGCCGCCCCGCGCCCATCGCCGTGAGGACAAGGTGCGCTCCCGACGCCCCCACCAGATCGGCCACCCGCCCGTCCTCGGAGGGGTCGAAGTAGCCGTGGTGGACCCCGGCGACCTGCACGCCGAAGTCGCGGGCCGCGTTCTGGGCGGCTCTCTCCGCGACGCCGGGTTTGGCCCCCAGAAAAAAGACGCGCAGCTCGGGGCCGTGCCGCTCCATCAGCCCGCGCACAAGGTCGTAGCCGGGAGCGCGGGGCACCTCCTGCCCGCACAGTTGCCGGGCGGCCCACACGGTCCCCACGCCGTCGGCGGTCACGAGGTCGGCCGATTGCATCGCCGCCACGAACTCGGGCTGGGTGCGCGACTGCACGATGAACTCGGGATTCAGGGTGACCACCGTGTGGGGAGCGCGGGGGGCGCGGAACATCCACTCGCCTAGCAGGTCGAGGGCCTGCGGCAACGTCACCACGTCGAGCGGCAGGTCAAACAGGGTGAGGCGGGTCCCGCCGGGCAGGGGCGAGGGGGGCAGGGAAGCGGTCATGCGTGGCAGGGAGTGTAACACGGGGGTCAAAGCGGGCCGGAAGGTGGGGGCCGCGTCCGGGGGAGGATGTGGCACACTGTCGGGCATGATGTCCGGGCCGTTCGGAGCGCTGCCGCAGGAGACGCAAGCACAGGTGGTGGCGGCGGCCAGACCCGGCCGCTGGGCACGCGGGGGCCTCCTCTTTCATCCCGAGGACGCGGCCGAGACGCTGTTCGTGCTCACGCGGGGCAGCGTGCGGCTCTACCGCCTGGGGACCGGAGCGCGGGAGGTCACGCTGGACGTGCACGGGCCGGGCGACCTGCTGGGCACCGGGGCGCTGCTGGAGGGCGCCACCTACGGCATGTACGCCGAGGCGATGGACGACGTGGAGGCGCTGCTGCTGGGCCACGAGACCCTGTCTCGCCTCACGGCCGCGCACCCGGCGGTGGGGGTGGCCCTGACCGAGCAGGTGACGCGGCAGACGCGGGGAGTGCAGGAGCGGCTGGCCGGGCTGGTGTTCATGGAGGTCTCGCAGCGGCTGGCGCAGGCCCTGCTCAGCTTTGCCGAGCGCGAGGGCCCCTGGCCGGAGGGCGGTCCGCTGGCCCTGCGCGAGCGCGTGTCACACCAGGACCTCGCCCATGTGGTGGGCAGCACCCGCGAGACGATCACCAAGCTGCTGGGCGACTTCCGGGCGCGGGGCCTGCTGGACCTGGGCTATCGCCGCATCATCCTGACCGACCGCGCGGGCTTGCAGGCGGCGGCCCGCGAACCGCTGCGTGAGCGCCTGCCGTGAGCGCGGACGGACGCGACCTACTGTAGATTTCAAAGCGTATTTGGATTTCAAAGCGTAGAATCCGGGGCAGTGAACGTGACCAAGACCATCGCAGCGGCGTACCGGGCGGGCGAATTGCCCGCTTTCTTCCGGCTGGGGCCAGGCGACCTGGACCGGGCGGCCTCGGCACTCCGGCCAGAGGTGGACCGGGCCGGGCTGGCCGCGGCGCTGCGCGAGTACCACCGCGACCTGGGCACGCTGGATGCCCACACCGAACCGCTGCTGGAGCGGCTGGCGCACCCGGCCTCGCGCGTGGTGGTGACCGGGCAGCAGGCGGGGCTGCTGACGGGTCCGGCCTACAGCGTGCACAAGGGGGCCGACGCCGCGCTGCTGGCCCGCCGCCTGCACCGCGAGGACGCCCCGGTGCTCGCCGTGTACTGGGTCGCCAGTCAGGACCACGACGCGGCGGAGGTCGCCTCCACGACCCTGCTCGACCACGCGGAGACGCTGCATCGCCTCGTCCTCGACCTGCCGGGGGGCGTGCCGGTGGGCCGGGTGCCGTGGCGCCGGGAGTGGACCCGCGAGGTGGAGGAGCTGCTGGGCCGCTTCGACACCGTCCCCGAGTACCGCGAGGCGGTCCGGGCGCGGGTGGCGCGGGCGGTGGCGGGCGGCGGCACCTGGGCCGACGTGTTCGCCCGCCTGATCCACGGCCTGCTGGC
>NZ_JASNGB010000063.1 GCF_030271215.1 Deinococcus rhizophilus | reverse complement strand
AAGCGCGTTCCAGACAGCCTTTTCTAAAACTGCAAGATGTCAGTTAAGTCTCGCCGGACCTGCAAGCAGGCTTACAGCCCGGGCGCCGCGAACAGGGTCAGATGGCGGAGCACCAACAAAAGGAGGCAGGAACATGAATGACCAGCTTCAGCAGACCCTTCAGGCTCTTCAGGGCGGGGTGACCAGCGTGGACGCGGGCGCCGCTGTCAGCAACATCTCGGCCTGGGAGCAGACCCTGGGCGGCGCGTCGGGCGCGGGCGGGATCACCGGTCAGCTCTCGCAGCTGCGCTCCATGCTGGAGGGTGGCGACCTCGACGGCGCGGCGGCCCTGCTGCCCGGCCTCGCCGACGCCACCGAGCAGGCGGCCTCCAGCGCCCCCGCCGCCGACCAGGACGGCCTGCGCCAGCTCGCCTCCCTGCTGCGCCCCTGAGGCCAGACCCCTTTTCTGCGGCCCAGGTCCCTCGGGATGCTGGGCCGCTTCTCGTGGGCCGCGCTGTGTCTGGTCTCGTGGGCCACTGTGTCTCTGCCCTCGTGGGCCGCTGTGTCCGGGCGGCCTTTCCTGGTTCGCCGCGCCGTCCCGGGCTAGGCTCGGACACGCCGTGCCCACGTCCCCTGCCCTCCACTTCACCCACGAGCCCCTCTCGGTGATCCTGCCCGCCCTCCGCGCCGCTCTGGCCGACGCGGGAGAGGTCGCCCTGACCGTCCCCGATCCCGATCTGGGGCTGGGCCTGTACGCGGGGGAGGCGACCGCGCACGGCCTGCACCGCCCCTGGCACACCTGGACCGATCTCGCGGACCTGCTGGGCGCCCACCTGCTGACGCCCGAGCGGGTGGGGGCGGGCCGCGTTCGCCTGCGGCTGCGGGCCTGGGCCGACGTGCCGGGGCCGGACGCCGGGGGCTACGGGGCCGGGGGCGACTGGGCGCGGGTGGACAAGCTCGAGGACCCGGTGTTTCTCCTGACGCTGGTGGAAGCGCTGCGCCGGGTCAGCCCCCCGCAGGGCGGCCGGGTCCTCGCGCTGGGGGTGAACCGGGGCCGGGAACTGGACGCGCTGGAACTGGCCTTTCCCGGCCGTGGGCTGGACGTCGTCGGCGTGGACCTGAGCGCCTCGGCCCTCGCGGCGGCGCAGGCGCGGCACCCCGGCGCGACCTTCCTCGAACTGAACGTGACCACCCTGCCCCGGCCGGAACTGGGCCGCTTCGACCTCGTCCTCGCCCTGAGCCTGCTGCAGAGTCCGGGCATCCGGCAGGACGTGCTGCTCGCGGCGCTGCGGCGGCATCACCTCACGCCGTCCGGCGGGCTGATCCTGGGCTACCCCAACGCCCGCTACCGCGACGGCTCGCTCAGCTACGGCGCGAGGCTGCGCAACTTCGCCCGGCCCGACCTCAGCCTGCTGGCCGCCGACGTGACGGAAGCCCGCCGGGGACTCCACAAGGCGGGCTTCAAGGTGTTCGTGACGGGCAAGTACGAGGTGCTGGTCACGGCGATTCCGGCAGAGGCGCGGACGCCGGGCAATCTGGAGCTGTCATCAGGCTTCCGGATGAACAGGGATGCCATAACAGGGATGCCATGACGGTAAATCCCGACCGGAGGGAGCAGGAACGGGGATGACGGGAAGGAGTGGAAGCACCGCCGCGCAGCGCGGGGGTTGGAACAGATGCTCCGGAATCCCTGTCACCGCCCTCAGCGGCGGCGGCTGCCCACCGCCAGCAGTGCCCCCAACAGCGCCAGATTCTTCAGGAACTGGTTTTGCTGCTGCTGGCGCTCGCGGCCCTCGCGGTCCCAGAAGGGGTGGCCGATCACGGTGGTCGGCACCAGGCTGATCGCCAGCGCCGCGCTCGCCGCGCGGGGGGCGATGCCCAGCGCGAGCAGCGTTCCGGCGCCCACCAGCACGGCGCTGTTGGCCTTGACTGCCAGTTCGGGCTGCGGGATTTCCGCGCCGCGCGTGGCCCGCACGATGGGCTCGGGGTTCTGGAGGTGGTCCAGTCCGTTCTTGATAAAGATGCTGGCGAGCAGCGCCCGCCCGATGGCTCCCGTCACGCTCATAGGTTCTCCTTGAATTCGCAGGCCAGTATAGAGGGGCGCGGCCCCCGGCCCCCCCGTCTAGAGCTGCCGCTCCAGCTCGCGCAGCAGCCCGCCCACGGCCTCCACCCCCGTGGTCAGCAGCCGCACGTACTCGTCCGGGGTGATGGGGCCCTCCTCGGCGCCGCCCTGCGCCTCGATGACCAGTCCGCCTTCGGTGGCGACCACGTTGAGGTCGGCCCGCGCGACCTTGTCCTCGGCATAGTCGAGGTCTACCCGCACCTCGTCGCCCACCAGACCCACGCTCACCGCGCCCACCGCGTGCACCAGCGGCCAGTCGGTCAGCGTGCCGGAGTTGATCAGGCGGTCACACAGGTCGTGCAGCGCGGCGTATCCGGCCAGCACGCTGGCGACGCGGGTGCCTCCGTCGGCGACCAGCACGTCACAGTCCACATACAGGGTCTGGTTGCGAAAGGGCCGCAGGTCGATCGAGGCCCGCAGCGCCCGCCCCAGCAGCCGCTGAATCTCGTGGCGGCGACCGTTTTGCAGGTTGCGCTCGCGGGCCTGCCGGTCGGTGGTGGCGCGGGGCAACATGGCGTACTCGGCGGTCAGCCAGCCTTCCTTTTTGCCGCGCATGTGGGGGGCGGGTTTGTCCTCGATGCTGACGGTCGCCAGGATCTCCGTGCGCCCGAGTTTCAGGTGGGCGCTGCCGGGCGCGTGGGGGTTGATGGCCCGCTCCAGCGTCATCGGCCGGGGGGTCAGGAGGTCGCGGCCCTCGCGCACGGGAAGCCGGGAGGAGGGAGAAGAGGTCAAGTCGTCACCTGCTGCACCGTGACATTGTGCCCGTCTTCGCCCGTCAAGGTGGTGATGACCGGCCGCGACGCCGCCGGGTCCCCGGTCACGAGGTAGGTGACGTGCCCGCCCCCCGCGTCCTGGCGCAGCCTCCCCAGCCCTGCCAGCACGTTCCGGGTGTGCCGCGCCACCGCCGTCCCCGAGTCCACCAGCGCGAAGGTGTCCCCGAACTCGGCCCGGATGCTGGGGGCCAGAAAGGGATAGTGGGTGCAGCCCAGCACCAGCTGGTCGGCCCCGGCCCCCGCCAGCGGCGCCAGCACCTCGCGCAGCACCGCCCGCGCCCGCTCGCCCCTCGCCTGCCCCGCCTCCACCAGCGGCACGAGTTCGGCGCTCACGGCGGTCAGCACCTGTACCCCGGCGGGCTCGGCAAAGCGGGCGATCACGTCCTTCAGGAGCGTGCCGCGCAGCGTGCCCGGAGTCGCCAGCACGCCCACCACCCCGGTGCGCGTCGCGGCCACGGCGGGCTTGACGGCGGGCACCAGGCCGATCACCGGGAAGTCCGGGCCGTACCGCTCCCGCAGGTGCGTCAGGCTGAAGGCGGAGGCTGTGTTGCACGCCACGACGACGCCCCCCGCCCGCCGGGCGTGCAGCGCCGCCACCGCCCGCGCGGTGAGGTCACGAATTTCCTCGTCGGGCCGGGCACCGATAGGCACATGGGCGGTATCCGCGAGGTACAGAAAATCCTTGCCCGGCATCGCCCGGCGCAGTTCGGCCAGCACGCTCAGGCCCCCCACTCCGGAGTCGAACACGCCCAGGGGAGCCTCGGAAGGGGTCGGCGGGGTCATCGGGGGGGATGATAGCGGGGGCCAGACGGGTGAAGAGAAGACCATGAAAAAGAGGCCCCCACGCGGAGGCCCCCTCTCCCACCCACAAGGTCAGCCCATCGCCTCCCGGAACGTCTCGGCCAGCGCCCGGACGCCGCGCTCGATCTGCTCGGGTGTGGCGCTGGAGTAGCTCAGGCGCATGGTGTTGGCCCCGCCGCCCAGCGCGAAGAAGGGGCGGCCCGGCACGTAGGCCACGCCGCGCTCCAGGGCACGCGGAAACAGTTCGGTGGTGTCCAGCCCCTGGGGCAGCGTGACCCACAGGAACATGCCGCCTTCGGGTTCGGTGAACTGCACGCCCGCCGGGAAGTGCTCGCGCAGACGGCCCACCATGTGCTGCGCCCGCTCGCCGTACGCCCGCTTCACGATCTCGATCTGGCGCGGCAGCACCTCGCCCACCAGCTCGGTGATGATCATCTGGTTGAAGATGGGCGTGTGCAGGTCGGCCCCCTGCTTGGCCTGCACCAGCTTCTCGATAATCAGGTGCGGCCCCTGCACCCAGGCGTCGCGCAGCCCCGGCACCAGCGTCTTGGAAAAGGAGCCCGAGTACAGCACGTGGTTGCGCTCGGGGTCGCCGCCCACGCGCTCCAGCCCCAGCGTGAAGAGGCTGGGCAGCGCCTCGCCGGTGAAGCGCAGCTTGCCGTAGGGGTCGTCTTCCAGCACCATCACGCCGTACTGCGCGGTCAGTTCGACCAATCGGCGGCGGCGCTCCAGGCTGAGGGTGCGCCCGGTCGGATTCTGGAAATTGGGAATCGCGTACAGCAGCTTGGCTGGGTGCGTTTTCAGCACGTCTTCCAGCGCGTCCACGTCGATGCCGTGCTCGTCGGTGGGCAGCTCCACGTAGCGCGGGCCGTAGGGCTGGAAGGATTGCAGCGCCCCCAGGTAGGTCGGTGCCTCGACCAGCACCACGTCGCCCTCGTCGATCAGGATCTTGCCCAGCAGGTCCAGCCCCTGCTGGCTCCCGGTCACGATCTGCACGTGCCCCGGCGTCAGGCCGGGCGTCTGGGCGGCGATCCACTCGCGCAGGGGAAGGTGGCCCTCGGTCGTTCCGTACTGCACGGCGGCGGGGCCGTGGCGGTCGAGCACTGCGTTCGCCGCCGCCCGGATCGCGTCCAGCGGAAACAGCTCGGGAGCAGGCAGCCCCCCCGCGAACGAGATGATCTCGGGGCGCTGCGTGAGCTTGAGCAGTTCGCGGATGGCGCTGGCGCTCATGCGCCCGGCGCGGGCCGAGAGCCGGGCCGCGAAGTCCTCGCCGGGCCGCGTGGGAAGGGTGGAGGTCATGGATCCATCCTACCGCTGCCCGCCCCCGCCGCTTGCAGGTGTCCGGGGACACCGGACCCGGCCGGGTTAGGATGACAGAGCACATTCCGGCCCACCAGACCCACCCGGCAGGGCCCACCCAAGGAGGACACATGCTCGTCACCGGCAACGACATTCTGGTTCCCGCCCGCGCGGGGCGCTACGGCGTTCCCTCGTTCAACACCAACAACATGGAGATCACCCAGGCGATCATCCACACCGCAGAGCGGCTGCGCTCCCCCGTGATGGTCCAGATGTCCGAGGGCGCGATCAAGTACGGCGGCCAGGACCTCGCCAACATCGTCAAGGACATCGCGGGGCGGGCGACCATTCCCGTCGCCCTGCACCTCGACCACGGCTCCTCCTACGAATCGGCGCTGAAGGCGATCAAGATGGGCTTCACGTCCGTCATGATCGACGCCTCGCACCACCCCTTTGAGGAGAACGTCCGGGAAACCCGCCGCGTCGTCGAAGCCGCGCACGCGATGGGCATCAGCGTGGAGGCCGAACTCGGGCGCTTGGGCGGCATCGAGGAGCACATCGTCGTGGATGAAAAGGACGCCTTCCTGACCGACCCCGAGGAAGCCGTGCAGTTTATCGAGCAGACGGGCACCGATTACCTTGCCATCGCCATCGGCACCTCGCACGGGGCGTACAAGGGCAAGGGCCGTCCCTACATCGACCACGCCCGCATCGAGAAGATCGCGCAGCTCACGACCATCCCGCTCGTCGCGCACGGGTCCTCCGGCGTTCCGGCCGAGATCGTGGGGCGCTTCCGGGCCTCGGGCGGCGAGATCGGGGACGCGGCGGGCATCGCGGACGAGGACCTTCAGCGGGCGACGGGGCACGGCATCGCCAAGGTCAACGTGGACACCGACCTGCGCCTTGCCAGCACGGTCGCCATCCGCGAGGTGCTTCAGCAAAACCCCAAGGAATTCGATCCCCGCAAGGTCTTTGGCCCCGCCCGCGACCTGATGGGCCAGATCGTGGAGCACAAGCTGCGGGTGCTGGGCAGCGTGGGCAAGGCCTGATCCCTCTGGGCCTCGTCCGGCGCGGCTGACGTCTGTCTGACGACCGCCCGGGGCCGGATGAGGCGCAGTCGGGGGGCAATTCTCACCCTGGGCGCGTATGCTCCGCCGTGGCATGCACGCCCTTCGCCTTTCCCTGATGCTGCTGGTCCTGGGCAGCGCGACCCTGGCTCCGGTCCATGTTCAGGCCGCGCCTGCCGGGACCACGCTGCCGGGCGGGTGGCTGACCCGGTTGGTGGGCCTGCTGCCGCAGCCGGGCCAGAGTGCCCAGCTGATGGGATGGCAGGCCAGCCGACTGATCGTGACCCTGCCGGTCCGGGTCGCGGAGATGGGCGGCGACCGCGAGGCGCTGCGGACGATCATGAGCAAGTACCAGCGCGGCGAGAAGCCTGCCTATGACCCCCGGCTGGGCATCAGCCGCGCCGAGTTCGAGGGGTACGTGCTGTTCGAGCCCGCGCTGTCAGCGATCAACAAGCGGGTCAAGTTGCCCGTGACCCGCGAGGGCAGTCGCCTGCGCTTCGGGGACACGGCGGGCCTGGACGGGGTGCTGCGCGGCCTGGAGATCGACCTGCTGACCGGCGAGTTGCGGGCCCCCGAGGGATTTTCCGGCAAGCCGCAGGCGTTCGTGCCCGGCAACGCGCAGGAACGGGCGCTCGACGTGCAGAGCGGGTTCGAGTGGACCCTGCGCGGCAACAACCCCTACACGCAAAACGGTATCAATCTGAACGTGCAGTTGCTGTCCCTGAGAGGAGGGCAGACGGTCCTGAGCGTTCGCCGGTTCAGCATGATGCGCGGCGCTACCAGCGACGGCCAGGTGATCTTGCAGTACGCCCGCTAGGCGCCCCCGGCGACTGACCCGCCCCTGACGCCGCCTCAAGACTTCCTCATCTGGGCTTCAGGGGACGTCACGGGGGGGCCGTTAGGCTGCCGGGTATGACCAAGACCAAGGCCACCTTGCTGCTCGGCGCCGCCCTGACGCTGGGCAGCGCCAGCCTCGCCGAGGCTGGAACGATCTCGCCCTCGCTGCTGCAGCGGGCGCAGCGCGGCGACCAGACCCCCACCGGCGTGATCGTCCGCTTCAAGTTCAGCAACACCGACCGGGGCCGGGCGCTGTTCAAGAGTTCGCGCCAGCAGCTTCAGGCGCGGCTCGCGCAGCTGGGTCCCGCCGCCGGGTTTATCAACCAGGCCGTCAACTCGGGCCGGGTCACCCAGCTGTGGCTCGACCAGAGCATCTTCCTGCCGCTGACCCCGGTGCAGGCGCGGGCGCTCGCGGCCCTCCCCTTCGTGGACGCCGTCTTCGAGAACTTCAAGGTCCAGATTCCCCGTGCGGTGGCCCTCAGTGCGGCCTCGGCGCCCAGCGGCACGCCGTGGCACCTCCAGAAGATCGGAGCCCCCCAGGCGTGGGCCTCGGGCTTCCGGGGGCAGAACATCCGGGTCGGGCATCTCGACAGCGGCATCGACCCCAACCATCCCGAGTACGCGGGCCGCATCGCCGCCTTCGCGGAGTTCAACGCGGAAGGTGACCGCATCGGCACCACTCCGCGCGACACCACCAACCACGGCACCCACACGGCGGGACTGATCGCGGGTAAGACGGTCGGCGTGGCTCCCGATGCCCGGCTGATCAGTGCGCTGGTCCTGCCCAACAACGAGGGCACCTTCGCGCAGGTGATCGCGGGGATGCAGTACGTGCTGGACCCCGACAACAACGCCGATACCAACGACGGCGCTCAGGTCGTGAACATGAGCCTGGGGATTCCCGGCACCTACGACGAGTTCATCGTGCCGGTCCAGAACATGCTCAAGGCGGGCGTGGCCCCGGTGTTCGCGATCGGGAACTTCGGCCCGACCTCGGCCAGCACGGGCAGCCCCGGCAACCTCCCCGACGCCATCGGGGTGGGCGCGGTGGACCAGAACGGGCAGGTCGCGTCCTTCAGCAGCCGGGGCCCGGTCGCGTGGCAGGGCCAGATCAACGGCGTCTTTGTCAAGCCCGACATCGCCGCCCCCGGTGTGGCGATCACCAGCTCGTTTCCGAACGGGCAGTACGGGGCGCTGAGCGGCAGCTCCCAGGCCAGCCCCATCGCGGCGGGCGCGGTCGCCCTGATGCTCTCGGCCAGGCCGGGCACGGGCGTGGACGCGGTCAAGAACGCGCTGTACACCTCGGCCAGCAACGCGGGCAGCAAGAACAACAACGTCGGCTACGGCCTGATCAGCGTCCCCGGTGCCCTGAGCAAGCTGGGCGTGACGGCGGGCGCTCCGGCCCCGGCTCCGGCACCCGCNCAGCCCCATCGCGGCGGGCGCGGTCGCCCTGATGCTCTCGGCCAGGCCGGGCACGGGCGTGGACGCGGTCAAGAACGCGCTGTACACCTCGGCCAGCAACGCGGGCAGCAAGAACAACAACGTCGGCTACGGCCTGATCAGCGTCCCCGGTGCCCTGAGCAAGCTGGGCGTGACGGCGGGCGCTCCGGCCCCGGCTCCGGCACCCGCCCCCACTCCGGCGCCGACGCCCGCGCCTACCCCCGCCCCGACCCCGGCACCCACGCCCACTCCGGCTCCGACTCCTGCGCCGACTCCGGCACCCACCCCAGCACCCACCCCAGCCCCGGCTCCCGCTCCGGCCAACCCCACGGGTCCGGCGGGCTTCGAGTTGTGCGCGGTGGAGGGCAGCTTCTGCGATTTCAAGGGCCAGCGCGAGGCGGCGTTCGGCACGGCCGGGCGCTACCTGACGGGCATCGGCACCGACGGCTTCAACTGCACGGTGGCCGAGTGGGGCAGTGACCCTGCTCCCGGCGTCCGCAAGGGCTGCTTCATCAAGCCGGTGGCCGGTCAGCCTGCTCCGGCCCCCGCTCCCGCGCCCGCCCCGGCCCCCACGCCCACGCCGCCCGCCAGCGGCGCCAAGCCCCGCGTCCTGCTCGTGGACGACGACATGGGCCAGGGAGCTGACGTGACGGCGGCGCTGCGCGACGCGGTCAAGGCGAACGCGGCCGCGAACGGCGCCTTCGTGTGGAACACCCAGACCCAGGGCGCCGTCCCCCTCTCCGAGATGCAGCGGGTGAACGTCGTGATCTGGGCGACGGGCGAGCAGTACCAGAACACCATCACCGCCCAGGACCAGAACACCCTGCGCCAGTACCTCGCGGGTGGGGGGCGCCTGCTCGTGACCGGGCAGGACATCGGCTACGACATCGGCGGCAGCGCCTTTTACACGGCGACCCTCAAGACCCGCTTCGTGGCGGACAGCTCGGGCAACCCCCGCTTCGTGACGCGCGGCGCCTTCGGCAACACCGCCTTTACCCTCAACGCGGCGGGCAGCGCGGGCAACCAGTACTACCCCGACGTGATCGCGGACCTCAGCGGCTCGCAGGTGGTCGCCTCGTGGGGCAGCGCGAACGCCACAGCGGGCACCATCACCGCCCAGAGCATCCGGGTGGACCCCAACACCGCCCGCGCCGGGCAGAAGGTGCAGGACCCGCGTGGACTGGTCGAGCGCCTGGCCGCCAACCTGATCGGCGGCATCCTGGGCCAGATCTTCGGCAGCCAGCCGCAGGCCCAGGCCCAGACGCCCGCGCCGCGCGTGTCGGCCCAGAACGCGGCCGAGAACGCCGGGTCCATCGTCGCCAACGACGCGGGCGCCTACCGCACCGTCAACATGGGCTTCGGGCTCGAGGGCCTGACCCCCCAGAGCCGCGCCCTGCTGATGAAGACGAGCTTCGACTGGCTGATGCGCTGAGCTGCGAGTCAGGCAAGGGGGGAGAGGGCCACGCGCCTTCTCCTCTTCTTTTGGCCTCTTTAGCGACTTCCCACCGGACCCGGCGCTGCGGCGGGGTAAGGTTCCCCCATGCCGACCCTCCGAGAGATCATGACGCCCAGCCCCGTGACCGTGGACCCGCAGGCCACCCTCAAGGAAGTCGCCACCCTGATGCTCGAACAGGACATCGGGGCCGTGCTGGTGATGGACGGCGATCACCCCAGCGGGATCATCACCGACCGCGACATCGTGGTCCGGGCGGTCGCCTACGGCCACGATTCCGGGACCGCCGTGACCGACTACACCACCGGGAGCGTCTTCACGATGGACGCCGACACCGACGTGCAGGAGGCCGCCCGTGAGATGGCCGACCGCCAGCTGCGGCGCCTCCCGGTGACCGACGGCGGCAAGATCGCTGGGATGGTCAGCCTCGGGGACCTCGCCGTCCGGACAGGCGGGAGCGCCGACGAGACGGCCCTGCAAGGGGTCAGCCAGCCCAGCGCCGATCCCCAGTAACACGCACAAGCGAGAGGGCCGCCCCGTTCAACTGGGCGGCTCTCTCGCTGTGGAGGCGGTTATGAACGAAGGTCGCGCAGCTTGCCGTACAGCTCCCGCTCCTCGTCGCTGAGGTCGCGCGGCACGGTCAGGTTGAGCCGGGCGTACAGGTCGCCCCGCGTGCCGTCCCGCCGGGGCCAGCCCTGTCCCCGCAGGCGCATCCGGCGGCCCCCGCTGCTGCTGGGCGGCACGGTAAGGGTCACGTTGCCCCCCAGCGTGGGCACGGTGACGGGGCCTCCCAGCGCCGCGACGGGGGCGGGCACATCCACCGTGGTGACGAGGTCGTCGCCCTCCAGGTCGAAGCGGGCGTCTTCCAGCACCCGGATGGTGAGCAGCACGTCGCCTCCCCCCGGAGCCTGACCCGCCAGCCGCAGCCGGGAGCCGTCGCGCGTTCCAGCCGGGACCCGCAGCGCGAGGCGCTTGCCGTCCACGTTGATGACCTCGTCCGACCCGGCGAAGGCTTCTTGCAGAGTCACCTGCAACTCGCCCTCCACGTTCTGCACGAAGCGCCGCCCCTGGGTGCCGCCGATGCCGCCCAGCAGGTCGTCGAGGTTGACCTGCTGCCCGCCGCCCGGAAAGCCTCCCGCGCCCCCCTGGAAGCCGCCGCCCCGCCGCCCCCCCATCCCGAACAGCCCCTGGAAGAAATCGCTGAACTGCGAGGGATCGAAGCCCGCGAAGTCGCCGCCCTGGAAGTTGCCCGCGTCGCCGTAGCCCGGCGGCACCTGCCCGGTGTGCCCGAACTGGTCGTAGAGCTTGCGCTTTTCGGGATCGGAGAGCACCGCGTAGGCTTCCCCGATCTCCTTGAAGCGGTCGGCGGCCTTCCCGTCTCCCTGGTTCTTGTCGGGGTGGTAGGTCTTGGCGAGCTTGCGGTACGCGCTCTTGATGTCCGCGTCCGAGGCGCCGCGCGTGACGCCGAGGACGTTGTAGTAATCCTTGTAGGCCATGGGGCGCCTCCAGCGTTCAGGTGTTCAGCGGCCAGCCGCCAGCGAGAATGGCGTCGTCAAGGGCTGGAAGCTGACCACCGGGTGCTCACTGCTTCTTGCCGACCACCACCCGCGCGGGCCGCACCGAGCGGTCGCCCATGCGGAAGCCCAGCTGGTAAACCTGCACGATCACGTCGTCCTCGTCGGCGGGCACCACCTGAATCGCCTCGTGCCAGCGGGGATCGAACACCTCGCCCTCGCGTCCGGTGGCCTCCAGCCCCAGCCCGCCGAAGACCAGCAGCACCTTGCTCTGCACGGCCTGCATGCCGGGAATCAGCTGGGCGGGGTCGCCCGCGCCCATGCTCAGCGCCCGGTCGAGGTCGTCGTAGACGGGCATCAGGGCCTCGGCCGCCCTCGCCACACCCTGTCCCTGGGCCGCCTCCACGTCCTCCTGGGTGCGGCGGCGGTAGCCCTCGAAGTCGGCGGCGAGGCGCCCGAGCTTGCCGCGCAGGTCCGCATTCTCCTTTTCCAGCTCGTCGGCCCGCCCCAGCTTGCCCATCATCTCCTGCACCTGGGCGAACATGCCCTCGTCCATGCCGGGGAATCCGGCAGCGTCAAGGTCCTCTTCGAGGTTGTCCGTCTCGGCGCCCGGGAGGTCGGTGTCGACTTCGGTGCCCGTGTCGGCGTCCAGGGTCTTCTTGCGGTCCTGGGTGCCCTGCTCGGGCTGCGGTGTGGTCTGGTTCTGATCGTCCTGGGTCATGGGGGTCCCCCGTCTGCGAAACATGCGGTGAAGATAGGGGAGAGGGGCCGGTCAGCCGTCCTCTCCCCCCTCGGTGTGCGGTCTGTGCGGAGTGGAAGGTCGCTCAGTCGGCGGGCTTGAAGTCCGCGTCGATCACGTCGTCGTCCTGCTTGGGGGCCTGGGGTCCGGTCTCGGTGCCCTGGGCCTGCCCGCCCTGCTGCGCGGCGGTCATGAAGCCCCGGAGTTCTTCCTCCAGCCGCTTCTGGGCGGCCTCGATGCGGGCGTCGTCGTCGAGGCGCACGGCTTCCTCGGCCTCGTCGGCAGCGGCCTTGAGGCTGCTCCTGGCGTCCTCGCTGGCCCCGGCGTTCTCGTCAAGCTGCGTCATGGCCTGCACCCGCAGCGAGTCGAGGTTGTTGCGCTTCTCGACCCGTTCGCGGCGCTGGCGGTCGGCCTCGGCGTTCTGCTCGGCCTCCTGCACCATCTTCTCCACGTCGCTCTTGTCGAGGGTGGTGGTGTTCTCGATGCGGATCGACGCTTCCTTGCCGCTGGTCTTTTCCCTGGCGGTCACGTGCAGGATGCCGTTGGCGTCGATGTCGAAGGTCACCTCGATCTGCGGGCGTCCGGCGGGCATGGGCGGAATGCCCTCGAGCTTGAAGCGGCCGAGAGACTTGTTGTCGCTCGCCATCGGGCGCTCGCCCTGCAGCACGTTGATCTCCACGCCCGGCTGGTTGTTCTCGGCGGTGGTGTAGATCTCGGTCTTCTTGGCGGGCACGGTGGTGTTGCGGGTGATCATCGGGGCGATCATGCCGCCCTTGACCTCCACGCCCATCGTCAGCGGCGTCACGTCGACCAGCACGATGTCCCCGAGGGAAGCGTCGCCCTGGATGATGCCCGCCTGCACCGCCGCGCCGAGGGCCACGGCCTCGTCGGGGTTGACCGACTCGTTGGGCGTCTTGCCAATCAGGTCCTGCACGATGCGCTTGACCGCCGGGATGCGGGTCGAGCCGCCGACCAGAATCACCTCGTCGATCTGCGCGGCACTCAGCTTGGCGTCCGCGAGGGCCTGCTCGACCGGCTGGCGTACGCGGCGCAGCAGGTCGGCGGTCAGCTCCTCGAACTTGGCGCGGCTGAGGCTGCGCTCGAGGTGCAGCGGGGTGCGCGTCTCGGGGTCGAAGGTGATGAAGGGCAGGCTGATGGTGGTCTCGGAGGCGTTCGACAGCTCGATCTTGGCCTTCTCGGAGGCTTCGATCAGGCGCTGGAGGGCCTGGGGGTCCTTGCGCAGGTCGAAGTTGTGCTCCCGCTCAAACTCGCCCGCCAGCCAGCCCACGAGACGCTGGTCGAAGTCCGCGCCGCCGAGGTGCGTGTCGCCGGAGGTGGACTTGACCTCGAAGACGCCGTCGCCGAGTTCGAGGATGGTCACGTCGAAGGTGCCGCCCCCGAGGTCGAACACCAGCACCGTCTCGTTGCCCTTGCGCTCCAGCCCGTAGGCGAGCGCGGCGGCGGTGGGCTCGTTGATCACGCGCAGCACGTTCAGGCCCGCGATCTCGCCCGCCTGCTTGGTGGCCTCGCGCTGCGAGTTGTCGAAGTAGGCGGGCACGGTGATCACCACGTCGCGGATCTTCTCGCCCAGCTTGGCTGAGGCGTCCTGCACCAGCTTGCGCAGCACCTCCGCGCTGACCTGCTCGGGGGCGAGGTCCTGACCGTTCACCTCGATGCGCACCGACCCGCCGGGACCTTCCTTGACGGTGAAGGGGCTGCGGGCCGCTTCCTCCTTGACCTCGTCCCAGCGGCGGCCGATAAAGCGCTTGGCCTCGAAGATGGTGGCGCGGGGGTTCAGCGCGGCCTGACGGCGGGCGATCTGCCCGACCAGGCGCTCGTCGCCCTTGTACGCCACGACCGAGGGGGTGGTGCGGGCGCCCTCGGCATTGACGATCACTTCCGGGCGGCCACCTTCCATGACCGAGATGACGCTGTTGGTGGTACCGAGGTCGATTCCGACGGCTTTGGGCATGGTGTCTCCTTGGAGGTCAACCCTTCTGGGAAGGGAAATTGAGGGAGTCAGACGTAAGATTCTGCTGCCCAGCGGACAGCAGTTCTGAACTGCGCACAGCATAAGGCTACAGTTGGAAGCTGTCAATAGACTTGAGTGGACCACGCTCAACTCGGCCAACTCTCCCGTTCAGTCACATCGCCGGTTTCCTTCCAGAGTTTCCCGGGCGCATCGGCCTACACTGGGGCATGACACAGGGCCGGAGGGTACAGGGCCGCATAGGACCAGGACGGGCCCGGGGGCAGGGGGCACGCGGGTGAAACGCGGCGCCTGGGGCTGGGGACTGGCGGCGGGCGTGGGGGCGCTGCTGCTGGTGATCGCCGTGCTGAGTCCCCGCAGCCGCCCGGACGAACTGGGGCTGAACGAGTTCACGGCGGCGCTGCGGGCGGGCGAGGTCCAGACGCTCACCGTGCAGATTCAGAACAACACCGCCCTGCTGACGGGTCGGCTGGCGGACCAGCAACGGTTCGAGACCCGCACCCTGGCCGCCGACCCCCTGATCGCGCTGCCCCGGCTGGAAGCGGCGGGCGTGGAGGTCACCTACGCCGCGCCCCCGCGCCTGAGTGTGATCACCCTGGTGAGCGGCCTGCTCACCGGCTTGCTGATCGTGGCGCTGCTGGTGCTGCTGTTTCGCCGACCCGGGGGTGGGGAGGGCGCGGCGGGCAACTTCGGGAAGTCGAAGGCGGCGGTGATCAGCGAGGGGCAGATCAAGCTGACCTTCGCCGACGTCGCGGGCTGCGACGAGGCCAAACAGGACCTGCAGGAAGTCGTCGACTTCCTGCGCCACCCCGAGCGTTACCACCAGCTCGGCGCCCGCATCCCCCACGGTGTCCTGCTGGTCGGCCCCCCCGGTTCCGGCAAGACCCTGCTCGCCAAGGCGGTCGCGGGCGAAGCCCGCGTCCCCTACTTCTCCATCTCCGGCAGCGACTTCGTCGAGATGTTCGTCGGTGTCGGCGCCGCCCGCGTCCGCGACCTGTTCGAGCAGGCCCGCAAGTCGGCCCCCTGCATCGTCTTTATCGACGAGATCGACGCCGTCGGGAGA